>NZ_FOIB01000011.1:0-300000 GCF_900111765.1 Myxococcus fulvus
CGTGGAGCCGCTGGCGTCGCCACCACCAAGCCGTGGCCATGCACTGCCACTACCGGGCCCGAGGAGCGCGCCTCAAACTGCAACTGTAGGACTAGACGCGCTCATCACACAGCGATCAAGTTTTGGGTAAGCACAGGGCACAGAGTCCGCAGCCCCGACGGGATCATGGTATCGGCCCTCACGACTTCGGCACCGAGCAGCCGAGGTGAAGGATCTCGACCACCGCGCCGCCATCGTGGTCGTGACTCGTGAGGAAGGCGCCAAGGATGTTGTGATCGGCGCCTGCCGCCTTCTGATTGAGCGGGCGCTTCTTGTCCATGTCGGCACGGAGCTTCTTCATCTTCTTAAAGGCATCGGTCGCGTCGATGAAGTCCATGCAAAACGCGCGCGGCTCGCGGCCGGTGCAGTAGCCGAGTAGCTGCTCGCACCCATCGACGTGGTACTGGTAGCCCTTGTGGAGCTTGCACTCACCCAAGTACTTCCAGTGCCTGCCGAACGCGCACTCCACGACGACGTCGACGTGGCCGTTATTATTCGTCTCGGCGGTCGCGCGCCAGCCCATGAGGTTCAGGAAGTCCGCAAGGAGATGGGACAGGCCGGGCTCGTTCAATGTCGCGTACTCCTTCGCGCCGTTCTCGATCGTCTTCATCGCGCGCTCGATCGCACCCTCCGTGGCCACGATGAACTCCGGCTCGGTCTTGGCGAGCAGAAGGTCCTTCAGGTTGGAGTTGTGTCCCTCCAGGAGGCCGAGGAGCCGCTCAAGGGAAGAGTCCGGGTCAACCTTTTTCACGCCGCGCCCCCGGCGATCGCGTCGCCCTCATTCACTGCCCACACGACCTCGACCACCGACGCCCACTCGCGCCGACTGTCAGTCGCCTTCGCGGAGCGCTCCCGCACCTCATCGGCGCTGACGATGCGGGCCTGGCTGCCCGATCGGTCCACGTAGAACCTCTGCAGGCTCGCCGTCTGCGGCCGAGCCAGGCGTTCCACCGCCGCGAGCGCGTCGTCGTCGCCCAAGCTCAGCTTCTCCGCCGCTCGGATCGCGTCGCCGAGCGTGATGCGTCTATTACGCTCGAGTTGGCCGAGGAGCACAGCGCCGAGCCGTTCGCGCGCATCCGACGACTGCGCGAGCCGCTCCTCGAGCGCCTGATGCCTGCTGGGTGGGCGCGACGAAGGCTGTTTTCCCGTGGTCGATGTCGCGCTGCCCGAGGTCAGGCCGAACACCATGTCGGTCACGAAGCGCTTGAACGACGCGTTCTGGACGAACTGCTTGTAGACCTCGGTGTCGTCCTTGAGCAACTCGAGCATGACCTTCGAAAGCGCCTTGTCGTGCTCGATTCGTGCGGTCTGCGGCGTGTTCCTCTTGGCGTTCTGGTAGGCGGGGTCTGCGGCAACCTTGGGCGCGATGTCCTCGCGGAAGCGACGTGCGACTCGATCGGCATCCTCGAACAACGTGCCGAACTGCTCGTTGAAGCTCTTGAGAATGTTCGAGAGGCGGTCGAGCTCGGCCTCAGCCTTTCGTCCGCCACCAGCCACGGGCACGGGCTCGACGACACCCTCGTCGTCGGGTAGCTGGAGCTTCTGCAGCGCCTGCTTCTCGACGCGGTAGCTGTCCATGTCGATGGACTCGAGAATCCCCTTCGACAGGTCCTCTTCCTTCGGCGCAGGCAGCTTCGGGATGAGGAAGTTCAGCAGAATCGACAGCTTCTCCCAGCCGGGGTTCGAGTACGGCAGGATCGAGGCGAGGAAGTCGTAGGTGCGCGTGAACGCCTTGGCCTTCCCCTTGAAGTCGACCTGACCGTCTTCGTCGAGCCGCTCCAGGTACACAGAGACGCACGCGTCCAGGATCGGGTCGAGCTTGTCGCGTTGCGCGCCGCCGAGGAATAGCGCGCTGATCTCCTCCACCTGCTCCGGCGAGTAGACCTGCCAGCCGTCGAGCGCCGCCTTCAGGTCGTGGAGCTTGTTGGGGTCCGTCTCTTCGCTGAGGACCGTCGTGCGGTAGTAGTCGGCGAAGGCCTTGGTGATCCCCTCGACGTCGTTCTGGAAGTCGAGCACGAACACGTCGTGCTTGTCGGGATGCCCGCGGTTCAGGCGCGAGAGCGTCTGCACCGCCTTGATGCCCGAGAGCCCCTTGTCGACGTACATCGTGTGGAGCAGCGGCTCGTCGTAGCCGGTCTGGAACTTGTCGGCGCAGATGAGGAACCGGTAAGGGTCCTCCTGGATGCGGTCCGGGATCTCCGACGACGGAAAGCCGTTGAGCGACGACTCGGTCACCTTTCCTTCCCCGAAGTCGTGCTCGCCCGAGAACGCGACGATCGCGCGGTACGGGCTTTTCCGCTCGGCGAGGTAGTCCGTGAAGGCGGCGTAGTACTGCACCGCCCGCTCGATGCCGTTGGTCACGACCATCGCGCGAGCCTGCCCCTTCATCTTCCCGAGCGCGACCACCTGCTCGTGGAAGTGATCGACCATGATCTCGGCTTTCAGCCGGATCGCGGTGTCATGGCTCTCGACGTAGCGGCGCAGCTTCTTGCGCGCCTTCTTCACGTCGAACTCTGGGTCGCCGTCGATGGTCTTGACCAGTTTGTAGTAGCTGTTGACCGGCGTGTACGACTTCAGCACGTCGAGGATGAAGCCCTCCTGCACGGCCTGCTTCATCGTGTAGCTGTGGAATGGCCGGTGCTGGACCTTGCCCTCGGCGTCGGGCGGGAGTGCGTCGCCGAAGATCTCCAGCGTCTTGTTCTTGGGCGTCGCGGTGAACGCGAAGTAGCTCGCGTTGGTGAGCATCTTGCGCGCGTCCATACGCCGCTGGAGCTCGTCGTTGACGACGTCCTCGGGGTCGTCGGCCACCTCCGCGAGGGCTTCGCTCATCGCCGAGGCGGTCTTTCCGCCCTGGCTGGAGTGCGCCTCGTCGATGATAATCGCGAAGCGTCGCCCGCGATGCGCGTCACCGATCTCCTTGAGGAGGAACGGGAACGTCTGGACGGTGCTGATGATGATCTTCTTGCCCGACTCTAGGAACTTCGAGAGTTGCTGGGTCTTCGACGTGCCGGACCCGGTGACCGCGCCGATCACCGCGCTCACCTGGGCGAACTGCTTGATGTTCGCTTGGATCTGCTCGTCGAGGATTCGGCGGTCGGTGACGACGATGATCGAGTCGAAAGCGTCCTTGCCGTCGCTCTGCTTCACCGCGATGAGCTGATTGGCGAGCCACGCGATCGAGTTGGACTTACCGCTGCCCGCCGAGTGCTGGACGAGGTAGCGCCGCCCGGCGCCGACCTTGCTCACGTTGGCGAGGAGCTTGCGGACCACGTCGAGTTGGTGGAAGCGCGGGAAGACCTGCTTCTGCTTCTTCTTGCCCGAGCGGCGGTCGGTCTCCTCGACGATCTGCGCGTAGTTCTCGAGGATGTCGGTCAGCCCGCGCGGCGTGAGGACCTCCTCCCAGAGGTACGAGGTCTTGAGCCCGTTCGGGTTCGGCGGGTTGCCGGCGCCGTCGTTGTAGCCCTTGTTGAACGGGAGGAACCACGAGCCCTTGCCCTTGATCTCGGTGCAGAACCGAACCTCGCTGTCATCGACGGCGAAGTGGACGACGCAGCGGCCGAACGCGAACAACGGCTCGCGCGGATCCCGGTCACGGCGGTACTGCTCGACCGCGTCCTCGACAGTCTGCTTGGTGAGGCTGTTCTTCAGCTCGAAGGTCGCGATGGGCAGGCCGTTGATGAACAAGCCTAGGTCGAGGGCGCGCCGCGTCTCGTCCCGGCTGTAGGCGAGCTGCCGCGTGACGCTGAATCGGTTGCACGCGAAGCGCTCGGCGGCCTTGTCGTTGCCCGGCGAGGGGGTGCCGTAGAAGAGATCGAGGTGCAGCGGGCCGTGGTCGATGCCCTTGCGCAGCACGTCGATGACACCGCGCTTGCCGACCTCCTTCTCGAGCCGCGCGAGGAACTGGCGGCGCGTCGGCGTGTCGGTCTCGAGCGAGAGCTTCTCGACGAGTTCGGGTTGCGTGGCCAACACGAAGCCACGGAGCTGGACGAGGTCTACGCAGGCGCCGCGGTCGTAGTGCTTGGGGTCGCCGAGGATCCAGCCGGTACCGCCGGCGACCGGCGTCGAGGTTTCGCTCGCCACATGCGGCGGCGAGAGCAGGGCGATCCGACCGGTCATCGAACGGACGATGAGGCCTTCGAGGCCCTTCTCGGAGGTGTCCGTGGTCATGCTGCCTCGTTGTCTTGATCGTCGAGGCCATCGTCGCTGTCGTCACCCAACAACTCGGCGGGCCCATCGTCCTCCACGGGGGGCAGACTCGCAGCCGCAGCGCGCACGTCCAGTTGGCCGGTCACGACGTCCGCGACCAACTGCGCTCGGAATTGTTGAACAGCGGCAATCTCACGCTCCACAGAGCGACGAACGTCTGCTTCCACAGCCACATACTCAGCAACTCGCTGCTGCTCGACGAGAGGAGGGATGGGGATCTTCTCCTTCCCAAGCGCTCGGTCATTAAGCGGACGATTACGACCTGCCGCCCCTCGTGAGTTGACGTCCAGAAGGAGTTCGCCGTACCCGCTGCGAAGTAATGCCCAGAGGTACGGCGTGAGTGCGGCCTCAGGCTTTCCTCGAAGGATCGGGTAGCGATGGGAGACGATAGTTCCCCGATCAGCTTCCGCTGCAATCGCGACGGCACCTTCCCAAGCGAACTGCCCACTGATTACGAGGTCGCCAGGTTCCACCCAGAAGAACTCGGAGTCGCCGAGGTGTTCGCCGAGCTGCGGTGGCTTGTGGAAGATTCCCCGTCCGCGATTTCGAAGGCCCAGCCTGATGTAAGACGCACTGCGTTCGCGAGAGACTGGCCGAAAAACTGAGGTCGTGACGAGAGCGAGCCGAGCCGTCTGCGCAGCGTACTTCCAAGAGACCTCGTCGGTTATGGATGCGCGTGCATCGCTGGCGGCGCGGATGACTTTCTTCTTGGCGCGAACGTAATCGTCGACTCGTCGATTTTCATGCGCGAGGAAACGAACGATCGCGGCTTGCTCGTCGCGTGGCGGTATGATCAGCGGCGCGCGAAAGAACGCCTCGGGGTACATTCGAAGACGTGACGAGTGGATTCCCGTGGATCTCGACGTGTACTCCGCGACGTAGTTCGAAGTGCGAAGTAGGTGATCGGCGTACTTGGGGAGAAGGGATGCCGAACGTCGTTGGCGGTAGACCGCGTATGCCGGGCTTACGATTCCGGAGTACGGAGAGACACCTAGGGCGCCCATCCATGCCCACATCGTGTTCACAACCAAGTCGTCGGGTTGGCATCGCTTGTGCCCGACATTCGACTTCGCGAGGAACATGGTCGCGTTGATGTCGCTACGACGGCGAACGCCAGAGATATGTGAGACGGAGAGGAGTGTCTCCTTCCCCGACGAAGACTTGTCGTCGACTTCGTAGAACACGCCCTTCGCCCGCAAGGTGGTCCAGTGTTCGGGAATCGGGGTGGGGTGGAGCAGCCCGCTGTTTCGATATGCCTCGTACGGCTTCAACCCATCGATCACGCTGCACCTCGCTTGAGGAGGCCAGCCAGAAGCCCTTCGGCTTCGTGCCGTGCAGCCAGAAGTTCAGCGCCAAGCTCGTCCAAGTTGCGAACTGCCGTCGGTCGGTAGAAGTGACGCGCGAAGCTCACCTCATAGCCGATCTGCGTCTTCTCCTCGTCGACCCACGCATCCGGCGTGTACGGCAGAACCTCGCGCTTGAGGAATGCCTCGATGCCTCCCTCCTCAAGGAGCGGCACCTGCTCGCTGTCGCGCAGGTCGCTGTCGGGCTCGTATTCGACGACGCAGCGCTTGCCGTCGATGGTCGCCTCGAACCGGCCATGCAGCGGTTCGGGTGTGGCCTTGCCCGGCTTGTGGACCTTCGACATCACGGGCGGCGCGGACTCGTCGCGCCAGCTTACGGCACGCAGGAGCTGTTTCAGGTCGGCGGCTCCGAGCTTGATTCCGGCCTTGTCGAGCGCATCGGCGACCTTGCGGCGGAACTCGTTGTGGTCAGTGAACACGCCGTCCCCAAGCGCCTTCTTCAGCTTCGTGGCGGCCTCGACGAGTCGCCCGTCGCGCTCCCAGGTCTTCGGGTCGAGCAGCTTCTTTTTCTTCTTCTCGGGCAGGCCCTTCTTGGTCGCCTCCTCATCACCCTCGTCTTCGTCAACCGCATCGCCCGCGCCCCACTCGGCCAGCCGCTTCTCGAGCGCGGCCTTCACCTTGGCGAAGTCGTCGAAGAGCGCGTCGCCCAACTCGTCATAGAGCACGCTGCGGATGTCCTCGTCGCCCGAGGCGAAGCGCAGCGTCTCAATGGCCTTCGTCGTAAGCTGGCTGTGCAAACGCAGCGGGCGCTCGACGGTCACCTTCCGATAGCCGAAGGCCTCGTTGGCGAAGACCTTGGCCTGCTCGGTGTCGGCGAAGGCGTCGTACGCCGCCATCACTCGCTGTACGTCCTCGTCCGACAGCTCGCAGCTCTTTTCTCCGAGGTTCTTGCGCAGGGGCTTGAACCACTGCGTGGCGTCGATGAGCTGCACCTTGCCCTTGCGCGGCCCAGCCTTCCTGTTCGAGAGCACCCAGACGTAGGTCGCGATACCGGTGTTGTAGAAGAGCTTGAGCGGCAGGGCGATGATCGCCTCGACCCAGTCGTTCTCGAAGAGCCAGCGCCGGATGTTGCTCTCGCCCGAGCCCGCATCGCCGGTGAACAGCGACGAGCCATTGTGGACCTCGGCGATGCGGCTCCCGAGGGCTGACTTGTGGTTCATCTTCGAGGCCATGTTTGCGAGGAACAGGAGCTGCCCGTCGCTTGAGCGCGTGACGAGCGACAGCTCCTCACCGCGGTGCATGACCTTGAAGCGCGGGTCGCGCATCCCATCCTTTCCGCCCATCGCCTCGAGGTCCTTCTTCCAGCTCTTCCCGTAGGGCGGGTTGGCGAGCATGAAGTCGAACTCCTGAGCTGGGAACGCGTCGTGCGAGAGCGTCGACCACTCCGCGCCGCCGACGATGTGGTCCGCGTTCTCGCCCTCGCCTTTCAGCAGCATGTCCGCCTTGCAGATCGCGTACGTCTCCGGGTTGATCTCCTGCCCGTAGAGATGCGTGACGACCTTCTGCTTGTGCTGGGCGGCGAGCTTCTGCAGCGTCTCCTCGGCCACGGTGAGCATGCCGCCGGTGCCGCAGGCGCAGTCGTAGAGAAGGTACGAGCCCGCCTTCACTCGTCCGGCGATCGGCCGGAACATCAGCGTCGTCATCAGGCGCACGGCGTCGCGCGGCGTCCAGTGCTCGCCGGCCTCCTCGTTGTTCTCCTCGTTGAAGCGGCGTACCAGCTCCTCGAAGACGGTGCCCATCGAGTGATTGTCCATCCCCGGGTGCTTCACCGAGCCGTCGCCGTTGAGCACCGGGTTCGGGCTCAGGTTGATCTCGGGATCGAGGAACTTCTCGATGAGCGTGCCGAGCGCGTCGCTCTTCGAGAGACGGGCGAGCACGTTCCTGAACTCGAAGTTGGTCAGGATGTCCTGCACGTTCTGCGAGAACCCATCGAGGTAGTCCTCGAAGTCGGCCTTGAGCTGCTGCTGGTTCCCACGTGACTTGAGGTCGCGAAGGCTGAACTTCGACGTGTTGTAGAACGCCTGGTCGGACGCCTTGCAGAGCGCCGCGTGCTGCTCGGTGATGCCGGCCTGATCGAGCATCGCCTTGGTCTCGAGGACCTGCTTCTTCGTCGGCTCGAGCACGGCGTCGAGGCGGCGAAGCACGAACATGGGCAGGATGACGTCGCGGTACTTGCCGCGCACGAAGAGGTCGCGGAGGACGTCGTCGGCGATGCCCCAGATGAAGGAAACGATCTTGTTGTGTGCTGCCTGATCCATGGTCAAACGTCTCCGAAGCGGGGCGCCGCTTCGGCGCACGAGAGAAGAGAGGAAGCTCGCCCGGCGAGCGGCGGGTTGGCGGGGCTACGCATCGCCATCCCCCTGTCGGCGTGGTGCGGTGGTCTGGGCTTGGATCCAGGCGTCGATGTCGACCCGCCGGAGTCGCCACTGGCCGCGCACCTTGAAGGCGGGGATCTCTCCCTTCTGCGCCATCGTGTAGACGGTCTTGTCCGCGACCTTGAGCAAGGTCGCGACCTCCAGCACCGTCAGAATCTCGTCGCTCATCCGGGTTGGCTCCGTGAGGCAGAAGGGGGCAGCCTTCCAGCCGATTCCAGAGTACGGCTGCGGATGGGGTGAGCTCAAGGTGCGGGCGCCCCTGCTGCTCGAAATGCATGGAGATGGGGGCGGGTCTACGGCTCAATGGCGATGAGTACGCCGACCTGCTGGGCGACCGGCGTCCAGATGTCCGTCTCGACGCCCGGCGTCTCGATGGACACGACGAGGGCGTACCGCGCACCCAGCTCGCTGCGGTCGCGCTTCGGCTGGTCCTTCCACCATCCGCTCACCGGGTACACGGCGATGGCCCCGCGCTCGGCGAGGTCGGCGGCGTTGCAGGAGAGGATGTCCGAGTGGAGCGAACCTCGGTTGCGTGCCTGCTCGCCGAGGTACCACTCCGACGAGTCGCCACCCGTGGAGGGCTTGGCCTCGTCCTCTTCGAGCGCCTTCTTGTTGAGGCGCTTGCGGAACTCCTCGATCGACTCCGTCGGTCCCTTCACGTCGAAGCGAAGGCCGTGCGAGGCGTAGCGGTGCCGCTTCTTCCAGCCGCGCCGGCCGGGGTTCGGCTCGATGAAGTACGAGAGCGTGATGCGCAGGCTCACCGGCGTCGCGCCGAGTTCCGCGAGCACGCCGCGCGGCCAGGGCAGGTCGAAGAAGTGCAGCTCGCGCATCTTGCCCTCGGTGAACGGGCGGATGCTGCTCTGCGCGACGAGGGTGAGCGCGTCGTTTGCGCTCCGCAAGGCACGCTCGGCGCTGGGCACGCCGAAGCCATAGCGCTGGACGAGCTTCGCGCGGGCGCGCTTGCCGCTCGCGCCGCGCAGATGGGTCTGCATCTGTGCCGACCATTCCGCCGAGTGCACCAAGAGGGCGCGCAGCGTCTCGGGCCAGTAGGTCTGGTATTCGGCCGAGATGAGGGCAGCGAGGCGCGCTGCCTGCGCTGTCGCCGCGCTGGTCGCCCAGCTCAGCACAAAGGACTTGTCGGCGGGCTTGAAGTACGTCGAGAGCAGCGAGAGATCGGGGCACGGGAAGTCGACCTCGCCCTTGGCGTTCTTGACGACGTTGCCGCCCTCGAAGACGACGTCGGGCTTGATGGGCCACGCGTCCGCGAAGGTCACGCCGGTGGTGCTCCACGGCGACAGCTCACCCGGCCGCGCGACGGGATGCCAGCTCGCCCACTTCGGGTCGTTGATGACAGCCTTCTCGGTCAGGGCGCCGACCGTGAGCGCGTTCCACGCCTGGCCGGGGTCGTGGATGGGATCGGTGTCGCTGCGTTCGAGGTGGTCGACGGAGAGCGCGGTCTCGTCAACGTTGCCTGCGCAGAGCACGAAGAGGCGTCGAGCGGAGTCCTCGCCCTCGTCGAGGTAGTCGAGCCCGTGCGTGCTCGGATCGAATGTGCGGCCAGCAGCGAGCGCGTCGACCGCCGCGGACCACGAGGTGGGTTGGCCTCGATCACGCTCGTCGGTCGCCGCGATGGACATCGAGAAGGTGCGACGACGCTCCGGGGATTGGATCTCTGCGCGGCTCGCCGCTACGGCCGTGACCGCACCATAGAGGTCGGGCGGGTTCGCAGGGTGCCCATTGGGCGGCAGGATCTTCACCGACTCGAGCCGGTGCCGGAGCACGACGTTCTGTGTGCCCGCGAGGACCGGCGTGAGGTCGCCGTAGAGCGCGAGGCCGGCCATCTCGGTGCCGTGGCCGAGGTGGTCATGCGTACCCCACGCAGGCTCGCAGGTGTGGCAGTCGTCGACGTCGAGGGAACCGTCGAGCAGCGGGTGCGCGCGCGTGACGCCGGTGTCGAGTACGCAGACGGCTGGCGCGTCAGCCGATGGCGGCGTGACGCGATCGCTCAGCTCTTTCGCCCACTCGCCCTGGTCCTCTGGGCCCATGTTGACGAATACCGTGGCGGCTTCCTTGGCCTTTCGAACCTCGGCGACGTCATTGAGCACGTCGATCGATGCGGCGAGCTGCTCGGGAGTGGCGCGTGCGAGCGTGACAATGCGATCGTCGAACATGAGGCGCCGCGGCGCGACGTCGATCTCCTGCGCAGCCGCGAATTCCATCAGGCGCTCAAGCTCGTTGCCGTCCTGGCGACGGAGCCAGACCTCCCACCAGATCGTCTGGTTCTCGTCGGGGTATGCCTCGGTCGCGTCAGTCCACAGACTGCGCAAGGTCGCGAGGCGAAGCGTCGCGACCGGATCGAGCATGTCCTCGTAGCGGCGCTCGCGTTCCTTCTTCGGCGTTGTCTTCGCGTAGCTCTCGAAGCGCTTGAGGAAGTGCTTCACCTTGCCGTCGGGCACGAACACCGTCGCGCGCTCGATGCGGCGCGACTCGGGCTCGTCGGTCTTCGCGTGGTTGACGGCGACGACCTCGATGCCCTGCCGCGAGTCCTCGAGCGATGTTACCTGGAGCGGCACACCGGGCTGGCTCTCGAACTGCACGTAGAGGCCAGGCACCGCGCCGTGGACCTCGATGCCAGCTACGTCGCGGCGCTTGTCCGCCTCGACGACGGCCACCTTGAGCGCGCGCTCCAAGGCCTTGCCGTGCTTCGCGCGGCTCGTCGGTGGCGCGGGCTTGGTGACGTCGATCTTCCGCCCGTGGGGCTTGTACTCCTCAGCCGTTGGTGGGCCGGGGACGAGGATGTGCTTGCGGTTGCGAGGTGCGGACACGCGTCAGTCCCCTTGATGCCCGCTATGCGTTCGTACCGCGTCGTTCCTCGAGCGCGGCCACGAGCTCGACATCACGCACGGCCGTCGTGTGGTCGAGGATGGCGTTCTTGGCGGCCTGCTCGCATGCCATTGCGATCTCGGCGTGGCTTAGGCCTTTTGCAGCCTCCGCCGCCGTGTGCCACTCGATGTTGCTCGTATCGAGGAGCACCAGCCGCCCCTTCATCACGCGGGTTGCGATTTCCTCGGTGGGCAGCGAGTACTCGAGGACGGCATCGAAGCGACGAAAGAGCGCGCGATCGAGCAAGCTGACATGGTTCGTCGCACCGAGCACGAGGCTGTCGGAGTCGTCCTGCTCGAGGAACTGGAGGAATGAGTTGAGCACGCGGCGGATCTCGCCGACGTCATTCTTGCTGCCTCGCTCTCCGCCGAGAGCGTCGAACTCGTCGAAAAGGTACACGCCACGAGTCGACTGGATCGCGTCGAACACGAGCCGGAGCTTCGCAGCCGTCTCGCCCATGTACTTCGTGATGAGCCCGTCGAGCTGAATGCTGAAGAGTGGCAGACCGAGCTCACCCGCGAGCGCCGCAGCGGTCATTGTCTTGCCGGTCCCCGGGGGCCCGACAAGGAGGAGCTTCCGCATGGGCGAGAAGCCGTGCTCGCGGAGGCGAGCGCGTTCGTGCTGCTCGGTGAGTACGCGATCGAGACGCGTGCGGAGCGGGGCAGGCAGCGCCATGTCGCTCACGCGGGTCTTCGGATAGCCGACCGTGAGCAGGCCCGCAAGCTCACCGCGGGGCTGGGCCAGCGGAACAGGATTGGGCCCTCGCGCGGGCTCGGTCGCTTTCACGCGCGCCTTCACCTGATCGACGAGTTCTCGAAGCTCTTGCGCGAACTTGCCGTGGCCGCTCCGCGCCGCCTGCGCGGCCACCTGCATGGCGATTGCGTAGAAGCGCGTATCGTCGCCATCGGCGTGGCTCCGGATGAGCGCTTTAACTTGGTCCGCAGTAGCCATGACGTCCTTCTTTGTACCCTGAGCCTCGATCCGGAGCCATCGGAAGCACGCGAGCCCTTCAAGATTCTGCCAAGGAAGTCAAGGCGTCGCACCTTTCTGGCTCGCCTCAGCGCCCCTCAGGTAGGGCTTCATCCCCCCCAGTGCCCGCCGTTGTTCCTGCCAGTCGACCGTCCCGAGCACCAGGGGCTACCGGCTATTCGGGTCTGGCGAGAAGCGTGTGTCGACGAACGCGTCATTTCATGCACAGTCCCTCGAATGGGCCCCCAAGAGTACATGGACCCCAATGCATGGGGGCAGAAGGGGTGGAGGTGGGTGAGCATGCGCGGCTGCCTATGTTGCACCAGCCGGCGCGTGACAGGGCGTGTCCGAATTCTGGCCTTCTAGCTACGGTCGGAAAGAATGGCAAGATGCGGGTCTTCGTGAAGGCGCTGGTCGAGACGCTGCGCTCGGCCCTGCGGAGCCGTTCGGAGCTGGCGCTGGAGAACCTGGCTCTTCGCCAGCAACTCGCGGTCTTCCGTGAGAAGCGCCCATCCCCGAGGCTTGCCCAGGGGGACCGCATCTTCTGGGTCGTTCTCCAACGCCTCTGGCAGGGTTGGCGGAGGCCACTGTGCTTGGTTCAGCCGGCAACCGTGGTGAAGTGGCATCGGCTGGGCTTTCGGCTCTTCTGGCGCTGGAAGTCCCGGAGTCGGGCAGGACGGCCTCGGGTAACTCCGGAACTGCGCGTGTTGATTCGGCGCATGGCCGAAGCCAACCCAACATGGGGTGCCCCACCCATTCATGGGGAGTTGCTGAAGCTGGGGGTGGAGGTAGGCCAGACAACGGTTGCTCGGTACATGCCCAGACCGGGACGGGGAGCGCCGAAACCATCACCAACATGGCGGAACTTCTTGCGCTTGCATCTGGCGGAGTCCGCGGGGATGGACTTCTTTGTCATTCCGACTGCGACGTTTGGAGTGCTATTGGGATTTGTGGTTGTGAGTCACCGGGACAGGCGAATCCTCCACCTCAATGTGACAGCGCACCCGACGGAAGAATGGACGAAGCAGCAGTTGCGAGATGCCTTTCCCTGGGCCAGTGCTCCGAGGTACTTGCACCGAGATAGGGACAAGCTCTACTCCGAGGGCGTTCGCGCCACGCTTACCCATTTGGGGATTCGCGAGGTGCCGAGTGCAGCACGGTGTCCGTGGCAGAATCCCTATGCGGAGAGAGTCATCGGCTCGATACGTAGGGAACTGCTGGACCATGTCGTCGTCCTGAACGAAGCCCACGCTCGGCGCCTACTGCGCGAATACCAGCGCTACTACAACGCGAGCCGGACGCACCTATCGCTCGGGAAAGATGCGCCCGAGACGCGTGAGGTGCAGGGCACGGGGCACGGGGCCAAGGTGATAGAGCTACGCGAAGTCTTCGGGCTCCACCACCGGTACGAGCGCCGCGCTGCGTAGAGTCTCGGTCCTTCCAACAACACCCTCGCAGATCCGCGCATGCTGCACCAGCCTACCTGCGTTCGCAGGACGGGAGGGAAGTGTCCACACGCGGGCAGAGAGGTGTTGAGGCGTCTGAGCCGGGCGTAATTCCGACCTCTGTCAAACGGAAGGGAGGACCCACGGCTCGTCATGCGAATCGCTCACGTCATGACGCGCGTTTTGACGCAGCTTTGACGCACTCATGACGCAGCGACCGAATTTTGGGTAGGCACAGGTGAACTGCGTGGCGAGGCTGGCTTTGATGGCCGCGTCACGGAGCTGCCCAAGCACCTCGGCCGAGGCGCCAGAGACAGCGGCCACGCCCGCCACGGCCTGCTCGAATTGGCCGGCGGTGTTGGCCAGGGACAACGACGCGCCAATGGTGACGGCGCCCGCCGAGAAGAGGGCCATGGCGACGCCGAGCCGCTGGAATGCGCCCTCGATGCGCGCGGTGCCCAACCCCACACGCCTGTCCAGGCGCGTGAAGTTGACCTCGAGCTGGGTGAAAACGCCGGAGGCCAAGTCTCTCGCGGTGAAGATGAAGCCCAGGCCGAGGTTGTTGAGCACGCGCTACCTCCGCTTCGCGGACTTCTCCAAGACCTTCGCCTCGCGATTGCGTTGCTGGCCGATGCGCTCGAGGAGCCAGTCCCTGTCCGAGGTGGGCAGCTCCAGCGCGTCACCGAGGGGAGCTGCGAGGCCGCTGCCGCCGTGCTGGTGCCAGCACAACTGGAAGAGGCCCTCGCGCCACGTCTCCAGCGTCACGCCGGGGAAGAGGTGGAGCGCTCCCGGCGCCTCGCTGTCCGGGCTTGTCCCGGAAGGAAAAAACCCCGGTCGAAAGGGAGTTCCACCTCCTGGCGCATGAAGCACTCGGAGCACTCGACTTCGAGCGTCGTGTCCACGCCGCAGTCGACGCGGTCGAACTCGTCGACGAGGTAGTCGGCGTCACGCAGCGTGAGGTCCTCGAGGAAGCGCCGCTTGTCGCGCGCATCCACGCCGTCAACGTCCAGCACCCGGTAGGCGAGGACGGAGGAGAGCAGCTTCTCCGGCGCCGCGCGCTGGAGCTGCGGCAGGCGCCGCTCGTCCTCCCCTGTCAGCAGCTTGAAGCGCACGCGCTTGCCAGCGTCGGGCAGCGTCGTCTCGAAGCGGTTGCCGGCCATGAAGGCCGCGCGGCTGGCGTCCGAGAGGGCGCGCACCGGGAGCTGCGTCAAGTCCAGCTCCCAGTCGATGCGGGCCCGGCAGGCGGCATTCTGGCAGGGGACGGCGAAGACGTACTCGGGGCCGTAGGTGAGGACACGCACCTGAAGGAGCGCGTAGAAGCGGTCCCCCTGCAGCACCCGGCTCCAGTCCACTTTCCCATCGGCGAGGACGTAGGGGCCTGCCTCCAGCAGCTCTTCCCAGCACGCGGAGAGCAGCTCATCCACCTGGCCGCCGCTCTTCGCCAGCTTGCGGTCCGCGAGGACCCGCTCCTCTCGCACCTTCATGCCGCGGATGCGGCCCGTCAGCCCCGAGGGGCATGAGATGATGTTCGCCATGTCCTTCCTCCAGGAAGGACAAAGGCCTCGAACCACAAATCGGGGACATCCAGTAGGTTGACATGCGACAATAGCGGGAAGCGCGTGTCGCCATCGCGCACAGACTAATCTGCGGCTCCACCAGAGGGGGGCCGGAGGCTCTTCCTGCGGCCCCCGTGCCATTTTGGCCGAACCGACTTGCCTGAAGAGGTGTAGGCTCATGCATGCTACGTGCCGAGAGATTGCTCCTCTGGAGCCGGAAGCGGAAGTTGCGCCGGTGATGGGGTCGGGGTGGGAGGCTTGGTAAACCGGTTCGGCTGTAGCCCCTCCGTTTTGGGTACGACATCTGGCCTGCCGCAATAGAGCAGCGGGTAGTTGCCTGAAGAGGTTTCGGTGATCATCGTTCCAAAATTCCCCGACACTTGGCCAAAAGAGTGCCCACCCGACGATGCAGTGGACGCTCATGGGGTTGTGTATCGGATCATTAGCGGCGAGGCCGCAACTCCTGAAGACTTCAAGAGCTATGAGGAGCTGGGACTAGCCCCAAACGCCCCGGCTTGTTCTCGAAGGTCAGTGTCGGTATTTAACAGCCGCCAGGGGGCCTGTCATCGATTGAAGCTGTCGCCTCGTCTTGGCAAGGGGGTTGCAGAGGGCTCCATTGACGCGACATGCGGCAAGATGAAGCTTACGAGCACTAAGTCAGGGCATATCGACTGGTGGCCATATGAGGGAATTAATCGGCTTGCCAGGTTCAAGGAAACACAGCCATGCCCATGAAGGCGCCCGACTCGGGACGAGCAATTGGGGCGGAGTTTCTAGGCTCAGGGGCTGTTGAGGAAAGCCTTTATGAGGCAGATGGCCCGGTTCTTTTTACGACAATTAGCAAGGCGGGCCAGCAGCTCCTTGCTTATGTCGCCGACGAGTCTGTTGACGGGACTTGGCTCATTCTCTCTGCGTGCACGCCAAGAGTGGTTGACGAGCTCAAGCGCGGCCAGATAGCTGTTCGCGACGCATTGACTTCATCTTGGATGTGGCTGGCATTTAAGGGGGTGGATGGGAGCCTCACAAGAGCATGGTCGATTTTGCCTGATGAGGTTCCTGACGGCCACCTACCAGCGCCTGGAACGCCGTTGCTGCCCGAGCACGAGCCCGTCATCACCGCACGTGCAAAAGGGGAGTCAATAGTGGCAGGTGCTACTCCTGCCAGTGTTGTGGCTTTTGTTGCGGATTCCACCCGTAAGGCCATCAAGATCCTCCTTGAATGGGTACTTGAGCGGCCCAATGAGGGGCGTCCGCCCGACGAATTGCGGACCTTGTACGATCTGCCTGTTCAGCGTTTTGCTTTTAATAGTTTTGAAGTTGCGTTCGGTTCGCCAAGCGGAACCTTCGACTCCGAAGAGCTCAGGCGCGCAGCGAATTTGTTGCAGAAGGGGCTTGCTTGGGCTTCCGATGATAACGAGCACCCTCTGAGCGCGGTTTCAGATGACGAAAGGAGCGCGATTCTGCACGCTGCTCTGCAGCTGACGCCCCCTTCTTCCGGCCCAATATGCGAGGTAGAGATTTCTGGGACATGGATGTCTGGTGGCCCGGAACTACTTACTCGGGTTGCACGCCGCCGCATTCGCTCCGAGCTTCGCCGACTCCAGTCTGAGCATGTGGTTCGGCTCGTTGGACGCATTGGCGAAGTAGATCGTGACAACTTCACATTTATCCTTCGTGGTACCGACGAAGGGACTCAGTATCGCGGAGTTTTTGAAGAAGAGATGCTTGATGATGTGGTTGATTACTTTGCCGAAGATCGGCGAGTCGCTGTCGTAGGTGTGCATCGAGCGGGTCGACTCTATGTGGCCGTGATTTCTGCCGATGCTAAGGCTGAAGGTGAGTGATTGCAAAGCTTAAGTGTGGCGTTCTTTCGGGGATTTATGCGATTTCAAAAAATCGTAGGTGAGTGTGACGGCCTCGATGACGTTCTCGTCACTCTCGTTGTCCCACTCGCCCGCAATGAATTTCACCGGCCAAGCCCAGGAGAGGCTCCACCGACGCAGCGTGGTGCCGTCCCGGTCCTGCTGGACGATGTCGAGGTTGCGCTTGTAGAGGCTGTCCGGCAGGCCCAGGCCGCTGGTGGTGTGCACGATGTCCTGGAACCAGTCGAAGAGCTCATGGTCCTGCGTGGCGCCCCGCTCGAGCGTGACGTCACTGAAGGTGAGGCGCCCCGGCGACTTGTTGGGGATGAGGCTGCCGCCCTCGAAGTATTGGACGTTGGCGACCTCGACGGACAACTCGCTGCACTTCTGGAAACCGGAGTGCCCGAGGCCGTCAGCCTCACAGAGGAACTTGAAGCGCTTATGGAAGCTGCGCGGCTGTCCGATGATGGCCATGGCCAGTCTCCTTAGAGGCCCGCCGAGGCCAGCTCGGCTTCGAGGGCGCGGGTGTCCTGGGCGATGCGCAGGACGATGAACTCGGCCGGCTTGTTGGTGGCGAGCCCGATGCGCGCCACCAGTTTGCCGGCGAAGACCACGGACGGCGGATTGAGCGCATCCGAGACGTCGACGAAGAAGGCCTTGGCGGGCTCCTGGCTGCGGAAGGCGCCGTTCTTCATCTGTGCGAGGAGGAAGGCGGCGATGGAGCGCCGCACCTGGGCGCGCAGCCCCTCGGTGTTGTTGCGGTGCCGGGCGAATTGCAGCCCCGACTTGAGGCTGCGCTGTAACCGTCCGGCGAGCGACGTGGCGGGAGGGATTGCTGAGGTAGCAGTCGTGGTGGACCCTGGCTGGAATGTCGAAGCCGGTTGAGAAGCAGGAGTGGTTCCAGGTCGCCGAGGCATTCGAGGCGAGTGGCCTGACGCAGAAGGAGTTCTCCGCGCAGCAGGGCCTGAGGCTGAGCACGCTGCAGTCGTGGGTGTACCGTCGGCGCCGCCAGCGCCCGCAGAAGGCCGCTGCGGTGCGCCTGCTGCCGGTGGAGGTCTCCGCCGCAGCGAAGGAGACTCCCGTGCAGCTCGAGGTGGAGCTGGCGAGCGGAGCGCGGCTGCGGTTCCCATCGGGAGCCGACGTCGACTACGTCGCCTTGCTCGTCACCGCGCTGAGCAGGTGAGCGAGTGTTCACGCTTCCCGCGTCGGTGCGCGTGGTGCTGGCCACCGAGGCGGTGGACATGCGCAAGTCGATTGATGGCCTCATGGCGCTGGTGAAGTCCGCCTGGGGCGAGGACGTCTACTCGGGCCACCTCTTCGCCTTCGTCTCGAGGAGAGGGGACCGCATCAAGGTGCTGACGTGGAGTCGGGGAGGCTTCGTACTGCTGTACAAGCGGCTGGAGACGGGCCGCTTCCGAATGCCGAAGGTGGACGCGGACGCGAGCGCGGTGCAATTGGACGCGACGCAGTTGGCGATGCTGCTGGATGGCATGGACGTCACCGAAGTCAAACACTCGCCCGCCTGGACGCCGCCCGGGCGCACGTCTTCGTAGCGCGCGGGCACGCCGCTGGGTGGCGAGGTGTTGGCACCAGGTGCCACGTGAGCTGCCCCAAGACCACTTCTGTCCCTGGCGCGAGGAAGCCGAAGAGCTTCGCGAGCGGATGACGTCGCTGGAGGCGAAGATGGCGGCGCTGGAGCGGCGCGTCTTCGGAAGGAAGACGGAGAAGCTGCCTCCGGTGGC
The DNA here is from genome assembly GCF_900111765.1 of Myxococcus fulvus. Next base: position 18,442 of record NZ_FOIB01000011.1, read on the forward strand.
CAAGGAGCTCAAGCCGTCGTCCACCAGTCCGGAGGACGAGGCGGCCCGGGCCGAGAGCGCACTGCAGACGCGGCGCGAGCGCGCGGCCCGCAAGGCCGCCGGGGCCGTGGAGCGCGAAGTCCACCACGCGGTGCCCCGGGTGGAGCGGCGCTGCCCGGCGTGCGGCGGGGAGGCGCTCAAGCCGCTGGGCGAGGGGCGCCGGACGGTGGTGTACGAGTACGTGCCGGCCTTCTTCGAGAAGCAGGTGCACGTGCAGGAAGCCCTGGCGTGCGCCTGCGGCCGAGGTGTCGTCACTGCACCCGCGCCGCCCAAGGTGGTGGACAAGGGCGAATACGGCCCGGGACTCTTGGCGCACGTCGTCGTCTCCAAGTGCGCGGACGCCATGCCCCTGCACCGGCTGGCCCAGCGGATGGAGCGAGGCGGTGTCCCCATGAGCCGCAGCACGCTGACGGACCTCTTCCACCAGTCCGCCCAGGCGCTGCTGCCCTTGTCCTCCTATCTCCTGCAGTGCATCGCCTCGGCCGAGGTGGTGTGGGCGGACGAGACGCCGCTGCGGGTGCTGGACGTGAAGAAGACGCGCCGGGGCTACCTCTGGACGTTTCTCACCCAGGCACCTCAGGGCGAGTGGCTCATCGGCTACCGCTTCAGCCTGGGCCGCGCGGGCAAGACACCCAAGGACGTGCTGGGCGGCACCACGGGCGCGCTCGTGGTGGACGGGTACACCGGCTACAACGCGGTGACGCTGCCGGAAGGCCGCACCCGCGTCGGCTGCTGGGCCCACCTGCGTCGTCGCTTCTTCGAGGCGCTGCCCACCGCGCCTGAAGCCCGGGAGGCCATGGGCCTCATCCTCGAGCTCTACCGCGTGGAAGCGCAGACGCGGGACGCGGACCTCGTGGGCACCGCCGCGCACCGAGCGCTGCGCCAGGAGCACAGCACTCGCATTCTCGCGCGCCTGTCGACGTGGCTCGCAGTCCAGACGCCGCTCCACCCGCCGAAGAGCCCCATGGGGCAGGCCCTCTCCTACGCGACGAAGCAATGGACCGCGCTGACTCGCTTCGTCGAGGACGCGCGACTGCCTTTGGACAACAACCGCTCGGAGGCGGCGCTGAGAAAGGCCGCGCTGGGCCGGAAGAACTTTCTCTTTGTCGGCCACGAAGCCGCGGGAGAGAACCTCGCGGGCCTCTACGCGCTGGTGGCCACCTGCGAGGCCAACGGCGTCAACCCCGAGGCGTACCTGGCTGACGTCCTGCTCCGCGTCCAGACCCATCCCAACTCGCGCATCGCGGAGCTGCTGCCGCACGAGTGGAAGCGCAGGCAGGCTACCGGTCCGCCCGAGTCACCCCTCCCACCCTCTCCCTGAACACTCCGTCGGTCGCGGCGTCCGTCGGGCACGGACCTCGCCCATCTTCAACCGCTCACGCCACGTCACTGACCGGACGGTTACAGAGAGATGGCTTCTCAGAAACCTCAGAGTGGAAAGAGCAGGTTTCCTGGGGAGTGTTGTTAACCGCCGCCCCAATAGTTAACAGCACCTGTTAACCACTCTCGGCCTCTCTCTCCCCTAATCGGACGAAAGAGCGCTCCAGAGAGCCCAGTGGGCGGCGGAGAAGTGGGGGCAGCTCGCTCTGCGGGGTGGAGGGCCGAGGGTGCCCTCTTCATCACCGCGAGCCAGAATCCCTTGGGATTCAGCGGCTTAAGCACGAAGGCCCCGCGATGTCATCGCGAGGCCCTTGTTAAACAAAAAAGGCCCTACCAGTTGGTAGGGCCTTTCAAGTAGCTCCCCGACGAGGACTCGAACCTCGGACCTAGTGATTAACAGTCACCCGCTCTACCGGCTGAGCTATCGGGGAATATGTCCTCGCTGTGGTAACGGCGCCGCAGCGATGACGCGCTTTCTAGAGAACGGAGCCTCCCCTGTCAACAGTCCCGTTTGATCCACTCTCCCGGCTCCAGGTCCAACCCTGGTCCGCCCTGGCCGGGCTCGCCCCCATCTCCTCCGAGGCCCTCTCCCTCGTGCTCGCCGGCTCCCCCGCCGAGCGCGTCGTGGACCGCACCCTCCGCGCCCACCGCTCCCTCTCCAGCCCCCAGCGCCAGGCCCTCAAGGAGGTCATCTTCAACGTCGGCCTCTGGCGCCGCCGCCTCGACTTCCTCCTCGACCACCCCACCGCTCCACCTCCGCTCATCCTCTTCGCCTTCCTCCACGGCCTCGCCCACCTCCCAGCCCCCGAGGCCGCCTCCCTCTCCGGGGTAGGGGAGGGCTCCACCCCCACCCTCAACCCCGCTCCGCCCCCCTCGCTCGCCCTCCGCTACTCCCTGCCGGACTGGCTCGCCGACCACCTCTCCCAGGAACTCGGTCCTGACGCGGACGCCTTCTGCGCCCACCTCAACGTCCCAGGTCCCGTCACCCTGCGTACGAATCCGCTCCGTAACTCCCGGGACGACCTGGCATCCCGCCTCCGCTCCGAGGGCGTCTCCACCCGCCCCGGCGCCTGGAGCCCCCTCGCCCTCCACGTTGACGGACCCCGCCCCAACCTCTACGCGCTGCCCTCCCTCCAGGAAGGCCGCTTTGAGGTCCAGGACGAGGGCAGCCAGCTCCTCGGACTCCTCCTCGATGCTCAACCTGGCGAGACCGTCCTCGACCTATGCGCCGGTGCCGGCGGCAAGACCCTCCTGCTCGGCGCCCAGATGCGCGACTCTGGCAAGCTCCTCGCCCATGACCCGGACCCCGAGCGCCTCGACCGGCTCCTCCAGCGTTCCTCCCGCGCCGGCCTCACCCGCGTCCAGGTCCTCCGCTCCCCACCCACCCCGGGCCTCGACGCCCACCGCGTCCTCGTGGACGCTCCCTGCTCCGAGCTCGGCCCCCTGCGCCGGGGCCCCGACCTGCGCTTCCACGCCTCTCCGGACGTCCTCTCGCGCTTCCCACCCCTCCAGCTCGAGCTCCTCCACCGCGCCGCGGACCTGCTCCGCCCCGGCGGCCGGCTCGTCTACGCCACCTGCACCGTCAACCGCGCCGAGAACCAGGACGTCGTCGTCGCCTTCCTCGCCTCCCGCCCCGACTTCCACCCCGTCCGCCCCGGCCAGGGCTGGCTCCCCGTCGCCTGCGTCCGCGACGGCTTCCTCTTCGTCGCCCCCCACCTGCACGGCACTGACGCCTTCTTCGCCGCCGTCCTCGAACGCTCGGCCGGGTAGGGGAGGGGGCTTCGAGCGACCTCGGTGTCCGTGCTCCGACGGACACCCCGGCTCGAATCCCGAGGCCCCCCGCGTCCTGGGTGGTATGTAGCGCCGGTGCGTTGGCTCAAGCCCCTCCCGCTCCGCCCCCGCGACACCGTTCACGTCGTCGCCCCCGCAGGCCCCTTCGACCGCCCCCTGTTCGAGGCCGGCCTCGCCTTCATCGCCGAGCGCTACACCCCCTCCCTCCGCCCCGACATCTCCTCCGTCCACCGCTACCTCGCCGGTGACGACGCCCGCCGCGCCCAGGAGCTCGGCCACGCCCTGACGGACCCCTCCGCCCGCGCCACCTTCTGCGCCCGCGGCGGCTACGGCAGCGCCCGCCTCCTGCCGCACCTGCCCCTCGCCGACGCCGCCCCCAGCCTCTTCACCGGCTTCTCGGACCTGACCTCCGTCCACGGCGCCCTCCAGGCCCTCGGCCGCGTCTCCATCCACGGGCCCGTCCTCACCCAGCTCGGCAAGCAGCCCCCCGAGGTCCGCGAGTACTTCTTCCGCCTCCTCGAATCCCCCGAGCCCCCGCCACCCCTCACGGGCTCGGCCACCTACGTCCCCGGCACCGCCGAGGGCCACCTCGTCGGCGGCAACCTCTCCGTCCTCGCCTGCCTCCTGGGCACCCCGTACCTGCCGCCTCTCGACGGCGCCGTGCTCCTCCTCGAGGACGTCACCGAGCGCCCCTACCGCCTCGACCGCATGTGGACCCAGCTGCGCCTCGCCGGCGTCTTCTCCCGCGTGCGCGGCATCGTCCTCGGTGACTTCACCTCCTGCGAGGAGCGCAACGCGGAGTACTCCAGTGCCGACGTCCTCCGGGGACTCGCTCAGGAATCAGGCCTGCCCTGCGCCGCGGGCTTCCCCATCGGCCACGGCACCCTCAACTACCCCGTGGCCCTCGGCACCCAGGTCCGCCTGGACGCGGACGCCGCGCGCCTCACCTTCCTCGAAGGAGCCGTGCGCCCATGAGCGCCCCTCCCGAACAACACCCCGTCGCCGTCCTCCAGACGCTGCTCGACGAGGCCGTGGGCATCGGCGTCTTCCCCGCCGCCCAGGCCGTCGTCCTCCACCGCGGCGTCCAGGTCTTCGGCGGCGTCGCCGGCAAGGCCTCGGGCGACACCCGCTTCGATCTCGCCTCGCTCACCAAGGTCGTCAGCACCACCGCCCTGTTCCTGCGCCTGTGGACCGAAGGCAAGGTGGGCCCCGACACCCTCGTGTCCCGCTTCTTCCCCGGCTCCCCCGTGGGCGACGCGGGCGCCACCGTCGCGGACCTGCTCTACCACCGCTCCGGTCTGCCCCCCTTCGTCCCGTTCTTCGCCCAGGCCCTCACCCAGCACCCCGCGCTGCTCGACGCCGCCTGTCCCTCGGCCACGCGCGCCCAGGTCCGTGACGAGGTCCTCCAGGCCGCCGCTGCCACGCCGCTCGCCGCGCCGCCTCGCACGCGCACGGCCTACAGCGACGTGGGCTTCATCCTCCTCGGCGAAATCCTCGCGCGCGCGGCCAACGCCCCGCTCGACACGCTCTTCTCCCGCCACGTCGCCGAGCCCCTCGGCCTCCAGGCCCGCTTCCACCGCCTCACCGACTTCCCCGCGGACTCCACGCCCGCTCCCACGGGTGCGACGCGCCCCCGCGAGCCCGCGCCGGGACAGGAGACGCTGTGGAAGGACGTGCCCTCCGCGCCCACGCGCCTGGGGGAAGTGGACGACGACAACGCCTGGGTGATGGACGGCGTCGCCGGACACGCGGGCCTGTTCGGCACCGCGGTGGACGTGGCGCGCTTCGGACAGGCGGTACTCGAGGGCTGCGCGGGGACGAGCCCCGTGATTGCTCCCGGGCCCTTGTGGCACCGCGTGCTCGCCACGGACCCGCTGGTGGCGGGCAGCACGCGCTCGATGGGCTTCGACTCGCCGTCACAGGTCGGCTCCAGCGCGGGCCGCTTCGTGGGCGACTCACCTCCGGGGGCCGTCGGGCACCTGGGCTTCACTGGAACGAGCCTCTGGGTGGACCTGCGCCGCTCGCTGGTGGTGGCGCTGGTCACCAACCGCGTGGCGAATGGCCGCCAGGAGCTGCGCATCCGCGACTTCCGACCCGTCTTCCATGACTTCGTCGTGGAGGCGCTCGGCCTCACCGCCATCTCGCAGGGAACGCATGGCTGACGACAACGGTAACGTCCTCGACACCCTCGAGCCCGGCAGTGTGCGCCGCGTCCACCTGGTGGGCGTGGCGGGCACCGGCATGGGCTCCTTCGCCGGCATGCTCAAGGCCGCCGGCTACGAAGTCACCGGCAGCGACGAGAATGTCTACCCACCCATGAGCGACATGCTCAAGGCGTGGGGCATCCCCGCCGCCTCGCCCTACCGTCCGGAGAACCTGGACACGGCGAACCCCGACCTCGTCATCATCGGCAACGTCATCCGCCGGGTGAATCCCGAGGCCACCGCCGTCCGCGAGCGCGGCCTCAAGCAGATGAGCTTCCCCGCCGCGCTGGGCTCGCTCTTCCTCGAGCGCTCGCACTCCATCGTCGTCGCCGGCACCCACGGGAAGACCACGACGTCCTCCCTCATGGCCCACGTGCTCGTCGAGGCGGGGAAGGACCCGTCCTTCCTCGTGGGCGGCGTCACCCAGAACTACGCGGGCAACTACCGGGTGGGCAAGGGCGCGCACTTCGTCGTCGAGGGCGACGAGTACGACACCGCCTACTGGGACAAGGGCTCCAAGTTCCTCCACTACCGCCCGCGCACCGCCATCCTCACCAGCGTGGAGTTCGACCACGCGGACATCTTCCGTGACCTGCCCCACTACGAGGCCACGTTCGAGAAGTTCGTGCGCCTCATCCCCGAGGACGGCCAGCTCGTCGTCTGCGCCGCGTACCCCAACGCCGTGAAGCTCTCGCGCGAGGGCTGCAAGGGCCGCGTCGTCACGTACATCGCCAAGGAGGGCGCGGACGCGGACTATGTCCCCAAGAACGTCACCTTCGGCCCCGAGGGCGCGCGGTTCGACGTCGTCGAGCGCGGCGCCGTGCTCGGCACCGTGACGCTGCCCATGGGCGGACTGCACAACGTGGAGAACGCGCTCAGCGTCATCGCCGCCGCGCGCGGGTTGGGGCTGTCCTTCGACGAAATCGCCAGCGGCCTGGCCACGTTCCGCGGCGTGAAGCGCCGGCAGGAGCCTCGCGGCGAGCCCGGTGGCATCCTGGTGGTGGACGACTTCGCGCACCACCCGACGGCCGTGCGCGAGACCATCGCCGCCATCCACCATCGCTACCCCACGCGCCGGCTGTGGGCCATCTTCGAGCCCCGCTCCAACACCAGCCGCCGCAACATCCACCAGGAGGACTACGCCCACGCCTTCACCGGCGCGGCCCGCGCCAGCCTCAAGGTGCCCGAGCGCCACGACAAGGTGCCCGTGGGCGAGGAGCTCGACGTGCGCAAGCTCGTCGCCGACCTGCAGGCGCAAGGCATCGCCGCCGAGGGCTCCACCGACGTGCAGGCCATGGTCGACCTGGTCGCCCGCGAGTCGCAGCCCGGGGACATCCTCCTGGTCATGAGCAACGGCGCCTTCGGTGGATTCATCGAGAAGCTGCTCGCGGCGCTGAAGGCCCGCTTCGGGGAGGGGGCCTGACATGCGCCTGTGCTTGCCCGTCGTCCTCGGCGCCCTGTCGCTCGCGGGCTGTGCCCGTGCTCCGTCGATGCCGCCCCTCACGCAGCCGGCGCCCTCGGGTGTGGATGCGAAGGGCGCGGAGGACCGCAACGCGCCGCTCGTCTTCCAGGTGAAGCGCTACCCGGGCGGCGAGCCGTATGACCTGGCCAGCGACAAGGGCAGCGTGGTGCTGCTCGACGTGTGGGCCACGTGGTGCGAGCCCTGCAAGGACGCGCTGCCTTTCTACGAGAACCTCCAGCGCGAGTACGCGAACAAGGGCCTCAAGGTCTACGCGCTCAACATCGACGAGGACTCGCGCGCCATCCCCGCGTTCCTGAAAGAGGTGAAGGTGGGCTTGCCCATCCTCCTCGACGAGAACGCCCAGGTGGCCGAGCGCACCCTCAAGGTTCGCGGCATGCCCACCACGTACTTCATCGACCGGCGCGGCGTCGTCCGTCACGTCCACGAGGGCTTCAACGAGGAGTTCCTCACCAAGTACCAGTCGGAGCTCGAGGCGCTGCTCGCCGAGCCCGCGCAGTGAGCCGTGGGAGTCCGAATGTCTGACGACAGCCCCGCCGAGTTGCGCCGCACCGCGGAGGAGGGTGCGCGCCTCGCCGGTCGAATCCTCGCCGACCGCTTCCTCGGCGAGCGCGTCATCGAACTCAAGGGCGGCATCGACCTGGTGACGGACGCGGACCGTGCCTCCGAAGAGGCGCTGCTCGCGTTCATCCGTGAGCGCCACCCCACGCACGCCATCCTCGCGGAGGAGAGCGGCGCCACGGCGGGCTCGGAGGGACTGCGGTGGCTGGTGGACCCTCTCGATGGCACCACCAACTACGCCCACCGCGTGCCGCACTTCTGCGTCAGCGTCGCCGTGGAGTCGAAGGACGGCGTCGTGGCGGGCGCCGTGTACGACCCGATGCTGGACGAGCTCTTCTCCGCCGCGAGAGGGCAGGGCGCCACGCTCAACGGGCGGCCCCTGCGCGCCAGCACCGTGGACCGGTTGGACCGGGCGCTGTTGTGCACGGGCTTTCCCTACGACGTGCGAGAGAACCCCGAGGGCCCCGTGGGGCTCTTCACCCGCTTCGTGCTGCGCGCGCAGGGCATGCGCCGCACGGGCAGCGCCGCGATGGATCTGGCCTACGTGGCCGCGGGCCGCTTCGACGGGTTCTTCGAGTTCGGGCTCAAGCCCTGGGACATCGCCGCGGGCTCGCTGCTGGTGGAGGAGTCCGGAGGCGTCATCCGCCACGTCACGGGTGCTCCCTTCAGCGTGATGCGCGGAGACGTCATCGCCTCCGCGCCCGCCCTGGCCCCGGAGCTGCTCTCCGAGGCCAGGCACTTCATCGACGAGCTGGGCTGGACGCCCCGCCCCTGAGGCTCAGCCGCGCAGCTCGGACAGCGCCCGCGCGAAGGCACTCGTGGTGGCCCCTGTGCCTCCTCCGGCCCGCCGACCACCTCCAGCCACGGCGTGACAGCGCCGCCCCAGTCCACCATCGAGACGTCGACGACCCGCACGTCCGCGCGAGAGGCCTGTGCGCGCACCAGGTCACGCACGAAGGGAAACGACTCGGAGCCGACGAGCACCAGGGGCGCATGCACCCCGCAGGCTGCACTGCGCGAGCACACCGCGACGAGACCGGGTCGAAGCGACCTGAGCAGGTCCGCGGGAACTCCGAGACGGGCAGGGCACCCCGCTGAACGGGGCTGCCTAGAAGAAGCTCTCCGGCACGAAGACGATGTCGCCGGGCTGGAGCATGAAGTTCTTCTCCCGCCCCACGCCGATGTCCTCGACGGGCACGCGAATCTTGCGCTCCTGCCCGTCCACCACGCGCGTCACCAGCGTGTTGTTCTTCGCGGCAAGCTTGGTGAAACCACCCGCCAGCGTAATCGCCTGGACGATGGACATCTCACCGTCCACCGGGAAGGTGCCGGGCTTCTGCACCTCGCCGAAGACGAACACCTTCTGCGAGTTGTACTCGCGAATCAGCACCGACACCTGCGGCCTGCGCACGTAGCGCGCCAGACATTCGCGCAGCGCGTCCGCCGCGGTGCTGGGCGTCTTCCCGCGCAGCGGCACCTTGCCGCACAGCGGATAGTCGATGGTGCCCTCGGGGGACAGGCGCCAGGTGCCCGAGTGCTCGGGCTCCTGGAACACGCGCACCTCCACCACGTCGCCGGGCCCCAGCGTGCCGCCTCCCGTTCGGGCCTCACCTGCTTCCGCGGCGGGCGTGGGCACGGGCGGAGGAGGGCGCTGCGCGGAGCCGAAGCACGCGGACAGCACGCCGGACAGGAGCACGACGAAGGACAGGCGGAGCGTTCTCATCCGGGAGGAGACCCAGGTAGGGGAGCGTGCCCGGTGGCTCGGGCGCTCAGTACGTCACGGCGAGGCGAGCATACCCCTCGTGCCGCGTGTAGTTCAGACCGCCGCCATCCACGTTGGAGGAGCGCTTGCTCAGCGTGTAGCCGAAGGCGCCGGTGAGCCACGGACGGAACTGGTACTCGGGCCCCGCGTCCACCGTCACCACCGTGTCCCCACGGGTCCCCTCGAAGCTCAGGAAGTCCACCATGCCCGCCACGCGCACGGTCAGCTTGCCGCCCCACAGGGCCCGCGCCTCGGCGTAGCCCCGGTCATCCCGGAACGTGCCGTACGCCGCCACCGGCTCCAGCAGGCGCAGGTAGCCACCCTTGAACGTCAACGTCTGGCTGTACAGGTACGTGCCCTCGAGCTGGGCAATCACCGTCCCGCCGCTCACGTCACCGAAGGTCTGCGCCCAGCCCGCCTTCGCCGTCACCGCGACCTTGGGGGAGACCAGGCCCGCCACGCCCACCATCGCGCGCAGCACCTGGGCGTCCGGACCGCCGTCGTTGAAGTAGCGGCGCACGTCCACGCCCGTGTCGAGCACGAAGGCCGTCTTCGGCAGGAAGCGCCAGCGGCTCTCCAGCCCCAGGTGCAGGTTGCCGTAGTCGAAGCGGTCCGCGCGCACGGGGTCGCACACGCCCTCGCCGCAGTCCACCGGGGCCTGGGCGGCCAGGGGCTCGAAGAACTCCACCGCGTAGGCGACGTTGGGCGTCACCTCCACCGCGCCGCCGCCCGGCTTCCACGGCATCTTCACGCGCGCCTCGTTGTAGAGGCTCAGGATGCCCGCGGCGATGGCCGCCGTGCGCGTGCGGTCCGAGCGCACGAACTGGTCCGACAGCTCCAACGACAGCGGAGCCTCCGGGTTGAGGCGCGCCGACAGGTCCGCCGCGCCCTCCATGTGCGAGGCCGCCTTCGAGCCCGGCGTCATCAGGCCGGTGAAGAGCACGTAGTCCAGGTTGGCGTTCAGGTTGAACGCGAGCCTTTGCGACGGGATGTCCAGCTTGAAGCCCGGCCGGAAGCGCAGCGCCACCTCACCGGACAAATCGGGCGATACACCGCCGGGATAGTTCTCGCCTTGGGTGCGGCCGAAGTAGCCCACGCCGCTGTCCACCCGCGTCTCCAGCTCGAAGTACGGGTGCAGCCGGCCGTTGCCCACCTTGATGCCATTGCCGCCCGTGGCGGGCGCGGAGAGTGCTTCCTGGGCGGAGGCCACGCCGGCGTGCGCTGTCAGCGCCAACCCGCAGACCGTGCCCCAGAATGTCCCTCGCAGCGTCATGACTTGGATTGGCTTCCCACGGCCCGCAGCGTCATAGCACGCGCGTTTTCAGGGGCCGAAGAATTGTTCGACAAAGGACTGGCACTCGTCCGATGAGCCAGAGGGCACACGGGGGCTAATTGACGGGGCTGGCTGGTGGCGGACGGACGAGCACGACGTCTGGAGGAGGCGGGCGGGTGGGGTCGCCACCTGGCAGGTTCTCCGGCTCCTCGACTTCGATGAAGAGGTTCTCGTCGGTGCGGAAGGCGAGCTGGCCGATACACTCCTCGGCCTCCGAGCGCAGCTGACCGACCTTCTGCCGGGCGATCATCACCTTGGTGAATTCGTGCTCGCTGGTGGAGACCTCGCGCCGCGTGAGCGACTCCTGGAGCGACACGTCGGCCTGCTCGGAGATGCGCAGCAGTCCCTTGATTTGCGTCAGCTTCTCGTTGGCGCAGTTGAGCTTCACCACGTCCTTGGTGCGGCGCGCCTCCTCCACCTTGCCGATGACCTGGCGAAGCACGTCTCGCATGACGCCGAGGGCCTGGGAGCTGCGCTCCAGCTTCTGCGCGTCCGGCACCTCGCTGGCCTTCTCGAGCGTGGTGGTGGCGGCGGGGGCTCGGGGAGACGGCACCGGCCCCTGCGCGACGGCCACTCCTGTGGCGACGACGACGGCGACCATTCCGACAGTGCGCATACGCCTCACGGCTCTCCCGGCCCTTGCCATTGGATCAAAGCGTAGAAGGCGGGGAGGGGGGTGTCAAACCAACAACCCCCCAGTTATTCAGTGGTTACCGGAGAGCCGGGCATTGGCCTCCCTCAGTCGGGCAGCCAGGCTTCGCGCGATGTTGACGACGACGAAGGTGAACCCGTCGGGGTGGCTCTGGCGGAAGACGCGCAGGTCCTGGGCGGTGAGCTGGAGCAGGTGGGCGTCCGTGTGCGCGCGTACGGTGGCGGAGCGGTAGTCCTTGTCGATGAGGCCCATCTCCCCGAAGAACTCGGGGGGAGATAGCAGCGCCAGCGGATGCAGCGTCCCGTCCCGGCCCCTGCGGGCGACCTCCACCTGGCCCCGGGTGAGGAGGAAGAGGCTGTCGCCCAGGTCGCCCTCCTCGAAGATGACCTCGCCGGCCGTGCAGTGGAGCGTCCGCGCCAGCTCGGCGAGGCGGGACAGCTCCTGGGGGGCGAGCATCTCGAACAGGGGTGAGGCGGCGATGACGGCCAGCTTCTCCATGGTCCCCTCGGAGCCCGGGTGAACGGGCTCGGACGTGGAGCCTACCCCGTCGGCGAGAAGACGAAGGGGTAGGACACGGTGGCGTCCGAGTCGGGCTTGAAGGGGAACACCCAGGCGCGGATGGCGGCGCGGATGCAACTGGCCACGGCCTCGTTGCCGAGCGTGTTCTCGTCGATGTCGAAGTCGCCCACGCGCCCCGAGGGGGTGATGGAGAAGCGCACCACGACCTTGCCCTTGAGGCTGGGGTTTCGCTTGAGCTCCTTCTCGTAGCAGCTCTGGATGGCGCCCTTGCGCGCGCGCACGTAGCGGGCGAGCGCGTCGCGGTCCACCTCGGAGCTGTCGACCTCCGGGGCGGCGTCCTGCACGCGGCCCTTCACGTCGACTTCCTTCTTGGTGCCCAGGTCGACCTTGCCGCCGCCCTGGGTGCCCAATTCGCCGATGCCCGTCACGGTGCCGGTGCCACCGCCGCGAGGACCGTTGCCCTTGCCCACGGAGGCCTCGTTGGCCACGCCCACGCCGCCGGCGCCCTGGAGGGCCGCGACGATGTCGTTGCCGCCGTTGGCGCCGCCCAGCACGTCCTGGAAGGCGCCGGTGCCGGAGCCCTTCGAGCCGAGCATCTTCAAGAGGCCCTTGTCGGAGACCTTCTTCACCATCTCCGCGTGGTGCTCGGCGGCGGCGCGGGTGGCGGGCTTCGCTTCGGCGGGCTTGTCGCCAGCGGCCTCGGCCGTCTTGGGCTCTTCCTTGGGGGCCTCGGCGGGGCCGGGGGCGGCGGGCTTGGGCGTCTCGATGGGGCGCTGGGGGATGATGGCGCGCACGAAGCGGTCATCGAGCTGGTCCAGCGCGAGCTCCTGCTCCTTGGGGGCCTCGGCGGAGAGGATGATGGCGGCGCCGGAGAAGTGGACCAGGAGCGAGATGGCGAGGATGCCGAAGAAGACGCGGTCCATCGTCTTCCAGCGGCTGACGCGCACGTCCGAGGGGAGGAGCGGACGGTCCTCCTCGGCGGGGGGCGCGACGAACTGGAAGAAGAGGGTGGCGTCGCCCAGCTCCACCTTGCCGCGGGCGGTCTCCTGCAGCGGCAGGACGTAGAGGTCCCCGCGGCGCGAGGCGAGCCCCTGGGAGCGCAGCGCATCGAAGTCCACGTCGGAGGAGCCCAGGTTGACGCGGCCCTTCATGGACTCGTTGATGACGAGCTGGAACTGCTGGCCCTGGTTCTCGAAGACGCTGAAGCGCGCGGGCCTGTCGTCCGAGGCGGGCAGGACGATGGTGTTGCGCGCGTCGTGGCCGATGGTGACGGTCTCACGTCGGACGTGGTGCTCCTCGACGATCTGGCCGTTCTGGATGAGGCCGACGCGGAGCAGCTTGGCTGGCGAAGGGGCTGCCATGGACTAGAAGGGCTCCTGCTCGACGCTCTTCTCGACCTTGGGCACGAAGCTCTCCGTGCGGTTGAGTTCGTCGAAGCTCAGGTTGGAGCGGGGGAGGATGTAGAAGGCCTGGGGCTTCTGGATGCGTCCCTCGACGGTGAGCGCGTCCAGGCGGATGACCTTGCGAGGTGCCTTCTTCGCGGCGGCGGCCTCGGTGGTGGCCGAGGTCTGCTGGGCGGTGCTCGTGGCGGAGGACGTGGACTTGTCCTGCGCGAGCACGGGCGCGGCGGCGAGCAGCACGAAGAGGGTGAGAGGGGCACGCATGGCGGTCCTAGTTCCTGTCGTCGGCCAGCTTACCCGAGCCGGCCTTCGCGGGCGTGGGGGCAGGGGTGCTCTCGGCCCGAGGAGGAGCGGCCTGGGTTCCAGGCTGGGACACCGCGCCGGGGGCGGTGGTTCCGGGTGTCACGGGTGACCGGGCCGTGTCCGTGGGGGCGTGTGTGCCGTCCTGGGCGGGAGGGGGCGAGGCCGGCGTCGTCACGGTGGCGTCGGGGGCCTGCTTCGCGGCCTCCTTCTGGGCCTTCTCCAGCTCGGCGGCCTTGCGGAGCTGGTCCTTGCGCTCGCGCTCGAGGCGCCGCTCCTCGCGCTCGATGCTCTTGCGCGCGTCCTTGGTGTACTGGGGGATGCGGTCGTCCTTGCCGCCCTGGGCCTCGTAGCGCTCGAAGTAGGTGAGCGCCGTCTTGTAGCGCCCGACGGGGTCTCCGCCTGGGGGCTCCACGTCGAGGTACAGGATGGCGAGGTTGAACAGCGGGTCGGGCTGCTGCGGGCGCAGCTCCAGCACGCGCTCGTACTCGGCCTTGGAGCGCTCGAAGTCGCCGGTGCCGCGGTAGGCATTGCCCAGGTTGAGGCGCGCGGCGGCGAAGTCCGGAGCGGACCGCACGGCGGCCTCCAGCTCCGTCACGGCGGCGGCGTAGTCCTGCGCCTCGTTGAGCATCGCGCCGAAGTTGTTGCGCGCCTCGGCGAAGTCGGGCCGCAGCTTCGCGGCCTCCTTGAACTCCTCCAGCGCCTGCGGCCTGACGTTCAGCGCCAGGTACACCAGTCCGAGCGCATTGCGCGTGGCGGCGTCCGCGGGGGCGATGTCGCGCGCGTTCTCGAGCACCATGCGCGCCAGCTCGTGCTTGCCCTCGCGGTAGTAGACCTGCGCGAGGACCTGCATGGCGTGCGTGTGTCGCTCGTCACCCTTGAGTGCTCGCTTCGCCTCGGTGGCCGCGGGCTCCAGCTTCTTCTGCTGGAGCAGCGTGACGGCCAGCGCCGTGCGCAGCGCCACCGAGTCCTGCTTCGTCTCCAAGAGCCCGCGCAGCTCCGTCTCCAGCGCGGCCGAGCGGCCCGTGCGGCCGTACAGGCGCGTCAGGCAGTCCCACGCGGACTGTTGCTCGGGCGCGAGCGCGAGCGCCTGTCGATACGAGCGCTCCGCGTCCTCGTGCTTGCCCAATCGCTCCTGGACGATGCCCAGGTTGGTCCACGCGTAGTCGAGCTTCGGCTCCTGCGTCACCAGGGCGCGCAGTGCAGCTTCGGCTGCGGTCAGCTCGCCCGTCCGCGCGATGGCCACCGCCTGGTCGAAGTCCTCGGCGGCGCTGCGGCGAGGTGGCTCGATGACGGGGGGCGGCGCCTTCGCTGCGACGTCCTGTTGCGCGGACGTTGGCGCGTCGCTGACAGGGGAGGGCCGTGTCTCCGGCGCGGAGGCGCACGCGGACAACCACAGCCCCGATGAGAGAAACAGCGCGGTGAGGGCCGAAGCCCCGGGCGTGCGTGGCACGAAGCTCACGGCTGAGTCCCTCCAGTGATGAGGGCCGTGGCCGGGAGCGTGCGCGGCATGAAGCTCACGGTCTGGCCGTCTCCAACGGTGAGGGCCGGGCGTCCTGGCGTGCGTGGCATGACGCTCACGGACTGGCCGCCTCCGGCGGTAAGGGCCGAATCCTCCTGCCTGTGCGGCGTGACGCTCACTGCCTGGAGCCCTTCAGCACTGAGGGCCGATGCCCCTGCAGAGGGGCACGGGAAGTTCTCGGTCTGGCCGCCTCCAGCGGTGAGTGCCGAGCGTCCTGGCATGCGTGGCGAGGTGCTCACGGCTTGGCCCCCCCGGTGATGCGGCGCTCGTCCTCAGGAGAGGGTCGGGGCGGGCCGCTCACGTGGCCGATGAGCCCTTCCGGATAGGTGGCCTCGGACGCGAGGGCCTGTTTGGGCTCCTTGAGCACCGGGTACTCCTTCGGGCGGAAGCGGTTGAGGGCTTCCAGCGTGCGCCGGGTCCACTCGTTGGACACGCGATTCTTCCGGGCCTCCGCCAGCGCCACCGCGTAGCTCTCCACCGCGGCGTCCTCCAGCTCCGCCGTGTTCTGCGCGAGCAGGTCCTGGTACGTCACCACCGCCTCTTCACCCAGCCGCTTCACGTCCGGCGGAACGGGCGTCTCGATGATGGTGTTCGCGAAGCGCTCCAGCGCGTAGCCGGACCGATAGGCCGCCGCGAGGGACCACTCGAGCTGCTTGTACGGATACACGCGCGCGTAAGCGTCCTTCACCGTCTTCACGCCCGCGCGCTTCACCGCGAAGCTGCGCACCAGCGTCTTGCCCCAGCCGCCAATCTTCAGCTTGTCGAACTGGCGAAGCTGCGCCTCCGCCAACTGGAAGCGTCCATAAGCCGCCGCGTTCGCCGCGAGCGGATGCGTGTCCGGCTTGAGCTTGCGCCGGTCGAACTCGTTCGCCGCCTGGGTGTAGTCCTTCTGCGCCTGCTTCTCGTTGCCGAGCTTCTGGTGCGCGTCGCCCATGCGCCGGTGTGCGTCCACCACCAGCTCCACCTGCGCGGACTTGTTCGCGTACTTGCGCACGAACTCCTGGAGCGCGCGCACCTCGCCGCGAGCATCCCCCTGCTTCTCCAGCAGGACGGCGGCGCGGTACTGGTTCTTCGGCGCGTCCTCGGCCGAGGGGAACAGCTCCGCGTAGCGGATGAAGGTGGCCGCGGCCTCCGAATACCGCTGCTGCCCCTCCAGCAGGCGCGCGGTGTTGAAGAGCGCCGCCTCACGGTCCTTCGACTTGGGGTAGTCCTTCACCAGCTTCTGGTAGCTGACGACGGCCTTGTCGAAGTCGTAGGACTTCTCCGCGTTGACGGCCACGCGGAACAGCGCCGCGTCCGCGAGCGGAGAGGAGGGGTACTCGCGGTAGATGCGCTCGTAGAGCTTGAGCGCGGAGTCGAACCGCCGCGTGTTCTCGTGCGCGACCGCCGCGTTGTTCAGCGCCTTGTCGGCGAACTCGTGCCGGGGCGCCTCGTCGACGAGCTGCGTGTACTTGCGCGCAGCCTCCTCGTACTTGCCCTCGGCGAGCAGTTGGTCCGCCAGCTTGAAGCGGCCCGCGAGCTTGAACTTCACGAGCTGTTGATGCAGCTCGCTGGACGGCTCGATGACCTGCGTGTTGCCGGCCAGCCGGGCGCTGACCTCCTCCACGCTGCGCCAGTCCTTGTCGATGAGGAAGGACTCGACGGTGAGGTTGGTGGCGTAGCGGGCCACCTCGTTCTTCGGCCACGTCTGGATGATGCGCTCGAAGCGCTTGCGCGCCTCGGGGAAGTCGTCGTGCGCGTAGTACAGCTCCGCGGCCTTGTACGCGATGCCGGGTGCCTTCGCGTCGCGAGGCAGCAGCGCGGCGTACCGGTCGGACGCGGACACCAGCTTCGCCTCGGTGGGCGTCAGCGGCACGGGCTTCACCGCCGAGCCCTCCGGACGCTCACTGGAGCGCAGCACCTCCAGCTTCGGCGCCTTGCCGGCCTGCTGCTCCTGCGCGAGGAGCTGCTGCCACGCGAGCACCGCGCTGTGCGCCGCGTCGTCGCGGTGCTTCACGCTCTCGCCGGTGTCGCGCACCCGCTCGTAGGCCTTCGCGGCGTCGGCGAACTGGAACGAGAAGTAGAGGCACTCGGCGTAATAGAAGCGCATCTCGCCCGCGCTCTTGCTGCGCGGGAAGCGCTCCAGGTACGTGCCATACGAGCGCGCCGCGGTGGCGAAGCCCGCCTGGGCCTGCTCGAAGCGGCCCTCCTTCTTGAACACCAGCGCCTGCTGATGGTGGAAGGTGGCGGTGGTGTAGAGGCTCTTCTCGACGAGCGCGTTGGCGCGGGAGACCGCGTCCGGGTCGCCCATGTTCTTCGCGTGCCACGCGGTGCCGGGCTGATAACGGGTGGCCAGCTTCTCCGACTCGGCGAAGGACTCCGCCATCATCCGGTCGCGCTCGTAGGACTGCACGATGCGCTGCTGGAGCTCGGGCGCGTCGGGCGTCAGCGGCTCCTTCTCCAGCACCTGGCGATAGGCGGCGATGGCGGACGCGTAGTTCGTCTGGTCGAAGTACACGTGGCCCAGGCGACGGTAGACGTCCGCCTCGTACGGACGCCCGGCGCGCTTGACGAACAGCGACTTCGCGCGAGGCAGGCCGCCCCACGTCTCGTCCGCGAGCGAGATGGCCACGTACTGCAGGGCCTCGTCGCGCAGGTCTCCGCCCACCTCGGTGTTGCCCTGGGCCACGGCCTGGGCCTGGTAGAAGTCCACCAGCGTGAGGAACGACTCGACGCCCTCGTCGAAGCGGTCCATCCGGTAGTACGTCCAGCCCAGCTTGTAGAGGGCCTTGTCGTAGAGCGGGTGGAGCGTGTCGCGGGAGGCGGCCTCGAAGGCCTGCGCCGCGCGCGGCAGCGCCTGCGGGTCCTTGTAGTTCTCGAACCAGTACTCGCCGATGCGCACCCACGCCTCGGTGGCGAAGCGGCTGCGCGGATAGCGTGCGATGAGCTGTTGATAGGCGAGGAAGCTCTCCTCCACCTGCTCCTGTTCCTCCAGGCAGTAGCCCAGCAGGTAGGACGCGCCATCGTTGAAGCGGTAGTCCGGGTACTCCTTCAGCAGCCGGCGATACAGCGCGATGGAGTCCGCGTAGTCCTTCTTCGGCTCCACGGGGAACGCCGTGCCGTCGGGGTTCTTGTCGTGGATCTCCAGCCGGTCGCGGTACTCCTTCATCGCCAGCTGGTGCTCGTCCTGCGAGCGCTCGTAATAGAGCTCCGCGAGGCGGAACATCACGTCGGGCGTGTAGCGCGGCTCGCTGGGGTAGCGGCGCAGGAACTCCTCGAAGCGGACGATGGCCTCCATCCGCTCCTTGCGCTCCTGGGCCTCGAAGTCGCGGATGACCTTCTCGTACGAGGACGCGAGCGAGTCCCGCTTCTGCTCGTACTTGTGCTCCATCAACCCCTGGACGTCGCGGCTGAACTCGCGCGACTCCTCGTCGTACGTGCGCAGGGCGCGGCTGACGTCCTGGAGCAGCAGCTCCTCGTCCGGTGAGCGACCCAGGCCGTTCAGGTAGTCCCGCGAGGGTGTGCCGGAGGGGCTCGGGGCTTCCGTGTCCGACGGGCTCGTGGCCTGGGAGGGAGCCTCCGTCGCCTGGGCGGCGGCGGGCAGCGAGGCCAGCGAGAGCAGCACCGCGAGAACGCGCCGCATCACCGGCTCTCCTCCGACGACAGCACGTCCCGGAAGTCGGCGTCGAGCGCGCGCAGGGCCTCGGCCTTCTGCGCGGAGACCTTCTGGATGGACGTCGTCTTGTCCTGCTTCTCGGTGAAGGCCACGTCCACCACACCCACGTCCGCCTTGAGCACCAGGTCGTAGAACTGCCGGCGCACGCGCCGGACGCTGTCGTAAGCGATGCGGCCCACGAGCTGCTTCGCGTTGCCGGCCACCGCGGCCACCTCGGCCTCGTAGCGCTCGAGCAACTGCTGTTCGGCCAGCACCTTCGCCCGGATGCGCGTGGCCTTCTGCTCCACGCGTCCGCGCAGCGCGCCCTGGGCCTGGGCGACACGACCGCGCAGGGCCTCGCCGCGCTGGCGCACCGCATGCGCGCGAGTCATGAGGCCCGAGGGCGCCTGTCGTCGCTCGACCTCCTCGAGCACCGCGTGCTCCGCGCGCAGCGCCTGCGCGAATCGGCCGCGGATGGCCTGCTCTCCGGCCAGCGCCGCTGCCGCGCCGTTGCGCTCATCGGCGAGCCGCCCGCGCGTGCGGTCCAGCTCCCCCTGCAAATCCGTGAGCGTCTGGACCTCGGCCTGGAGCTGCACGAGGAACTCCTGCTCCTCCTCCGGAGGCGTCTGCCGCAGCAGCCGCGTGTCATCCACCCACTTGCGCACCGCCGCGGCGATGGCGTGCAGCCCCTGCACCTCCGCGCCCAACCGGAAGGCCTCGCGGTCCACCGCGTCCACGCGCGCCTGCATCCGCCGCAGCCGTTCCTCCAGGTCCTGCTGCGTGGCGGGCATCGAGGCGAAGCGGACGGCCAGTGCCTCGCGCTCACGACGCAGCGGAGCGAGACGGGCGCGCTCGTCGGCGGTGAGCGAGGACTCCAAGGACAGCCCCTCCAGCTCCACCAACGAGGCCTCGACCTGGATGCTCGCCGTCTCCACCGAGTCCGAGAGCGTGAAGCCCTCCTGCAGCTCCGGGAAGGTCTGCAGCTTGCGCGTGTCCAGGGCCGTGAGGATGCGCGCGGCCAGCTCCCGCGCCTCGAGCGTGCCCTTCCGCCCGCTGTCGATGTCGCTCACCGTCTTCATCGCGCTGCTCACCTCGCGCTCCGTCGACGCGTACTTCAGCGCCAGCGGGGGCAGCACCGTGCGCACGTCCGGCACGGTGTCGGTGCGCGCCAGGAGCCGCTCGAAGTACGCCACCGGGTCGCGGTTGGCGCGCAGGAGCACGTCCACCTTGTCGCGCTCCGGACGGAAGGTGCCGATGAGCTCGTCGTACGACGCGATGGCCTCTTCGTACCGCTTGAGCTTCTGGAGCAGGTGGCCGCGCAGCAGCTTCGCCTCGGGCGCGAGCTTGGACTCGGGCGACACCAGCAGCAGGATGTCGACGGCGTTCTTCGCCTCCTGGTGGTTGCCCTTGCGCACCTGGGTCCACGCGATTTCGTAGAGCGACTCCGGGAACGACTCGCTCTCCTGCGGCACCCGGCCGTACCAGTCGAGCGCCTCGTCGAAGCGGCCCGCCTCGTACAAGAGCCGGCCCAGGGACATCAGCGCCAGCTCACGGATGCGCTCGGTGTCCGTGTCCGCGGTGGCGCGGACCTGGGGCTTGTTCTTCGTCTTCGGCGCCGTCGTCTCGGCCGCGCCCTCCACGGGCGTGAGCAGCTGCTGCAACTGGAGGATGGCGATGGGCAGCTCACCCGCCTGCATCGACAGCACCGCCATGTGGTAGCGCGCCTGCAACTGGTAGGGCCCGCCGTGGGCCTGGGCCAGGGGCGCGAAGGCGGCCCTCGTGTGCGCGATGCGCTCGGAAGGGGCCAGGTCCGTGCGACGGAACAGCCGCTTCGCGTAGACGTACTGGATGTCCGCCGGGAGCTGTCCGCCGAACAGCGTGCGCGCCTGCTCCACGTAGGCGTCCACGTCGTCGTAGAGGTTCAGCCGGCCGCTGATGGCCAGGTAGCGCGTGAGCGCGTCGCGGTGGCGCAGCGAGGGCGTGGGCAGTGACAACAGCTCGCGCAGGTACAGCCGCGCGCCCACGTCGTTCTTCTGCTGGTACAGCGCGTCCGCCAGGAAGTAGAGCGCGTCCGCGTACCGAGGGTGGCCGCGGAACTCCGGGTCGCTCACCAGGTCGTAGAAGTGGACGGAGGCCGCCGTCCAGTCGCCCAGGAGGTACTGAATCTCCGCGTCGGAGTAGCGGCGCACGCGCGCCTGCGCCTCGTCGGGCTCCGGCTGCTGGCTGTACTTCGTCTCCACCTGACGAAGGCTCTCCTCGGCGAGCTGGAGCTGGCGCTCCACCGTCGTCAGGCGCTGCTCCAACTGCTGCGCCGTGGGCGGCGGGGGAGGGGGAGTGTCGGCCCGGGCGACAGCGCCACCCGCGAGGCCGAGCACCAGGGCGAGTGCGCGAAGCGACACGTTCACCGGCGGTCCCCTACCGCGCTTCAGTGGAGGTGGTGGCCGGGGGAGTCGTCCCCGCTTCGTCGTCGATGCGGGGCGCCGCGTCGCGCGACAGCTCGATGTCGTAGCGCACCGCCGGCCGGTCCTTGTGGTCCGTGGTGACGCCGCCCTGCTCGAAGCCCACCACGCGCACCGTGGACACCTTTCCCGGCTCCGCGTTGAAGGTGTAGCTGGATTGCACCTTGAACTTGTAGCCCTCCACGTAGCTGAACACGCCGAAGCCGTTGCCCCGGTACACCAGTCGCACCGCGAGCTGATGCTGGCCCGGGACGATGCGCCCGTTGAAGACCTCGAACTGCTCGCGCTTGGCCAGCTCGCCCTGCAGGTCCAGCTGCGTGAAGATGGGCGCGCCGTCGAGCGCGTACGTCACCGACTCCAGGATGAAGGAGCCGCCCATCTCGTTCTTGTGGACGATGTGCGCCCGCGCGCCCGTGGTGACGTCACCGCCGAGCACCGTCTCCTGGAGCAGCAAGAGCCGCGCCTTGGAGCGGTAGATCTTCTCCTTCAGGTCGACGACCTGCTCCTCCAACGTCTTCACGCGCGCGTTGAAGGCCTCGTCCGCGGTGCTGTCGCCCTCGGGCGCGGCGGACTGGACGGAAGCTTGCGGCTGCGCGGGAGAGCGCGACTCCTGCGCGAGCGCCGGCCCACAGAGGGTGGCGCTCACGAGCGCGAGGAGTCGGAGGGTGGCTGCGACACGCACTGTGCGACCTCAGGAGGCGGACGGCCCGGCCCGTCGGCAGCAGGTTGTAACACCCTTGACCGCGGGGCGTCTCGTCACCCGCGGTACGGGAGCCGGTTGCCCGGCCGCTTCCTCGTCAGCCGCCCTTCTTCAGCTCGGTGAGCACCAGCTTCGCCACCGCCTTGAGCGTGTCGAACACGCCCACGCCCGTCGGAGCAATCGCCTCGTACTTGGGGATGTTGCGCGGGTTGAGCGCCTTCTGCATCTCATCCACGGTGACGGCGTTGGGCAGGTCGCGCTTGTTGTACTGGATGACGTACGGAATCTTGTTCAGGTCGTAGCCCTGCTCAGCCAGGTTGATGCGCAGGTTCTCGAGCGACTCCATGTTCGCCTCCATGCGCTCGATCTGACTGTCGGCCACGAAGACGACGCCGTCGACACCCTTCAAGATGAGCTTGCGGCTGGCGTCGTAGAACACCTGACCGGGCACCGTGTAGAGGTGGAAGCGCGTCTTGAAGCCGCGGATCTCGCCGAGCGACAGCGGCAGGAAGTCGAAGAAGAGCGTGCGGTCCGTCTCGGTGGAGAGCGAGATGAGCTTGCCCTTCGTCTCGGCCGCCGTCTTGTTGTAGATGTACTGGAGGTTGGTCGTCTTCCCGCAGAGACCCGGCCCGTAATAGACAATCTTGCAGTTGATTTCGCGGGATGAGTAGTTGATGAAGGACATGGCTTCCCGGGTTACTCGCTGAAGAGGTTGTCGATATCGTCGTCGGAGATCTCGGCGAACGGCGACCCGGCACCCGGGCTGTCCGTCTTCTTCACCAGACTCTCGAAGATCTTCGTGAGCTCGTCGCTGGCCTTCTTGATGCGCAGGCGGACGAGGCCCAGGCTCGTGCGGTTGTCGAAGATGACGACCAGCACCACCCGGCTGCCGACAATCGTCATGTAGAGCGAGTCCTTGGCCCCTTCGTGGAACTGGTTGGGGAACTCGTTCTCACCGATCAACTTGGCGAGCCCGCCCATCGCCGCCACGTTGCCGGCCGTCAGCGAGGCCAGGGACGTGGTGTCGATGTTCTGCGTCTGGCCAGCCGAGGAGATGAGCTGCCCGTTCTTGTCGACGAGGAAGACCACCTTCGCGTTCGCGTCCTTGGTGAGCCGGTCGCAAACGGCGTTGATCTTGGTGAACTCCTCTTCGTACATCACCAGTTGCGTGCCCATGGGCGTATGCGCTCCTCAGCGTTCGCTCGTCCCTCTCACGGTGCCACCCCGTTGTTTCTGGAGTGAATCCCGGAGGTTAGACGAGGCGCTACCGACCGTGAGGATGCTTAGCAAAGCCCCTCCACCACAGCAAGAAGCCATCCGTTCCTGGCGGTGAGAACGAGGATGTCCCGGGCTTGTCCGCCCGCTTCGGACCCCCGGCGAGCCCCGGTCAACCCCCTCCAGGGCCTTTCTGGGTGGACTGAGGGTGCCGGTTTGGGGGTGTTCGCGGGTTTCTCTATACTCCGCCGGGCTTTGACGCCCCCACGCCCCCTTGCCCCCATCCTGGCGCGTCTGGCGCCCTTGCTGTTGGTGCTGGTCGCTGCTCCGTCCGTCCGGGCGGAGGAGGTGCGCGAGCGAGCCTCGCTGCGCCTTCGCTACGGCATTGCCCTCCGGAACGGACAGCAGGCCGATGTAGGGCCCGGGCTCACCTATGACGGCTTCACACCGAATGATCTGGCGGTGACGGGGACGGCGTGGGCGGGCGCGTGGCTGGGCGGGTGGGCGTCGGTGCAGCGGGAGGGGTTCGACCTGAAGGAGGACTCGGTGCGGATCACCGGAGGCAGCCTCCTGCGGGCGTCGGTGGGTCCCCGGGCCCGGGCCTTCCTGGGGCCGGTGCGCGCGGAGCTGGGGGCGGGCTACGGGTACGCGCAGCTGCCCGTCTTCGGCACCTCGGACGAGCCGGTGCTGGCGCGGGGCGTGCGGCACGCGGCCCTGGTGAGCGCGAGCGTGCGGGTGCCGCTCTTCACCCGGCTGGCGGTGGAGGCGCGGGGCGAGGTGCCGGTGTCGCTGTCGGTCAAGGACGCGGCGGGCACGAAGGCGGAGGCCAAGGGCTTCGCGGCGGGCGGCGCGCTGTTGTTCCCGCTGACCACCGGCGGGAGCTGGTCCGGGACGGTGCTGCTGGACTTCCAGCACGTTCAGGACACGGTGACGCTCGCGGATGGCTCGCGCTCCGAGCAGCGGATGCGCCGGGTGGGCGCGGCGCTGGAGCTGGCGTGGAACGACGCCCCCGACGCTCCGCCCGCGCCGCCGCCTCCCCCTCCTCGGGTGCCGATGGGCACGCTGGTGCTCCAGCTCCTCGACGCGGAGACGGGCGCGCCGCTTCCGGCCGCGAAGGTGGTGCTCGTCGCCAATGGCGTGGAGGGCGCGCCTCGCGAGGCGGATGCGCAGGGCAACGTGGAGGGTGTGGAGCTGCCCCCTGGAGACGTGGTGGCGCGAGTGAGCGCGGAGGGCTACGCGCCGGCCGAGGGCCGCGTCACGTTGGAGGACGGTGGCCGCGTGGCGCTGGCGGTGCGCGCGCGCAAGCTGCCGCCGCCCACGGGAGGCCTCAAGATTTCGGTGGTGAGCGCGGGCAATGGCGTGCCGCTGCCCGGGGTGCGGCTGATGGTGGGCGGCGTGGAGGCGCGCACGGACCTGCGGGGTGAGGTCCACGTGAAGGAGCTGCCGCCGGGCCCGGTGGCCGTGGTGGCGACGTCCCAGGGTTACCGCACGGCGGAGGAGGCGGCCATCATCGTCGCGGGGCAGCAGACGGCGCTCTCGGTGCCGCTCGCCTCCGAGCGCAAGGGTGAGCCCGCGACGCTCACCGGACAGGTGCGCAACGCGCGCGGTGGCAAGCCCATCGCCGCGACGCTCCTGATTCCGCAGGCGAAGGTGAAGGCGCGCACGGACGCGAAGGGGGCGTTCACCTTCAAGGTCCGCGGTGGCACCTACCGCATCACCATCTCCGCGCGCGGGTTCTTCACGCAGTCGAAGCTCGTCACCCTGAAGGACGGCGAGCAGGCCATCTTCAACGTCGATCTCTTCCCGAGGCAGAAACGGTGAGCAACACGCGTCCCTGGCTCCTGGCCCTCCTGCTCGTCGCGTCGGGCTGCGACGAGGAGGCGGCCACTCCGGCTCCCCCTCCCGTCGAGTCCGCCGCGGCCCCCGACTCGGGCCCCGCCGTGGAGCTGGCCCGACTGGAGGGCCTGTCCGGCGACGTGCAGGTGGAGCGGGGCGGCAAGAAGGTCCCCGCCCAGGCGGGCCCGCTGTACTCCGGCGACGCGGTGGAGACGGGGTCGTCGGGCGCGGCGACCCTGAGCTTCCCGGACGGGCGCTCGGTGGAGGTGGGCGCGGACGCGCGCGTCGGCGTGGGCCAGGACGCAGGCGGCGTGGTGCTGACGGTGGAGCGCGGAATCGTGTTGTCGCGCGTGCCCGCCAAGCCCGCGGGGGCTCCGGCCGGGAAGAAGGTGGCGCTCACGCTGCTGACGCCCTTCGGCCTCACGCGCGTGGGCTCCGAGCCCAGCGAGGTCTCCGTCCAGGTGACGAAGGACTCCGGCCGCGTGGAGGTGAAGCTGGGCGCCATCGAGTTCGTCGCGAAGGACGGCAAGCAGCTGCGTGCCTCCGAAGGCGACTCGGTGGAGGTGTCCGCGGGCCAGGCGGAGCTGAGGCTCAAGGGCTCGCGACGGGTGGAGCTGGAGCCCATCGACGTGATGGTGCGGGTGGGCTCGGGCCGCGCGGAGCTGCGCGGGAAGGACGCGAAGCGCTGGAGGTCGGTGCGCGCGGACGGCGAGGTGCTCGCGCCCGGTGACGGCGTGCGTACTCGCGCGGGCGGCTCGGTGGACCTGGCGCTGAAGAACTCGTCCTCTCAGCTCACCCTGGGCCCCTCGGCGGAGATGGTGCTGGAGGGCGCGGGGCAGGGCGGCACGAGCGACGAGGCGCGGCTGGAGCTGCGTCAGGGACGGCTGGGACTCCAGCTCGCGCAGGGCCGCGAGAGTCGCGTGGTGTTGCCCGGGCTCACCTTGGAAGGGGACGGCGCCTCGCGGCTGGCGGTGCGGCGCACGGGGTCGGGCTATCTGGTGGACGCGCAGACGGGGCGGGTGACGCTGGTGCGCGGCGAGACGCGACAGCCGCTGCGGGCGGGAGAGCGGGCTGTCGTCTCGGGCGAGACGGGCGAGGCGCGCATCGAGTCGCTCGGCCCCGCGCCCCTGCTGCTCGGCGCGGGAGACGGCGCCGAGGTCTACCACCAGGACATGCCCGAGGTGGCCTTCGGCTGGGAGAAGGAGGGGGAGGTGACGGTGGAGGTGGCGACGGACGCGGAGTTCACCAGGCCCTTGCTGACGGGCACGGTGTTCCAGCCCTTCGTCAACGTGCCGGCGCCCGCACGCGGGACGCTCTTCTGGCGGGTGAAGGGCAAGGACGGCCAGGAGGTGGCGAAGGGCAGCGCGGTGTTCGCGCCGGAGCGCCTGGGCCGTGACTTGGACCGGGTGCGCAACGTGGTGCCGGAGGGACTGGAGAAGACGACCATCTTCTATCAGGACAAACCGCCGGCCGTGACGTTCACCTATTCGGAGGAGATGTCGGCGGCGCGCTACCGGGTGGCGGTGTACCGGGCGGGCGCGTTGGACAAGCCCGTGGCGGAGCGCACGGTGACGGAGGCGCGCGCGGCGTTGGACGCGGGCGCGCTGAGCGAGGGCAGCTACCTGTGGTCCGTCACGCCGTTGTCCGAGACGGGTGAGCAGCTGAAGGGGGGCCGGATGAACAAGCTGGAGCTGGTGTACGACAACTCGGTGCCGATGCTGCTCGTGTCGCAGCCGCGCCAGGGGCAACGCTCCGCGGCGAAGGTGAGGGCCACGGGCGTGGCGCCGGTGAATGCGCGCGTGTCCATCAATGGACGTCCCGCCAGCCTGGACGGCAAGCATCGGTTCGACACGTGGGTGGAGCCGGTGGGCTCGCCCCCGCTGCTGGTGTTTAGAATGACGCGACCCGGTGCTCCGGATGTCCACACGGTGCGCACCCTGAAAGAGCGAGGGCCCTGAGGATGTCTCCCCCCCAGACGACACAGCCCGGCTCCGGCACCGAGGAGGCTCCTCCGCCGCTGCTGCGCCCCTACGGCCCCTATGTCCTCGTGCGCAAGCTGGCCGAGGGCGGCATGGCGGAGATCTTCCTCGCCAAGCTGCTCGGCGCCGACGGCTTCGAGCGCAACGTGGTCATCAAGCGGATGCTGCCGCACCTGTCGAACATCCCCGACTTCGTGGAGATGTTCCGGGACGAGGCGCGGCTGGCCGCGAAGCTGTCGCACCCCAACATCGTGCAGATACAGGAACTCGGCTTCACCGAGGGCTGCTACTACATCTGCATGGAGTACCTCGCGGGCGAGGACTTCTCCACGACGCTGCGGCTGGCGGGACGGCGGCGCGCGTACCTGCCATTCCCCATCGTGCTGCGCGTGCTCATCGACTCGGCGCGAGGGCTGCACTACGCCCACGAGTTCTGCAACGAGATGGGGCAGCCGCTCAACGTCGTGCACCGCGACATCTCCCCGTCGAACCTGTACCTGACGTACCAGGGGCAGGTGAAGGTGCTGGACTTCGGCATCGCCAAGGCCGAGTCGAGGCTCGCCAACACACGCACCGGCGTCGTGAAGGGCAAGTACATGTACATGGCGCCCGAGCAGGCCAAGGGCCAGGGGGTGGACCGGCGCGCGGACATCTTCGCGCTCGGCGTCAGCCTGTACGAGGCGCTCACGCACGTGCGGCCCTTCTCGCGGGAGAACGACCTGGCGGTCCTCAACGCGCTCCTGCACGGAGAGTTCAAGCGTCCGCGCGAGCTGCGGCCGGACCTGCCCGCGGAGCTGGAGGCCATCGTCCTCAAGGCGATGGCGCCGCTGCCGCAGGACCGCTACGCCACCGCGGAGGCCTTCGCCGAGGACCTGGAGGCGTTCCTCGGAGAGCACCTGAGCGCCGCGGGTACTCCGCAGCTCGGCGCGTTCCTGCGCAGCCACTTCGGTGAGGACCGCTTCACCGAGCGCACCCGCATCCCCACGCTGTCCTCGCTCTCCGCGGCGCTGGGCGTGGTGACGCAGGCGACGGGCGTGGTGGAGATGGGGACGGACGTGGTGGGGGCGCCTTCCTCCGCGACGGGCAGCACCGACGTGGCCACGGCGCGCGGTTGGAGTGCTCGCTCGCCGGCGTCGTCCTCGGGGTTGGTGCCGGCGGCGACGAAGACTCCCGCCACCGAGTCGGCGCCGATGCCCGTCGCCGCGCCCCGGGCGCGCGGCTGGCGTCCGCTCGTCATCGGGCTCGCGGGTGGGTTGTTGCTCGCGGGCGTGGGCATCGTGGGCTACGCGCGGCTCGTCGCTCCCGTGTCGGCGGGCGTCGTGGCTCCCGCGGCTCCTCCCATCGCCGCTGTCGCGCCCGCGGAGGCACCGGTGCCTCGGGTCGCTGCTCCCTCGACGGAAGGTACCGCCGAGCCCGCGCGGCAGGCCGTGGTGCCCGTGTCGCCGCCGCCTGTCGGGACGCAGCCTCCCGAGGGTGTGGCGGCGCAGGGGACTGGAGGCGAGGCGGGCGTGGTGGGGAGTCGGCTGTCACCACCGCCGCCCGTGGAGGACGCGGCGGAGGGCAAGTCGGTGAAGGGCACGGCGAAGAAGAAGGTGTCGCTCACCGTGGATGACATCTCCCGCGTCGTGGCGAAGGGGCGCTCGCGCATCACCACGTGCTTCGAGAAGAACCGCGCGGACCTGCCGTCGAGCGAGGGGCAGGTGCAGGTGGAGTTCTCCATCGCCTCGACGGGCAAGGTGCGGGCGGGCGTGACCGGAGCGCTCGCGGAGACGGGCGTGGGCCGCTGTCTCCGGGCGCAGGCGGAGCGACTGCGCTTCCCGGCGCACCTCGACGAGGAGGTGAACGTGATGGTGCCGTTCTCCTGGCGACTGACGCCGTAGGAAACAGCACGGCGCCGGGAGCTTCCGGCGCCGGCTCGTACGGCTAGAGGTCGCGGCGGGCGGACAGCGCCTTCGCCAGCGTGGCCTGGTCGGCGTACTCGAGGTCACCGCCCATGGGCAGGCCCTGGGCGATGCGGGTGAGGCGCAGGCCCATGGGCTTGAGCAGGCGCGTCAGGTACAGCGCGGTGGCCTCGCCCTCGACGTCCGGGTTGGTGGCGAGGATGAGCTCCTCCACCTGACTGTCGGTGAGGCGCTCCAACAGCTCCTTGATGCGAAGCTGGTCCGGGCCCACGCCCTCGAGCGGCGACAGCACGCCGTGCAGCACGTGGTAGCGGCCCTTGAACTCGCGGGTGCGCTCGAGCGCCATCAGGTCCGCGAAGGTCTCCACGACACACAGCACCCGCTCGTCACGCCGGTGGTCCCTGCAGAAGCCGCAGGTCTCCGTGTCCGTGAGGGAGAAGCAGCGCACGCACAGGTGCACCTTCTCCTTCACCTCACGGATGGCCTGCGACAGCTCGGAGGCGTATTCGCCCGGAGAGCGCAGGATGTGGAACGCGAGGCGCTGGGCGGTCTTCTCCCCGATGCCTGGCAGCTTCGCGAGCTGGGCGACGAGGCGGTTCAGCGGATCGGGAGTCATCCGGTATCAGGTAACGCCGGGGATCTTGATGCCGCCGGAGATTTTCGCGAGCTCGCGCTGCATGTGCTGACGGCTGCTCGCCAGGGCGGCGTTCACCGCGGCGGTGATGAGGTCCTCGAGCATCGACGTGTCGTTCGGGTCGATGGCTTCCTTGTCGATCTTGATGCTGCGGATCTCCTGGATGCCATTGGCCACGACGGTGACGCGGCCCTCACCGGCCTTGGCCTCGACGGTCTCCTCGGCCAGCTGCTGCTTGCGCTCTTCGATCTTCTCCGTCAGCTTGTTCGCCTGCCGGATGAAGTAGTTCAGGTCGACGCCGGGCATGTGCTTCCTCGGTACGGGCGTGGAGTGTGGCGCGCACCCTAGCGTTGCGCGCGTCCATTGTCAGGCGCTGTCGTCGGGGGCTTCGACAGGAGCGTCGGCGGCCGAGGCGGCGGAGGGGCGCTCGGGCTCGTAGATCTGGATGTGCTCGATTTCTCCACCCAGGACCAGGAGCACGGAGCGGACCGAGGCGTGGTTGCGCACCTTGCTCTCGGTGTTCTTCTCGTGGGTGGCGCGGCTCTGAGCGTCGCGCTCGGCGAGGCTGGGCGCGGCCCGGGAGTCATCCGCGGACACGTCCTGGAAGGACAGCTTCACGGGCCGGCCGAAGTGTTCGGCCAGGAGCTTGTCGATGGTGGCCTTGCCCGCGGCGGCGGACACCGACATGCGGTGCAGTCCCGCGGCGGGGAGGAAGCCGAGGATGATCTCCCCGGCCTTCATCGACATGAGCCGGCCGTTCGCGAGGGCGGTGCCGTGGCGCAGGGAGCCCGCCTTCACGGTCTCCACCGCGGCGCGCCAACGCTCGATGAGCGGCAGGTTGGGGTTGTCGCGCCCGCGCGCCACGGGAGCGGGCGTCGCGGCCATGGGAGGCGGCTCGGGCTCGGGTGCGGCGGTGGGGGCCTCGGGCTCGGGGATGCACTCGCCAGAGGCGCAGCCGCCCGGAGAGGCCTCTTCTGGATAGAAGCGGGACTCCTCGTCGCTGTCGCCGTAGGGAGGCGGCTCGGGCGGGCCGGGCGGCGGCTCGGGCTTGCGGACGTTGATGACGCGGACGGTGGGCGCCGGCTCGGTGGTGCGGGAGAGCGGGGTGGCGCCCGCATGCGGGCCGGGAGGACTGATGGGCGGGGGCGGGGGCGGCGCCGCGGTGGGCGCGGGCGGACCGTTGCGCAGGAAGGACAGGGGCCGCGCGGCGGACGGGGGCAGACCGTCCAGGACGGGGCCGGAGGGCAGGGGATTCTCGACGGGGTACGCCGATGGCCGCGGAGCGTCCGAGACAGTCTGGGCGCCGCCGCCGTTGCGCAGGAAGGACAGGGGCCGCGCGGCGGAGGGCGGCAGCCCGGCCATCACCGGACCACTGGGGACAGGGGGCGTGAGGCCCACTGGCGCAGGCGGAGTCCACGGCCCCGAGGCCGTTGGGGATGGCGTGGCTTCACGCGTCGGGCCGTCATTCCGTGGCAGCGTGATGTTGGCCGGCGGCTCGTCCGATGCGCCGCCACCGTGGCGTGGCAGCTCGATGTCGGCCGGCGGCTCCGCCATGTAGTCGGAGTCGTCGTAGCGCGAGGCCCCCGAATCGCGAGGGGCTCCCCGCGTGTCGAGTGGCGCGGCCTCATCGAAGCGAGGCGCTTGCGTGGGGCGGGCGAAGTCTCCCGTCAGCTGCTGTCCGAAGGCGGGCGCTGGCGCATCCCAAGGCGGGCCCGACGGCGCACGCGCCGGGGCTCCGGTGGTGGCCTGAGCAGCGGATGGGCCAGGGGCATCCCAAGGCGGGCCCGACGGTGCACGCGCCGTGGCGCCAATGGCGGGCTGAACAGCGGATGGGCCAGGGGCATCCCAGGGAGGACCCGACGGCGCATGAGCTCGGGTCCCGGCGGAAGTCTGTACGGAGGATGCTCCTGCTGCATCCCAGGGCGAGCCCGAGGGGGCACGTCCCATCACTCCGTCGGAGGCTTGTCCAACGGGCCCGCGAGACGCATTCGACGGACCCCCATGAGGTGATGCCGAGAGCCTCGCGTGTGACGGACCCGAGGCGCCACTCGGTCCGCCTTGCGCGCCGGATGGTGCACCGTCGAATGCGCCATCCATCGGCCCATGAGCAGACGCCACGTGGGGCGACGACGCGCTGCCGTTGACTGCCCCTGTATGCGCGCGCGCATCAGCACCACCACTCGACGCCGGCTGACCCGCCAGCGAGGCCGTGGACGCGCCATCGTTCGACGGCGTTCCCTCGGACGTGCCGGCATGCGTGGACGTCGAGGCGGGCTGCTGCCCTGCGGCGGGCATGGCTCGGCCCGTCTCCCACGGACGTGGGGCGGGCGCGGCTTCGGGGGGCGGAGCCTGGCGAGGCTCAGGCGCGAAAGGTCGTGGAGCTGGAGCGACCTCCCGGCGCTCCAGCATTGGCCTTGTCCGACTGAGGCAGTCCCGCCGTGAGCCGGTCCACCTTCGCGAGCAACTCCGGAATCGAACCCCCCGGCGACAGCTGGATGGCCTTCAACAGCGCCATCTCCAGCGCGAGCCTCGGCTGCGCCGCGCGGGACACATCCCAGACGGAGCCATGCACCACGTCGAACAGCCGCGTGAGCTGCGCGCTCTCCGCGTCCTTCGCGAGCGCCACGAGCGCCTTCTGCTCGGACTCCGCCAGCTCCGCGGGCGCCTCGCCCAGCGTCTTGGTGACGAAGAGGTGGCGAAGCTGCATCGCCAGCTCCTCCGCGAGGCGCTTCAAATCGAGGCCCCGGTTGAAGACCTCCTCCACGCGCTCAAGCACGCGCTTCGCGTCCTTGTGCACCAGCGCATCGGCGAAGTCCTGCACCATCGTCCGGTCGATGGCGCCCAGCGCCTCGGCGACCTCCTCGTCCGTGGGATTCGCGCCGCACGAGGCGAGCACCTGGTCCAGCAGGCTGAGCGCGTCGCGCATGCCTCCCTCGGACTGGCGCACCACGAGCGACAACGAGCGGTCCGAGATGCCCGCGCCCTCCGCCTTGCAGATCTCCTGCAGCCGCTGGAGCATCCGCGCCGCGGAGATGCGGCGGAAGTTGTGGCGCTGGCAGCGCGACAGGATGGTGTCCGGGAGCTTGTGCGCCTCGGTCGTCGCGAAGATGAACTTCACGTGCCCGGGCGGCTCCTCCAGCGTCTTGAGCAGCGCGTTGAACGCCGCCCCCGACAGCATGTGGACCTCGTCGATGATGTAGATCTTGTGCCGGTCCCGCTGCGGCAGGTACTTCGCGTTCTCGCGAATCTCGCGGACGTTCTCCACGCCGTTGTTGGAGGCACCGTCGATCTCCGCCACGTCCACGCTGGTGCCGGCGGCGATCTCCGTGCACGCCCGGCACTCCCCGCAGGGAGTCGCCGTGGGCCCCTTCTCACAGTTGAGGGCCTTGGCGAGCAGGCGTGCGGCCGTCGTCTTGCCCACGCCACGCGGGCCGCAGAACAGGTAGGCGTGCGCCACCCGGTCCATCTTGATGGCGTTCGCGATGGTCCGGACGACGTGCTCCTGTCCGGTCATGTCATCGAACTTCTGCGGACGCCATTTGCGGGCGAGGACGAGGTAGCTCATGGGGGCAGTCATCTAAACACGACGGCGCGAAGGATCCATCTCCAGGCGCTGCGACTCAGCGTCCGAGCGCTTTCAGCACGACCTGGGCCGAGTTGTGCCCCGCCGCGCCGATGACGCTGCCCGCCGGGTGGCAGCCCGCGCTGCAGAAGTAGAGCCCCTGCACCGGCGTCTCGTAGGGCAGCCTGTCGGTGAAGCCCAGCTTGTTGTCCACATGATGGATGTGGCCGCCGGTGATTCCGAAGTGGCTCTCGATTTTCGGCGGCGTGAGGGCGAAGTACTCCTGGACCAAATCACTGGTCCCCGGCGCGAAGCGGTCGCACACGGACAACAGCTGCTGCACGTAGCGCGACTCCTCCTTCTCCCACGTCGTGCCCTCGAGCTTGTAGGGCACCCACTCCACGAAGAGCGCGGAGTTGTGGCGGCCCTCTGCGTCGCGCAGCGACGGGTCCACCGTGGTGTGGATGTACCACTCGATGGAGGGGAAGTCGGACAGCCTGCCCGCCTGCGTGTCGCGGTACGAGCGCTCCAGCGCGCCGAGCACATCGTCCTCCTGTGGCAGCAGGTGGATGGTGGGGCCGAACTGGCCCTTGTCCTCGGGCAGACAGGTGAACTTCGGCAGCTCCTTCAGGCACAGGTTCACCTTGAGCGTGGTGCCCGGCACGGCCATCGCGCCCACCTTCGCGCGGTAGTCCGCCGGCAACGCCGCGGCGTCCACCAGCTTCAGCGTGCGGAACGGGTCTCCGTTGGACACGACCACGGAGGCCTGGAGCTCCTCGCCGTTCTCCAGCACCACGCCCTTCACCACACCCGCATCCACGCGCACCGACGTCACCTTCGCGCCCGTGCGGATGACCGCGCCGTGCTTGCGCGCGACGTTGGCGATGGACTGCGTGACGGTGCCCATGCCGCCGCCGACAATCATCCACGTGCCGCCGCTGCCCGGCAGCCGGCACATGTTGTGGACGAGCAGGTTCATCCCCGTGCCCGGCGTGTCATAGCCGCCGTCCAGTCCGGAGAACGCGTCCGTCACCGCGTACATCGCCTTCACGAAGTCGGACTTGAAGCCGAAGCGCTCCAGGTACTGGCGCGCCGAGCCCCGACACAGCTTGATGAAGTGCTCGCGCAGCGCGGGCCGGATGTAGCGCTCGGCGGTCTCCTCGTGGGTCAGCGGCGGCTTGAGCCACGCGGGCGCCAGGTCGTCACGCAGCGCCGCCAGCTCCGCGTTCATCGCCTGGTTGGCCTCCCAGTCCGCCTGCGAGAAGAACTCGAGGAACTGGCGCTTCAGCTCGCGCTCGTCCGAGCCGAACAGCAGATAGCGCTCGCCCGTGGTGGGCAGGAAGTAGTGCGGGTCCCTCCGCTTGAGGGGCAGGTCCAGCTCCAGCTCGCGCAGAAGCTCTGGCGGCATCAGCCCGAGCAGGTACGCACCCGTGGATACGCCCAGCCGGGGCGCGCTCTTGAAAGGGTACTCCGTCCGGCACGCTCCGCCGATGACGTCCTTCTCCTCCAGGACGGTGACGGACAGGCCCCTGCGCGCGAGCATCGCCGCTGTCACGAGTCCGTTGTGTCCCGCTCCCACCACGATGACGTCCGGCATGGCCTGCTCCTTCACGAGGGAACCGCGTTCCTACCCGAGCGAGGCCCCGGCGGACAAACGTCCGCTGGCTTGCACCTCGCCGCCGGGCCGGGGAGAGTCCCGGGCGCCCGTGTCCGCCGCCCTGCCCGAGACGCCCACCCCGCCCATGCCGCCCGAGCCCCCGCCGTCGGACGCCGCTCAGCCCCATCCTCCAGCGAGGCCCTCCCGCCTCGCGATGGCGGCCCTCGCCGTCGTGGCCCTGCTGCCCGCCGTCATCGCCGTGGCGCAACTGGGCCGCATCCACCCCGACGAGGTGTTCCAGGCGCTGGAGCCCGCGTACTGGCGCGTGCATGGCTACGGCGTGCTGGCGTGGGAGTGGCGCGATGGCATCCGTAACTGGGCTGTTCCTGGGGTGCTGGCCGCGTTCCTGAAGCTGGCCGGGATGCTGGGCATCACCGACCCGCAGGGCTACCGCGCGGTGACGGCCGTGCCCCAGCTCGCGCTGCATGCGT
Source organism: Myxococcus fulvus (assembly GCF_900111765.1). Next base: position 53,393 of record NZ_FOIB01000011.1, read on the forward strand.
GGAGCCTGTGGGCCGTGTACCGCTTCACCGCCCGGCGCACGGGAGTCTCGGGAGGCTGGCTGGCCGTCCTGCTGGTGGGCCTCTACGGGCCGGTGCTCGTCTTCGCCGGCCGCACCCTGGCGGAGTCCTTCTCCACGTCCTTCCTGGTGGTGGCCATGGAAGCCCTGGACCGGCGTGAGCGCGAGACGAGGGCAGGGCTCCTCGGTGGCGCGGCGCTCGGGCTCGCGGTGGTGACGCGCTACCCGTCCGCCATCTGCGTCCTCACCGCGCTGCTCTATCTGCTGGTGGCCCGGCGCTGGCGGATGCTGGCCTTCACCTGCCTGGGCGGGCTCGTCGTCGCGGCGGGGCTGGGGCTGTTGGACCACCTCACCTGGGGCAGCCCCTTCCACTCGTTCTTCACCTACGTCCGCTTCAACGTCCTCTCGGGCGAGGCCGCGGCCCGCTTCGGCTCGGCGGCTCCGGGCTTCTACCTGCTGCCCCTGGTGACGGCCGTTCCCGGCTGGGCCTGGGTCGCGGTGCCCCTGGGCCTGGGAGCGGGGCGGCGAGGCGTGTCCCTGCCGCTGACGTGCGCCGCCGTCTACCTGGGCGTGCTGCTCGTCACCGCGCACAAGGAGGAGCGCTTCCTCTATCCGGCGCTGGTGCTGGGCGTGCTGGCGGCGGCGCCCGTTGTCGCGAACCTCCTCACCACGCGCGTTCCTCCATCCGCTCGATGGGGCGTGACGGCGATGGCGCTGGTGACGGGGCTCGTCTCCGCCCGCTGGTTCCCTCCCCAGGACCTGCGGGCGGACCAGTTCCGCGCCATCGTCGCGTCGACACGGATGGGCGGCGCTACGGGATTGCTCATCGTCAACGAGGGGCTCTGGGGCTCCGGCGGCTTCTTCTACCTGGGCCAGCGCATCCCCTGGCTCACCTGCGACTGGCCTCGCGACGACGCGTTCCAGCGGGGGCTGCGTGACAGGACCTTCAACCGCGCCGTCTCCTTCGAGGACCGGGCCCTGCCCGAGCTCCAGGCGGGCGGCTTCCGAATCGAGAAGCGCATCGGCCGCGAGACGCTGCTCGTCCGCGATTGAAGTCAGCAGGGGAGGGCGCCCGTCAGGCGCTCGCGCCGAGGGCAAACTCCGTACCCCGCAAAGGCGAAGAGCCAGCCCCCCGAGGGAGACTGGCTCTTCAGAACGGCCGGGACACACGCGGTGGTACGCTACCGTTGCTTCCTTCCGGACCTGGCGGGGTTCGCGCCCCCACGTTGTCCCGACCACAAAGGCTGTAGACATCAACTGCAGTATCAACAACGGAGAGGGTGGGATTCGAACCCACGATACCCTTTCAGATATACACGCGTTCCAGGCGTGCGCCTTCAACCGCTCGGCCACCTCTCCAGAAAGTCTGGAGCGGAGAGCGTAGGATTCGAACCTACGATACCGTTACCGGTATGCCTGATTTCGAGTCAGGTGCCTTCGACCACTCGGCCAGCTCTCCAAGTATTCAATTGTCGCGTCGCTTCGCGCGCAAGCGCCCGAAGAACGTTTTGAGAAGAGTCGTGCTGTCCTCAGCGAGGATACCACGAGTGACCTGGAGCCGGTGGTTGTGCCGGGGTTCCTCGGCCAGATTGTAGAGAGAGCCGACCGCGCCGGCTTTCGGGTCCATGGCGCCAAACACGAGGCGAGTCACCCTGGACTGGACCAGCGCTCCGGCACACATGGCACACGGTTCCAACGTCACGTACAGGGTGACGCCCGTCAACCGCCAGACCCCGAGATGCCTGCGAGCGGCATCCAGCGCGAGGACTTCCGCATGGGCGAGGGGGTTGCGATCCACTTCGCGGCGGTTGAAGCCCGTGCCGATGATGTTTCCATCATGGACGGCGACCGCACCGACGGGGACCTCTCCGAGTGTCGCGGCTTCCCGCGCGAGCGCGAGCGCCTGCTGCATGAAAGCTTCGTCGTCACTCATGGAGACGGCGTGGAAGAAGGGAGCGCTCCCTGGAGGATTCGAACCTCCGGCCTTCGGATTCGTAGTCCGACGCTCTATCCAGCTGAGCTAAGGGAGCAAAATCTTCACGCGCTGCTACAACGACAAGTGGCGGAGAGAGAGGGATTCGAACCCTCGATACCCTTTCGAGTATGCAGGTTTAGCAAACCTGTGCCTTCAGCCTCTCGGCCATCTCTCCAACTCTTCTCTGTCAAAGAACCGCAAAACTCAAGAACATTTTCGGAGGCGGTAGGATTCGAACCTACGGAGAGCTTGCACCCTCTGCGGTTTTCAAGACCGCTGCCTTCAACCGCTCGGCCACGCCTCCAACAACCCAGCCGGCGGTGTCCCTCGGACCGACGTCGACCGTGGGGCCGCCCTTCTACCTGATTCTTCGCCCGTTGCAAGCGGATGATCACACCTTTTCGCCACACTTCTTCGCTACAGCGGCTTGAGCTCCTTGAGCCCTCCCATGTACGGCCAGAGGACCTCCGGGATGGCCACGGTGCCGTCGTCGCGCTGGTAGTTCTCCAGGATGGCGATGGACGTGCGGCCCACGGCCAGGCCACTGCCGTTCAGGGTGTGAGCGAGCTGGGGCTTGTCCCCCTTCTGGGCGCGGAAGCGGATCTTCGCGCGGCGCGCCTGGAAGTCGCCGCAGTCCGAGCAGGACGAAATCTCACGGTAAGCGTTCTGTCCCGGCAGCCAGACCTCGATGTCGTAGGTCTTGCGGGCCGAGAAGCCCATGTCGCCGGTGCACAGCAGCATCACCCGGTGGTGCAGCCCGAGCCGCCGCAGGATGTCGCACGCGTCGTCCGTCATGGACTCGAGCTCGTCCAGGCTCTTGTCGGGCTGGGCGAACTTCACCATCTCCACCTTGTGGAACTGGTGCTGGCGGATGAGGCCGCGGGTGTCCTTGCCGGCCGCGCCCGCCTCCGCGCGGAAGCACGGGCTGAAGGCGCAGTAGCGGATGGGCATCGACTCGCCCTCGAGGATTTCGTCCGCGTGGTAGTTGGTGACGGGCACTTCGGACGTGGGGATGAGGAAGCGCTCGGGGTCGCCCAGCGTTTTGAAGGCGTCGTCCTCGAACTTGGGCAGCTGGCCGGTGCCCATCATCGTCTCGCGCAGCACCAGGTAGGGCGGCAGCAGCTCCGTGTAGCCCTTCTGGGTGTGCACATCGATCATGAACGTGACGAGCGCCCGCTCCAGCCGCGCCAGCGCGCCCTTGTAGAAGGTGAAGCGGCTGCCGGACACCTTCGCGGCGCGCTCGAAGTCGAGCATGCCCAGCTTCTCGCCCAGCTCGAAGTGCTGCTTGGGCGTGAAGGGCAGGTTGGGCTTCTCACCCCAGCTCTTCACCTGGACGTTCTGGTCCGCGCTTTCGCCCACGGGCACCGACTCGTGCGGGACGTTGGGGATGAGCAAGAGGATGCCGTTGATCTCCTCCTCGACCTCCTTGAGGCGGTTCTCCTTCTCCTTGATGTCCTGGGAGACGGCGCGAAGGTCGCCGCGCAGCGCGTCCAGCGCCTTGGGGTCCTCCTTCGCCTTCTTCTTCATCTCCTCGTTGGCGGCGTTACGGCGCGCGGCCAGGGACTCCATGGAGACGTACAGCTCGCGGCGCTCGGAGAAGAGGCGCTGGAAAGGGCCGAGGTCCAGGTTGCCGCCCCGCGTCTTCAGGCGAGCGACGACCGCATCGAAGTTCTGCGCAACGTTCCGGAGGTCCAGCATGGGGCACGCCTTGTAGTCACCCTCGGTGGGCGTCAGCAAGGTTCCTCGCGCCCGGGGTGCTCAAGGGCGGACGCCCCGGGCGCCAGGTGCCTGACGCCGGCCATCCCCGGGAGGACGGCCGGCTGTCGGCAACCGGCTAGTTCTGCAGGTCGTAGATCTCTTCCTCGATGTCCTTCTTGTCGGTCGCGTCCGGCTTCTTCACCAGGTAGTCCTTGAAGGCCTGGACGGCTTCCTTGCGCTTGTTCTTCTCCTTATAGGCGAAGCCCAGGTAGTAGTAGGTCATCGGGTTCTCCGGCTCGGCGTCGGCGGCCTTGCGGTACCAGTCGATGGCCTTGGCGTGCTGGGTCTGCTCGGTGAAGGCGCGGGCGACCTTGTAGTAGACGTACGTGAGCTTGGTGTCCGCCTTGAGCGCCGTCTGGTAGCGCTTGATGGCGTCGTTCCAGCGGGCGGCGTTGAAGTACGCGTCACCGATGGAGCCGAGCACACGGGTGCGGCGCGGATCCGACTTGAGGCTGGCCTCGAAGGACTCGATGGCCTCGTCGAACTCGCTGTTCTCCAGGTGGGCGTGGCCCAGGGCCTCGTGCGCGTCGGCGTTGGCCGGGTCCAGCTCCACGGCGGTGTTCCACTCGCGGATGGCGTCCGGGAGCTGCTTGGCGTCGCGCAGGATGACGCCGTAGGCGTAGTGGTAGTCGGGGCGCTTGGGGGCGCGCTCCACGGCCTTGCGCATGGCGTCCATGGCCTGGGTGAACTCCAGCCGCTTCGCCTTCACCAGGGCCAGGTAGTAGAGCGCCTCGTGGTTGGAGGGCTCGTTGCTGAGCGCCAGGCCCAGGTTGCTCTCCGCGCCGGGCAAATCACCCCGCTCCAGCAGCACCGCGCCCAGGGTGATGGGGATGGTGGTGGAGCGCGGGTCCTCGCCCTTGGCCTTCTCCAACTCGGCCACGGCCTCTTCGAGCTTGCCCAGCCGCCACAGCACGAGTCCGCGCTGCAGCCGGCCGTCCTTCAACAGGTGCGGGTCCAGCTCCAGGGCGCGGTTGGCCTCCGTCTGGGCCTTCTCCAGGTCGCCGTTGAGCAGCGCCACGCGCGACAGACCCAGGTGGGCGTCGGCGAGGTTGGGGTCCAACTGCACGGCGCGCTCGAACTCCTGCTGGCCCAACAGGGCGTTGTTCTCCGCCAGGGCCAGCTCGCCGAGGCCCGCGCGCACGCCGGCCACGTCCGGGGCCTTGGTGGCGGCCTGCTCCAGCTGGGTGCGGGCCTCCGCGTTGCGGCGCTGACGCAGGTAGAAGCGGCCCAGGTAGAGGTTCGCCTCCACCAGGTTGGCGTCCGCGGCGATGGCGCGCTTGTAGTGGCCCTCCGCCTCGGATTGCTTGTCCAGCGCGTCCTCGATGCGGCCGTAGAGGTACGCGATGCGCGCCTCGTTGGGGAAGCGTTGGCTGGCCTTCTGAACGGCGTCCAGCGCCGCCTGCATCTTGCCGGTCATCACCAGCGAGGTGATGTGGCCGTCGGCGTACTCCAGGTTGTCGCCCTCCTCGGACGCGAGCGTCGTGTAGAGGGGCAGGGCGCCCTCGTAGTTGCGCTGGGCGCGCAGCACGTGGGCCAGCTGGGCCTTGAGGAAGTCGGACTGCGGGTCCTTCTCCATCGCGGACTTCAGCTCGGCCTCGGCCTCCTTGGGCTTGTGCTGGTGGAAGAGCGCCACGCCCTTGAGTCCCCGGGCGCGGGCCAGCTCCGCGGGGCCCAGCGCGGACTGGACGTCCTCGGCCAGGGCCTCGTCGACGGACTGGGCGCCCTTCTCCGCGTCCTTGCGCACCAGGAGCTGCACGGCGGCGAGCTCCACGGCGGACGAGGCGTGCTTGCGGTCCGCCTCGAGCGCGGAGGCGTAGGCGGCGGCGGCCTCGTCGGCGCGGCCGGCGGCCTGGTGCAGGTTGCCGAGCGCGTGGTGGGCCTTGGCGGACTTGCCGTCGGCGGCGAGCACCTTCTTCAGCGTCTCGATGGCGCCGTTGAAGTCGCGCTTCATCGTCTGGGCCTCGGCCACGAGGAAGGCCAGCTCCAGGTCGCCCTGGTTGCCCTCCCGCGTGTACGCGTCCATGAGCGGCGCCAGCGCGGCGTCCGCCTGGCGCGAGGTGAGCGCGAGCGAGGCCGTCACCTTGATGAAGTCGACGTCCTTCTCACCGAGCAGCTCGATGTCCGCCATGCCGTCGCGGCAGCGGGCCATGTCGGACGCGTCCGCCGCGGCGTACTTGCGCTGCAGGTAGTAGACGGACTGGCACCACAGCGAGCGCACCGCCGGGTACTCCTTCTCCTGGAGCGCCTGGGCGGAGAGCGTGTGGGCCTGCTTGTAGCTGGCGAAGGTGTCCTGGAGCAGGGCCTGCTGGGCCTGGCCCACCAGCTGGGCCTGGGGCGAGCCGTCCGAGACGCGCGCGGGGAACAGGGCCCGGCGGCCGTAGGCGCCGTAGCGCGTGCCGAACTCGGTGCCCGCGCCGATGCCCAGCAGGACCACGCCGACGCCGGCGGCGATGAACATGGGGACGCGCTTCTTGAGCTTCTCGTTGGCGCCGCTGCGGTCCACCACGGAGACGGCCGCCATGCGGCCCTCGTAGAGCTGCTCCAGCCGGCGCATGTTCGCCTGCTGGCCGTTGGCGTCCGCGGTGGGGGCGCTGGGCGAGTCCGACGCGGCGGCGACGGGGGCTGCCGCCACCACCTTGGCTGGGCCCTCCATCAGCCGCTGGATGGCGGCGGCGAAGGTGGGGATGGTGCCGATGGCGGACCAGGACTCGGAGTCGAGCGAGACGTCCTCGTTGCCGAGCAGCTGGCCGTCCTCGAGCATCTTCACCACGACGCCCTCGTCGAACGGGCCGAACACCTTGCCCGAGCGGCGGCGCACGTGGAAGCGGCGCACCTTCGCGCCCGCCTGGGCGCCCGCGTCGCGGCCGGCGGCGTCGTCGATGAACGACAGCATCTCCAGGCCGTCGGCGGGGCCGGCGTTGGGCGGCGGAGGCAGCGGATCCGACAGGTCCGCCTCCAGGTCATCCGCGGGGCGCGCGGTGGGGTCGAACTCGAGCGAGTCCGGGATGCCCGGCGCGGCCGAGGGCGGGGGCGAGCCGAAGTCCACGTCGCCGAAGTCCACCGCGGGGTTGAAGGGCGCGGGCGGCGGGGGGGCGGCTTGGGGAGGAGGCTCGGCGAAGTCGAGGCTGAAGTCCGGCATCGGCGCGGGCGCGGAGGGCGCGGCGAAGTCGAACGACAGGTCCTGCGGCGGCGCGGCGGGGGCCGGCAGGTCGGCGAAGTCCATCGCGGGCGCGGCGGGCGCCGGCAGGTCGGAGAAGTCCAACCCGGGGGAGGCCATCGGCGCGGCCGCGAACGGATCCGCGGGCATCGGCAGCTCGGCGAAGTCGAACGACGGGCCACCGTCGGGAGACGGGGGCATCGCGAACGGATCCGCGTCAACGGGAGGCTGCGAGTACGCGGGGGGCGGAGGCAGCGCGAACGGGTCGTCGTTGACGGGAGGCTGCGAGTACGCGGGGGGCGGAGGCAGCGCGAACGGGTCGTCGTTGACGGAGGGCTGCGAGTACGCGGGAGGCGGAGGCAGCGCGAACGGGTCGTCGTTGACAGGCGGCTGCGAGTACGCGGGAGGCGGGGGCAGCGCGAACGGGTTCGCCTCGACGGGAGCGCTGGCGTGTCCGGGCGCGGGCGTCGGGGGCAGGGCGAAGGCGGTGGCCTCGCCGCTCGGCGACTCGACGTCGAAGGCGAACGGGTCCGCCTCCGGCTGGGGCTGCGCGGGGACGGGCAGCGAGTCGTCGGAGAAGTCGAAGTCGCGCGCGGTGCCGAGCGTGTCGGGCTGGCTGAAGGACGAGGACGAGTCCAGGTCCACGGGCGGCGCCAGCGCGTCGTCGGAGAAGTCGAAGTCGCGCGTGCCGTTGGTCCGGGCGGGCGGGGCGGCCTGCTCCGGGAACGCGGCGTTGGGCATCGGAATGGCCACGACGCGCGTCACGTCGCGGTCCTGGCGTGCCGGCGGCTCCACGTCGTCGAAGCCCGTGGCGAACGCATCCTCCTGGGGCGCGGCGCCGGGCAGGGGGATGGCATCAACGGCCGAGGTGGCACCGGGCAGCGGAATGGCGGCGGCGTCGTAACCGAAGGCGTCCTGGGGCGCGGCGCCGGGCAGCGGAATGGCGCCCGTGTCGTAGCCGTAGGGGTCGGCCTGAGGGGCACTGCCGGGCAGTGGAATGGCGCCGGCGTCGTAGCCGAAGGCGTCCGCCTGAGGCGCGGCGCCAGGCAGCGGAATCGCCCCCCCATCGTAGCCGTAGGGGTCCGCCTGGGGCGCGGCGCCAGGCAGCGGAATGGCCTCGGGACCCGCACCCATGGCGATGGCACCCGAGGGAGCGGCGCCGGGCAGCGGAATGGCACCGCCGCTGAAGGCATCCGCCTGGGGCGCGCTGCCGGGGAGCGGAATGGCGCCGGCGTCGTAGCCGAAGCCGCCCGATTGGGGCGCGGCGCCGGGCAGCGGAATGGCCTCGGCGCTGACGCCCATGGCGCCGGAGGGCGCTGCGCCAGGGAGGGGAATGGCGGCGGGCGCGCTGGCCTGTCCCGGGAGGGGAATGGCGGCGGCGGGCGCCGGAGCGCTCACGGCCTCGGCTTTGATGGGGAAGGTGGTCTGGCACCGGGCGCATTTGAGCTTCGCGCCACCCGGGGGGATCCGCTTGTCATCGATGTTGTAATTCGTCTGGCAAGACGGGCAGGAGACTTTCATGGGGTTCCTTCGACAGGACCGGCGCGGCGCAGGCTAGCAGAGGCGTTTCCAGCCCGGAAAGAACGCGCAAGCCCGCACTGAGGGCGTTGTTCCGCCCCCGCCTCCCCAGGCGAGCATCCGAGGGCCCGTTGGCCCCGCGTTCCCGGCACCGCGCGTTCGGCTCCCTCCTCACCGGGAGGAGGTGGTAGGACCGACCCGGCATGGAACCCATCGTCATCCTCGGAGCGGGGCTCGCGGGCCTGTCCACCGCCCACTTCCTCCAGAAGCCCTGGCGCCTCATCGAGAAGTCCGAGCGCGTCGGCGGTCTCATCAAGACCGAGGTCATCGACGGGTGTTATTTCGACCCCACCGGCCACTGGCTCCACCTGCGCGACCCTGAAATCCAGGAGCTGGTCAACACGCGGTGGCTGCCGGGGCAGATGGTCCGCATCCAGCGCAAGGCGGGCATCTTCACGCGCGGCGTCTTCACCCGCTTCCCGTACCAGGTGAACACGCACGGGCTGCCGCCCGAGGTCGTCTCCGAGAACCTCATCGGCTACGTGGACGCCATCTACGGCGAGAAGGGCCGCGCCCTGCGCGAGCGCGAGCCCCGCGACTTCGAGGAGTTCATCCTCCGCTACATGGGCGAGGGCTTCGCGAAGAACTTCATGGTGCCCTACAACCAGAAGCTCTGGACGGTGCACCCGCGCGAGATGTCCGCCGCCTGGGTGGGCCGCTTCGTGCCGCGCCCCTCGCTCAAGGAGGTGGTGGACGGGGCGCTCGGCGCCGGCAGCGACGCGGTGGGCTACAACGCGTCCTTCCTCTACCCGCGCGAGGGCGGCATCGAGAGCCTGGCGCGCGCCATGCTGCGCGACCTGAAGGGCGGCGAGCTCAGCCTCAACACCGAGCCCACCTCCATCGACTGGAAGGCGCGCAAGGTGGTGCTGAACGACGGCAGGACGCTGTCGTACTCGGGCCTCGTCTCCTCCGTGTCCCTGCCGGGGCTGGTGCGCCTGCTGGCGCAAGGGGCCTCGGGCGTGCCCGACGAAGTGGTCGCCGCGGCGAAGCGCCTTCGCGCCACCACCGTCACCTATGTCGCCGTGGCCGCGCGCGGGCCCAACCGCCAGCCCTGGCATTGGATCTACCTGCCGGAGCCGGAGTTCCACACGTACCGCATCGGCTCGCCGTCGGCCGTCTACGACGCGCTGGCGCCCAAGGACACGTCCACCTTCTACGTGGAGTACAGCCACCACGGCGAGCTGTCCCCGGCCACCGCCGAACAGTACGCGGTGCAGGACCTGGTCCGCTCCCAGATGATCCACTCCGCGGACGACGTCCTCTTCGCCCAGGCGCGGGAGATTCCCCACGCCTATGTCCTCTACGACGAGGCCTACGGCCCAGCGAAGGCGGAAATCCTCCGTTTCCTGGAGCACGCCGGCATCCAGACGGCGGGGCGCTACGGGCAGTGGGAGTACTCGTCCATGGAGGACGCCATCCTCGGTGGGCGGGCGTGTGCCCGGACGCTGAACGGCTGACGGACGTCTGCGACTTCCGACGCATCTTGTCGACGGGTGCCGCGCGGCATGCTAGGCGGACCGGACTGTCGCTCGTCCGGACGTGATTCCATGGCACCGCACCTGTCCGTCGTCATCCCCGTCTACAACGAGGAGTCCATCATCGCCTCGGCGGCGGAGGAGTTGCGCCAGGGGCTCGATGCGCGTGGGCTCGACTACGAAATCATCTTCGCGGAGAACGGCTCGAGGGATGCCACCACGAGCATCCTCGACGAACTCTGCGCGAAGCACCCTCGGATGCGCTGGTTCCACTCCGAGCGTCCCAACTACGGCGTCGCCCTCAAGGCCGGCATCCTCATGGCCCGGGGCACGTACGTCATCTGCGACGAAATCGACCTGTGCGACGTCACCTTCTACGACGCGGCGCTGCCGCGGCTGGAGCGGGGTGAGGCGGACATGGTGGTGGGCTCCAAGGCGGCCAAGGGCGCCAGCGACCAGCGCCCGCTCATCCGCCGCGCGGCCACGCGGGTGCACAACAAGCTGCTCAAGGTGACGCTGGGCTTCCAGGGCACGGATACGCACGGGCTCAAGGCCTTCCGCCGCGAGGCGCTCCTGCCCGTCATCCAGAAGTGCGTGGTGGACATGGACGTGTTCGCCAGCGAGTTCGTCATCCGTGCGTGGCGCGAGGGGCTGAAGGTGATGGAGATTCCCATCCAGCTCCACGAGAAGCGCCAGCCGTCCATCCACCTCTTCAAGCGCGTGCCCAACGTGCTCAAGAACGTGGGCAAGCTGTTCTACGTCATCCGCGTGCGCGGCACCTGACGCGAAGGGGAGGGCGCGCCGTGACGAGGATTGCGTCCATCTCCGTCGACCTGGACTCGCTGCCGCACTACTGCCGCATCCACGGGCTGCCGGAGTCGCTCCTGGACGCGCGCGCCCGCTCGCTGGTGCACCAGGTGGCGGTGCCTCGCTTCCGCGAGCTCTGGGACGCGCTCGGCGTGCCCGGCACCTTCTTCGCCATCGGCGAGGACCTGGAGTCGGACCCCGTCGCCGCCGCTGGCATGCGCGCCGCCCACGAGGCGGGCATCGAGGTGGCGAGCCACAGCCACGCCCACGACTACGCGCTCACGCGCCGGGCGCCGGACGCCATCCTCGCGGACCTGCGCCGCGCCGATGACGTCATCCTCCAGGCCACGGGCACGCGCCCGGTGGGCTTCCGCGCTCCGGGCTACACGCTCAACGCGGACCTCTACGCCGCCACCCAGACGCTGGGCTACCAGTACGGCTCCTCCGCCTTCCCGGCCGCGCCGTACTACGCGGCGAAGGCGGCGGTGATGGGGGCGCTGGCTCTCGTCGGACGGCCCTCCCGCTCGGTGCTCGACACGCCCCGGGTGCTGCTCGCGCCGCGCGTGCCGTACCGACCGGACCCCGCGAATCCCTACCGGCGTGGCACCGGCTCCGTGCTGGAGCTGCCCATGGCGGTGACGCCCGCGCTGCGCTTCCCGTTCATCGGCACCTTCGCCACCACGCTGCCCCTGCGCTCGTTGAGGGGCGCCTGGCGCGCGTGCCGGCGCGACGCCTTCTTCAACTTCGAGCTGCACGGGGTCGACGTGCTCGACGCGACGGACGGCATCCCCGGCGAGCTGGTGCGCCAGCAGCGGGACTTGCGCGTCGGGGCTGGCCGGAAGCTGGAGCGGCTGCGCGAAATCTTCGGCTGGCTGCGCTCGGAGTGCGACGTCGTCACCCTTCGCGACGCGGCCGGGCGCCTGTCCGCGAGCGTCTGAGCCTCAGCGCGCCACCGCGGGCGAGCCGAGCACGTCCACCACCGCGTCGTGCACGCGCCGGTCCGTGAGCATCCACGGGTGCAGCAGCACCGGGAACCTTCGCTCGCTGGCGCCAGGAAGCCGCGAGCTGGAGGCAGGGAGGATGGTCAAATCCCACGGCGTCCAGAAGCTGTGCACCTCCGTGGCACCCCAGGGGCGCGGGTCCTGCTGGAGCGCGCGCAAGAGCCGGCTGCCCGGGCGCATCTGCGTCACGCCCTTGCCGCGTCCCAGGAACGCCAGGCCCGTGCCCGCGTGGGGCCCGGAGATGGAGATGAAGCGCCGCACCACCAGCCTGCCGCCCAACAGTTGCACCCAGTAGCGGCTGACCAGTGCCCCCATGCTGAAGCCCACCACGTCCACGCGTCGGGCGCCGGTGCGCGCGCGCAGCGCCTCGGCCTCCCGCGCCACCTGCCGCGCCAGCGCGGGGATGCCCTCGCTGCCGTTGTTGGGGACCAGGGAGATGGCGTGGACGTGCGGCCAGCCCTCCTGCTCCAGCCGGCCGCGCAGGGCGTCGAAGGCGCTGGCGTCGTCACCGATGCCGTGTACCAGCAGCACCGGCGCGCGCTGCTCCACGGGCGCCAGCCGCGGCGACACCGCGAGGGACGCCGCCGTCATGGCGCACCCCTCGCAGAACCACGCCAGGGCCAGCAGGACGAGCATCGCGCGCATGCAGGGCGGGACATGGCGATGTCACTCCCCGCTCGCAAGGGACCCCGGAGGCATCCGTCCACGCGAGGCGATGGCGCATACCCCTTCCGTCACGCAGTGCACTCCCGGTCGTCCACGAAGGGTCCCCATCGGCATCCACGCGACGAAACGGCCCCGCCCGTCGCTCACTCCCCTTCCTCGGAGCCTACACCCAGGGGCGCCCCGGTCGCGCCAGCCCCTCGGCATCCCCGGGGATGGCCGCCCTTCACGGACTGTCCGGAGCCCAACGCCACGCCCCCGGGCCCGGGCCCGGAGCGGGGGAGGGTTTCTCCACTCCCGGTGGAAGGGCCGGTGGTGTAAAGAGCCGGGACCATGCTGGAGCGACTCGGCGACCGAGTGAAGAAGGGCCTGCGCGACTGGACCGACCGCCTGGCCAACGACGAGCAGAAGGAACGGATGCTGGCCCTGGCCCGGCCGCAGAACGAGTACGGGGTGGACCCCTTCGGGTACAACCTGGACTTCAGTCTGTCCGCCGTGGCGCCCTTCCTGTGGCTCTACCGCAACTACTTCCGCGTGGAGACCTTCGGCGTGGAGAAGGTCCCCGCCGGCCGCGTGCTCCTGGTGTCCAACCACTCCGGGCAGCTGCCGCTGGATGGCGCCATGATTGGCGTGTCGCTGATGCTGGAGGCCAGCCCCCCCCGCGCCATGCGCAGCATGGTGGAGAAGTGGGTGCCGTCGCTGCCGTACGTCTCCACCTTCATGGCGCGCATGGGGCAGATTGTCGGCACGCCGGAGAACTGCCGTCGGCTGCTCGAGTCCGACGAGGCCATCCTCGTCTTCCCGGAGGGGCTGCGCGGCATCAACAAGCTGTGGCCCCAGCGCTACCAGCTCCAGGAGTTCGGCCTGGGCTTCATGCGCCTGGCGCTGGAGACTCGCACGCCCATCGTCCCCGTGGCCGTCGTGGGCGCCGAGGAGCAGGCCCCCGCGCTCATGGACCTGAAGCCGGTGGCGAAGCTGCTGGGCTTCCCGTCCTTCCCCATCACCCCCACGGGCGTGCCCTTCCCGCTGCCCACGAAGTACCGCATCTACTTCGGGGACCCGATGCACTTCTCGGGGCGCCCCGACGACGAGGACAGCGAGCTGGACAAGAAGGTCCGCACCGTGAAGGCGGCCATCCAGTCCATGCTCCACCAGGGCCTCAAGGAGCGCCGCGGGGTGTTCTGGTGAGCGATTACGCCCGGAGTCGGGGGACCAAGAGAGTGCAACCATGAGACCGGCCGTCGTCGTCACGGGCATCAGCGGCAACCTCGGCCGTACCCTCGCCAAGCTCCTCCACAAGCACGAGCGCATCATCGGCATCGACCGGCGTCCCTTCGTGGGCCGGCCGAAAGACGTGGAGATGTACGAGCTGGACCTGCGCAAGAAGAAGGCGGAGGACGTCTTCCGCAAGAACGAGGTCCGCGCCGTCATCCACATGGGCATCATGCATGACCCGCGCATGAGCGAGGAGGAGCACCACTCGTTCAACGTCGTGGGCACCACGCGGCTGCTGGAGTACTGCGCGAAGTACGGCGTGAAGAAGGTGGTGGTGCTGTCCTCGGCCAACGTCTACGGACCCAGCCCGGACAACTCCAACTTCCTCACCGAGGACGCGCCGCTCATGGCGGCCAGCCGCTTCTCCGGCGTGCGCGACTTGATTGAAGTGGACATGCTCGCGCATGGCTTCTTCTGGAAGCACCCGCACATCGAGACGGTGATTCTCCGGCCCGTGCACATCGTCGGGCCCACCATCAAGAACGCGCCCTCCAACTACCTGCGCCTGCGCTACCCGTGGATGATGGCGGGCTTCGACCCGATGATTCAGCTCATCCACGTGGAGGACGTCGCCCGCGCCATGGTGGCCGCGCTCCGGCCCGAGCCCAAGGGCGTCTACAACGTGGTGGGCCCGGGCGAGGTGCCCCTGTCCGCGGTGATGCGCGAGCTGGGCAACTCCCCCATCCCCGTGCCGCACCCGGTGGCCCGGCCCCTGTTGGGCATGCTCTTCAAGTACCGGCTGGCCAACTTCCCGCCCCCGGAGTTGGACCACATCCAGTTCCTGTGCGCCGTGGACGGCAGCCGCTGGGTGCAGGACGTGGACTGGAAGCCCCGCCACTCCATGCGCGAGACCATCCGCGCGGTGAACGGCGAGTAGCCTCCAGACCCCGGAGGAAAGTCCGAGGGTCCCCTGACACGGTTGTCGTGCCTGGCACGACGCCGAAGGCTGGACCCTCTGACACGAGTGTCAGGACCCCGACGGCCCCACCCCCGGACTGTCGGCGCGCCCGCCTCGCAAGCCCTTGAATCTCCAGGTGAGGCAGTGCGGGCCGGCCGGTGCTCGGGCGCGTGGCATCGCCATTGCTCTAGTGGCCGGCGTCACCGCGCGGCGACGCGGGCCTGTTCAACACCGTCGCCCCGCTCACATGTCAGGGCGCTCCATGGGGGAGCTCCCGACGCCCATCGACTCGGCCGGCCCCGAGCCGATGGGCGGATTCTTGTAGGGCACTCCATTGGGGAGTTCCCGACGCCCACCGCCTCGGCCGGCCCCGAGTCGGTGGGCGGTTTCTTTTTCAGCGCAGCTCGTCCGCGAACGGCCCCTCGTCCTGACGCTCCAAGAGCCACGTGCCGTGCTGGTAGACGAACTCCGACGTGACGACCGAGACGTGCTCGGACGCGGAGGGCAGGCGCATCCACTGGATGCGGCTCTGGATGAAGGCCCGCGTGCCGTCCTCGGACAGCTGCCCGTCCTCGATTTCGTAGTCGGTGATGCTCAAATCCCGCTCGTCGTTGAGCGCGATGCGGGCCTTGGTGAACGCCTTGCGCTTCTCCGGGACGATGAAGCGCGCCGCGGACCGGAAGTCCTTCCAGCGGATGACCTGATGGAACTGCTCCACCGTGGGCTTGAGTTCTTCCAGGTTGGATTTCTTGGATACGGTTGCGCACCCGGACAGGGCCAGGACGAGGAAAAGGGCAGGCAGGCGATTCACGAGGGGGACGGTAGCATCCGGCGCCCGCCCCGGACGAGGGCAGGGTGCTATGGTCCGGCTCCTCGCCCGAGCACCGGAGTCGCAAGCCCTCATGGCCAAGTCGATGGTGGAGCGCTACGAGCAGCTCCTCCGGCAGGACCCCACTTCTTCCGTTTTCGTCGAACTGGCCAAGGCCCTGCTGGAAAAGGGGGACGCGCCGCGCGCCATCGAGGTGTGTGAGCAGGGTGTCTCGCACCATCCGTCCTCGACGGTGGGCCGGGTGCTCTGGGGCAAGGCGCTCATCCAGCTGGGCCGCCCCGCGGAGGCGATGGAGCAGTTCGACCGCGCCATCGCCATCGAGAAGGACAACCCCTACGCCTACAACCTGATTGGCGAGGTGTTGCTGCAGCGCGGGCTGTACCGCTCGGCGCTGCCGATTCTGCGCAAGGCCGTGGCGCTGCAGCCCAACGACGGCCGCGTGAAGCTGTGGCTGGAGCAGGCGCAGCAGGCCCTGGCCGGTGGCCCGGCGCCGGTCTTCGCGGACCTGATGGGGCTGGAGAAGGCCGAGTCCGAGGAGGGTGAGTCCGAGCCTGACGCCGCGAAGCCCGAGAGCGCCGAGGGTGCTCCCGCCGCCGCGTCGCCCATGGCGGCCGCGAGGCTTCGCGCCGCGGCGCTCGGGGATGCCGCGAAGGCCGCGAGCGCCTCGGGGCCTGGGGCGTCGAAGAGCGCGGGCGCGCGGGCCGCCGCGGACCTGGCGAGCGCCGCCGCGGCGGGTGGGCACGCGAGCCCGGGCGATGCGGGTGCTCCGGGCGGGGAGGATGCGTCCTCGACGGAGGAGGGCGGCGCCCAGGCTTCTCTTGGGGCGCCGGGCGATGCGTCCGACGCGGAGACGTCGTCGTCTGATTCCCTCGGGTTGATCGACCGGCAGGTGCCGGTGCTGCAACCCACGTCGGGCACCCCGCTTCCGAGCCTGGAGCTGTCCCTCTTCGACGAGGAGGACGGAGCCCGTTCTCCGGACGCGAATGCACCGGCGGGGGAGGGCGCCGACGCGGGTTCCTCCCAGGAGGGTCAGGCGTTGGACCCGGCCGCCTTCGAGAGCGGTCCCAGTGCGTCCTCCGATGCGGGCGCTGTGTCCGACGAGACCAGCGAGCAGGCGCTGCTGCGCTCCAGCGAGTTCACCACCGCCAAGCCGGTGGTCCCCGCAGCGTCCACCGACTCGACCGAGTCGGATGAAGAGCAGGCGCTGCTGCGCTCCAGCGAGTTCACCACCGCCAAGCCCGTGGTCCCCGCCGCGTCGGGCGGGCTGCTGGGGGATTTGCCTCCACCCGACCCCACCGCCGCCACGCCCGTTGTCGCGCGCGCGCAGCCCCAGGCGCGTGGCTCGGGCTCCAAGCGCTCGCTGCTGGAGGACTTGCCCGACGCCTCGGACGCCACGGCCGCCACCGGCCGCGCGAAGGCTGGCGCGCCCAAGCAGGACACCGAGGCGCTCACCGCCGCCTACGAGAAGGAGCTGCGACAGAAGCTGGCGCGCGAGGCGGCCAAGACGTCCTTCCTGAAGCGCAACGGCGTGAAGGTGGCCGGCGCCGCCGTGCTCCTGATGGTGGTCATCGCCGTCATCGTCGGCGTGGTGCGCATCCGCGCGGCCACCGGTGGCCAGACGCTGAACGAGGCCCTGGCCAAGAGCGAGGACCTCATCACCCAGGACACGCGCGCGTCGCTGGATGGGGCGCTGCAGCAACTGGACCGGGCGCTGGACATGGACGAGAGCAGCAGCCGCGCGTGGGCCCTCAAGGCCTGGACGCACGCGCTGCTCTTCGCGGACCACGGCCTGTCCCCGGAGGACCGACTCAAGGCGCTGGAGGCCCTGGAGAAGCCCGGGGTGAAGGAGGCCGCGCCGGGCCTGACGCTCGCCACCAACGTCCTCGTGGCGGATGACCGGGGCCGCGAGCCCGCGCGCCGCGCGCTGCTCGCCGCGACGGAGGAGAGCACGGAGGTCCACGCGCTGGCCGCGAGCCTGCTGCTGGCCGCCAAGGACGAGAAGAAGGCGCTGGAGCGCTTCGACCGCGCGCTGAGGGCCTCGCCGTCGAACGTGCGCGCCCTGGTGGCGCTGGGGGGCTACTACCTGGCCTCCGAGGACTTCCCGCACGCCATCGAGATGTTCGGCAAGGCGCGCACCAAGTCCCCCAAGCACTCCGTGGCGCGCATCGGTCAGGCCGAGGCGCGGCTCGCGCTGGAGCAGGACCTGGAGGCGTCGCTCTCGGACGTGGCGCCCCTGGCCGGAAGCCCCGAACTGCCCGCCGCGCTCGGCGCTCGACAGCAGCTGGTGCACGGCCGGCTCCTGTCCGCCGTGGGCAAGCACGACGAGGCCCGCGCGCTGCTCGCCAAGGGCACGCAGGGGCCGCTGGCCTTCGACTTCCAGCTCGCGCAGGGCGCGGCGAGCCGGGCCGCCGGGAAGCTGGACGCGGCGCAGTCCGCGTACGAGGCGGCGCTGAAGCTGCAACCCAAGAGCGACGAGGCCCGAGAGGGGCTGGGCCGCACGTTGCTGGACAGGGACCGGGAGCGCGACGTGCTCACCCGTCTGGAGGCGGACGGCGGCCGCAAGGTGGCGCTGGTGCGGGGCACCGCGTACGCGCGGCTCGGAGACTGGAAGCGCGCTCGCACGGAGCTCGCGCGCACGCGGGTGAACGAGCGCTACCCGCCGGAGGCCGTGTCGCTGCTCGCGCTGGCGGACGCGGCGGAGGGCAACGCGGCGCAGGCCCGCGAGCTGCTCGAGAAGGCGCTGGCCGCGAGCAAGCGCCCGCGCAACGACATGCGACTGGCGCTGGGGCAGGTGTACTGGCGCGAGCGCGCCTTCGACAAGGCGCAGTCCCAGTTCGAGGAGGCGCAGAAGGACCCTCGGGACTACGAGGCGTCGTGCTCGCTGGGCCGGCTCCTGCTGGCGCGCGGCCTGCCGGACATGGCGCTCAAGCCGCTGACGCAGGCGGTGGAGCGCAACGGCTCGCACGGCGAGGCGCGCGACGCGCTGGGGCGCACGCTGCTGGCGCTGGGGCGCACGCCGGAGGCCCTCAAGCAGTTCGAGACGTGGCAGCTCGACAACCCGGGCAGCGCGGATGCGCACAAGGGCTTCGCGCTGGCGCTCTTCCACTCCGGGCGTCGCAAGGAGGCCGAAGGGGCCGCGGGGCGCTCGGCGAAGCTGGCGCCGGACGACGCCGAGGCCCACCGGCTGCGCGCCGCCATCCTCTTCGCCGCGGGCGACGCGAAGGGCGGCTTCTCCGCGCTGGAGCGCGCCAACAAGCTCAACCCGAAGGACCCGGACACCTTCTGCGAGATTGCCCACGCCTTCCTTCGCCAGGGCAACCCGGACAACGCGGACGCGGCCTTCGCGGCGGCGCGGCGCGAGGGACCGGACGCCACGTGCGGCCGGGTGGGGGAGCTCTACGCGCAGCTGCCCAGCGGAGGCCGTCCCGCGGCGCGGACGCTGGAGGACCTGGCCTCGCGCGCGCCCACCGTCTGGGACAAGGCCTTCGCCCAGGCCACCATGGCCCGGGTGCTGCTCGGGGCCGGCGCGGTGAAGGAAGCGCGGACGGCGGCGGAGGAGGCCGTGCGGCTGGCGCCGTACCAGGGCCGCTCGCACCTGGCGCTGGGCATGGTGGCGCTCAAGCAGCGCCAGGAGCCCGTGGCCAAGGCGTCGCTCTTGAAGGCCGTGGAGCTGGAGCCCACGGACGGACTGGCGCACCTGGCGCTGGCGGACGTGCTGGTGCGCGAGTCGGCGGAGCTGCCCCGGGCGGTGGAGTCCTATGAGGCCTTCCTCCGACTGGCCGGAGGAAGCGAGGATGCGGGCCGCGTGAAGAAGGCTCTGCCGTCCCTCAAGAAGAAAGCGGCCCGCTAGCGTGAGGAATCCTCCCCCCGGCTCGGGGCCCGAGTCCCCGTTGCTGCGAATCATGTGGGGCAACGCCTTCCTGCTGTCGGCGCTCTACCTGTTGGTGGGCGTCGTGGTGGAGCTGGCGCTGCGCTATTTCCCCTCGCTCTTCCTCCAGCGGCTGTCGCTGTCGCTGGACTCGCTGCCCGCGCGGGCCCTGGAGCTGATGGGGGCGATGGAGCCCTTGCGCACGGCGTACTTCAACGGGCGCATCCCCGAGTACGCGGTGCGCCTGGTCTTCGGCCTCACCACGGTGGCGGTCATCTTCCTGCTCGCGCTGGTGGTGGGCACCGTCATGGGCACCCTGCGCCACCTGCTCTCCCGGCGCACCCGGGGCGCCTGAGCGAAGGTCCCGCCGTTCAGTCGGTGCCCAGCGCGCGGCGGATGCGAGGCTTCTTCGCGCGCGCCGCGGCCATGGGCGCCACCTGCGGCTCGTGTCCCGCGGCGCGGGCCATGAGGCAGATCTCCACCACCTTGGGCCCGAAGCGCTCCCAGCGGCTCTCCCCCGTGCCCTTCACCGTGAGGAAGCCCTCCCGGTCGATGGGGAGCGCCGCCGCCAGACCCAGCAGCGTCGCGTCGTTGAAGATGATGAAGGGCGCGACGCCCAAATCCTTCGACAGCTCCTTGCGCCAGCGGCGCAGCTCCGTGGAGGCCAGCTCGCTGTAGTTCGTCACCAGCGGCGCGGCGGCCGCGGCGCGGGCGCGGGAGGCGGACGGCCCACCCGACAGCAGCACCGGCATCTTCGCGGGCGCGCACACGTCGCAGTTGCCGCAGGCGGTCTCCACGTCCTGCTGGCCGAAGTAGTGGAGGATGGCACCGCGCCGGCAGCGCGAGTCCCGGTCCGCGTAGGCGTAGTCCGTCATCCGCCGCAGCAGCTGGAGGTTCTGCCGCTCCTGCTCGCGCACGTGGGACAGGTCCATGCCCAGCTCCCGGAAGGGCATCCGCAGGAGCGCGCGGATGGAGCGCCCCGAGAAGGGCCTGCGCACCCGCACCACGCCCGCCTTCTCCAACAGCCCCAGCGCGTGCCGCGTCTCGTCCACCGACAGGCCGATGCGGCGCGCGAGGATGGTCAGCTCCGTGGTGGCCTGACGGCCGATGGGGAACGTCTCCACGAGCGACTTGAGCAGCCGCTGCGCGTCCGGGGAGTGGGGGTGCGCGGCCTGGGCCTTCTCCGTCAGCAGCACCCCGTGCTCCCCCTCGCCCCGGCCGCCGCGCTCGAGCTTCCCGGCGCGCTCGAAGATGCGCAGCGCCGCGGACACCTCGAACTCGCTGGCGTTCACCATGCCCGCCAGCACGTGCACGCCCCGCTCGAACTCCTCCACCGACTGGAGCACGCCCCACACGTCCGCCAGCACCGCCTCCGAGGGGTGGCTGCCCTGGATGAGCCGCTCCTGGGTGTACACGTCCGAGTGGTTGAACAGCAGCACCGCCCGCGCCTCCCCACCGTCGCGGCCCGCGCGGCCTATCTCCTGGTAGTACGCCTCCACCGCGCGCGGGATGTTGGCGTGCGCGACGAAGCGGATGTCCGGCTTGTCGATGCCCATGCCGAACGCGTTGGTGGCCACCGCCACCGCGTCCGGGGTGGACATGAAGGTGTCCTGCGCTCGCCGGCGCGCGTCGTCCTCCATGCCCGCGTGGTACAGCACCGCCTTGAGCTTGCGCCCGTGCAGCTCCGAGAACACGCCCTCCGCGGCCCTTCGCGTGGAGCAGTAGATGATGCCGCTGCCCCCCAGCGCCGCCAGGCGCGCGCACGCCTCGTGCCGGTCCGTGTCCCCGCCCACCTCCTGCTTGCCGAGGAAGAGGTTGGGCCGGTCGAACCCCATGGCGAACTCGCGGGGCTCCTTCATGAGCAGCACCCGGACGATGTCCGCGCGCACCTCCGGCGTGGCCGTGGCGGTGAGCGCCACCGTGCGCGGAGGCCGCAGCCGCTTACGCACCTGGCCCAAGAGCGCGTAGTCCGGCCGGAAGTCGTGGCCCCACTGGGAGATGCAGTGCGCCTCGTCCACGGCGAGCAGGTCCACGCCCACGTCGGTGACCATCTGCACGAAGCTCGCGCTGCGAAAGCGCTCCGGCGCCACGTACAGCAGCTTGTACTCACCGCCGCGCAGCCGGCGCATCCGCTCCGCCCGCTCCAGGTCCGTCAGCGACGAGTTGATGAACGTGGCGGAGATGCCGCGCGCGGTGAGCTGCTCCACCTGGTCCTTCATCAGCGCGATGAGCGGCGACACCACCAGCGTCAGCCCCGGCAAGAGCGTGGCCGGCAGCTGGTAGCACAGGCTCTTGCCGGCGCCGGTGGGCATCACCACCACGGTGTTGCGCCCCGACAGCACGGTGGAGATGACCTCCGCCTGTCCCGGACGGAACTGCGTCAGGCCGAAGTGGCGCACCAGGCCCTGCTGGGCTTCTTCGAGATAGGGCAGGGCCACCGACATCGCTCGCATGTCCACCATCCTGGTCCAGCCGTCAACGCAAACCACACCCCGCCACCCCTCACAGCTCCAGCCCCGGCGGCACGGGGACGGCCAGGCGGGCCCTCCTCCGCGCCACCTCCAACACCCTCAGCGCCGTGGCCTCCGGCTCCACGCGGCCGTCCACCACCACGTCCCCCTCGCGCGCGTCCGCCGGGAGCGCGGCCCGCTCCACCACGCAGGCCCGGCCGCTCTCCAGCCGCACCACCTGCGCCCGCGTGTCCTCCAGCAACTCCACCTGCACCAGCCCCACCAGACATCCCGCCATCACCCACGTCCTCCCGCCGCGTTCCATTCCCGCTTCGCCTCCCACTCCCCGTCCGGGAGCAGGCCTCGCTCCAGCATCGACACGAAGCCGCCGTCGCCCACCACCAGGTGGTCCAGCACCTTCACGTTGAGCAGCCTCGCGCCCGCCACCAGGTGCCGCGTCAGCGCCACGTCCTGGACGCTGGGCTCCGGGTCCCCCGAGGGGTGGTTGTGCGCCAGGACGATGGCCGTCGCCCGGGACACGAGCGCCGCGGCGAACACCTCCCGCGGGTCCACCGGGCACGTGTTCATGGTGCCCTCCGCCACCCGCGCGTCATGCACCAGCACGTTGCGCGTGTTGAAGCACAGCACGTGGAAGACCTCGCGCCTCAACCCCGTGAGGCCCGGCGTCAGGTACGTGTGAATCTCCTGGGGAGAGCGCAGCCGGGGCCTGCGCTCCGGCGTCCTCTGCGCGCGCCGCCCCAGCTCCAGCGCCGCGAGCACCTGCGCCGCCCGCCGCGGCCCCAGGCCCGGCACGTGGGCCAGCTCCACCGGCTCCGCCTGCAACAGGGCCTTGAGTCCCCCGCAGCGCTTCAACACCGCGAGGGCCGCCTCCATCGCGCCGCGCGAGCCCGAGGCCGCGCCCCACGCCACGCACAAGAGCTCCGGGTCCGTGAGTGCCCGCGCTCCCAACCGGAAGAGCCGCTCCCGGGAGGACTCGGCGTCCACTCCCTTCCGCGCGCCCCTCGACTCCTCGACCACCTCATCCGCCGCCCACGCCTCGCCCATCCGCCACCCCATCCCGCCCACCTTCACCGGCGATTGAGCAAGGCGTGTGCCCGCTGTCTCTACCTGGAGCGTGATGTGCCTACCCATCCCGACCCGCGCGCCAGCGGCCCGTCCGCCGGACTGTCACCGCCCGCCACGGGCCTGCCGCCCGACGAGCGCCGGGCCGTGTCCAGGCTTTGTCTCAGAAGCGGGAGATGGCGAAGAACGATTTGATCTTGTCGTTCGTCTCGCGAAGTCGCTCGCTCAGCGTCCGGACGAACGTCCACAGCAGGACGTACGCCAGGTCCTTGTCGGTGAACATGAGCTGGTCCAGCTTGGAGCGCTCGATGACCCACACCGCGCAGCTGATGTGGGCGATGGCGTCCGCGGAGCGGGGCGAGTCCTCGATTACCGCCATCTCACCGAAGTACTGGCCGGCCTCCAGGATGGCGAGCGCCTCCTCGCCGATGCCGGGCACGGACTTGGAGATGCGGACCTTGCCCCGGGAGATGACGAACATCTCCTGGCCGGACTCCCCCTCGCGGAAGAGGAAGGCGCCCGCAGGGTAGTCCCTGGTCTGGCCGAGTTGAGCCACCTTGGCGAGCTGGCCCTGGGTCAAACCCTCGAACAGCGCAACCTTCTTGAGGAGCTCGGCATCCATGAGGCCAGCTTCGTATCACGCGCCCGAGGGCCTCTGGTACCTTCGCGGCCTCAACGAGACAAGAGGGAAGGAGCCACCCGTGGCGGAGGAGAAGATCAACAAGGTGACCATCATCGGCTCGGGGCCGGCGGGCTACACTGCGGCCATCTATGCCGCGCGCGCCAACCTGGAGCCCGTGGTGTTCGCCGGTGGGCCCACGCTGGAGCACCCCCAGCGCGTGCCGGGCGGGCAGCTCATGGTGACCACGGACGTGGAGAACTACCCGGGCTTCCCGGAGGCCATCACCGGCCCGGAGCTGATGGAGCGCTTCCAGAAGCAGGCGGAGCGCTTCGGGACCGCCATCCACATGGAGAACGTGGTGAAGGTGGACTTCAGCTCGCGCCCGTTCCTGCTGGAGAGTGAGAGCGGCCTGCGCGTGCGCTCGGAGACGGTCATCATCTCCACCGGCGCCACGGCCAAGTGGCTGGGCGTCAAGGGCGAGGACACGTACAAGAACCGCGGCGTGTCCGCGTGTGCCACGTGTGACGGCGCGTTCTTCAAGAACCAGGAGGTCCTCGTCGTCGGCGGCGGCGACACGGCGATGGAGGAGGCCACGTACCTGGCGAAGATCGTCAAGCACGTCACCCTCATCCACCGGCGCGACTCGCTGCGCGCGTCGAAGGTGATGCAGGAGCGCGCGCTCAACAACCCGAAGATCTCCTTCCTGTGGAACTCCGCGGTGGAGGAGGTCCAGGGCGACGCGAAGGGGATGTCCGGCGCGGTCGTGCGCAACCTCAAGACGGGCGACAGCCAGCTCGTCAAGGCGACGGGCCTGTTCGTGGCCATCGGCCACACGCCGAACACGGAGCTGTTCCAGGGCATCCTGGAGACACACCAGGGCGGCTACCTCAAGACGGTGCCGGGCAGCACCCGCACGAACATCCCCGGCGTCTTCGCTTGTGGTGACGTGCAGGACAGCTACTACCGGCAGGCGATCACGGCGGCGGGCACCGGCTGCATGGCGGCCATCGACGCCGAGCGCTGGCTCATCGAGCACGGCGAGTAGCTAGCCCGCGCAGCGCCGCGTGACGCATGCTCCAGGCCGGTCCGCTCCGAAGAAGAGCGGGCCGGCCTTTTTCGCGTCGAGCCGGGACACACGCGCCCGGGAACGGACTCGAGGACCCTCTCTCATGAGCACGAAGCAGAAGACGCTGGCGGTGCACGCCGGGACGCGGCTGACGGGGAGCAAGGCGGTGCCCGTCTCGCCGCCCATCTCCGTGGCGGCGGTGAGCTGGTTCGACAGCAGTGATGACCTGGACGGCGCGCTGGACGGCAAGGACTACGCCTATGCCCGCATCAGCGCGCCCAACACCACGCTGCTGGAGGAGGCGGTGGCGGCGCTCGAGGGCGCCGAGTCCTGTGTGGCCTACGCCAGCGGCATGGCCGCGCTGCGCTCGCTCTTCGAGGCGCAGGGCTTTGGTCCCAAGGACAGGTTGGTGATGCCGGCCGACGGCTACGGTGTCACGCGCGCGCTCTACAAGAAGCTGTGCGCGGCGCTGGGCGTGGAACTGCACGCGCTGAAGCTGACGGACGCGGACGCACCGGCGCGCATCCGGGAGCTCCGGCCCCGGCTGGTGCTGGCGGAGAGCATCACCAATCCGCTTCTGCGCGTGGCGGACCTGCGCGTCCTCGCGAAGGCGAGTCATGACGTCGGCGCGGCGTTCGCGGTGGACGCGACGTTCCCTTCGCCCATGGGGCAGCGCGCGCTGGAGATGGGCGCGGACTACGCGGTGCAGTCCACCAGCAAGTGGCTCAACGGGCACAGCGACGCGCTGGGCGGCACGGTGAGCGGCTCGCGCGAGCGCATCGACGTGCTGCGCGCCGCGCGCATCCTCGCGGGCGATGTGCTCGGGCCGTTCGAGGCGTGGTTGACGTTGCGCGGGCTGCGCACGTTGCCGGTGCGGATGAAGGCACATGCGGAGCACGCGGCCCATGTGGCGAGGCGACTGTCGGAGTCGCCGCTGCTCGAGCGCGTCATCTACCCGGGACTGCCCACGCATCCGGACCACGCGGTGGCGCGCGAGCTGCTGAAGGACGGCGGGCCCATGGTGTCGTTCGAGATTCGGGGCGCGGGGCGTCCGGAGGCCATGCGCTTCCTGGAGGCGCTGAAGGTGGGGCGTCCCGGGCCCTCGCTGGGGGATGTCTGCACGCTGGTGATGCACGCGGCCAGCGCGAGCGCGCGGCGCTTCACGCCCGAGGAGCGCGAGGCGGCGGGCATCCGCGAGAGCCTCATCCGGGTCTCCGTGGGGCTGGAGGACCCGGACGACGTGGTGGACGACCTGCTCCAGGCCGTGGCCCGTGGGGTGGCGCGATGAAGATGGTGGATGTCGGCGCGAAGCCGAAGACGGAGCGGGTGGCGGTGGCCACGGGGCTGTTGCGCATGCACGCCGAGACGCGCGAGCGCATCCTCGCGGGGAAGATGGAGAAGGGGGACGTGCTCGCGGCGGCGAGGCTCGCGGGCATCATGGCCGCCAAGCGCACCCCGGACTTCATCCCGCTGTGCCATCCCATCGCCCTGTCCGGCGTGGAGGTGACGCTCCAGCCCGTGGCCGAGGGACTCACCGTCCGCGTGACGGTGCGCACCGTGGACCGCACGGGCGTGGAGATGGAGGCGCTCACGGCCGCGTGCGCGGCGGCGCTCACCGTCTATGACATGTGCAAGAGCTCGGACCGCGGCATGGTGCTGGATGCGGTGCAGCTCGAGCACAAGTCCGGTGGCCGCTCGGGGACGTGGGAGCGCGAGCCGGTGAAGAAGGCCGCCGCGTCCGCGCGCACCGCTCGAAAGCGCACTCGCGCCGGACGGTAGGCCCTCGCGGGGGCGCCCACGGGCCCGTGCGGGCCAGACACTGTCCGCTGTGGGACGTCGCGACTGTGTCCCCCCGCACGTCGCACCCTGAGCCGATGCCCTTCGGGGCTCCCCCTTGTCGGAGGGGACTCCCATCTTGGACGAGCCGTGTGCGCCCGACGGGCGTCCGTGGCCAGGGAGGAGGTTGGAAGGATGCTCGACGACAGGACGACCCGCTCCACCCTGGCCCTGCTCGCGGCCGTGCTCGGCGTCGGCTGCAGCGCGGGCGAGGGCGCCTCGGAAACCTCCCCGACGCTGGTCGCCGAGGACTCCCGCGCGCGCTGCGGCGAGGGCACGGACCGGCGCTCCATCTCCACGGACCCGACGGACTGCCGTCACATGCTCTTCGTCTGTGCCCCCGGGGAGACGCCCTTCTTCGACGCCTGCGGCTGCGGCTGCGAGCGTCAGTGAGCCCTACGGAGTCTTCGCCTCCGCGCGGAGCCGCTCCAGGAAGAACGCCCCCACCACCAACGAGTGGGTGATGCGCCCCTCCAGGATGAGCCTGGGCGCATCCGCGCGCGGGTGCAGCTCCACCGCGATGTCCTCGCCCTCGTCCTGCTGCCCCGCATGCGCCTTCACGCAGTCGAGCGCCAGGAAGCTGAAGCACTTGTTGTCCTGCAGCGCGGGATTCGGATGCACCCAGCCGAGCGGAATCACACGGCCCGCCACGTACCCCGTCTCCTCCTCCAGCTCGCGCGCCGCGGCGACGGCGGGGTCCTCGCCCTCGTCCACCATGCCGCCGGGCACCTCCAGCGTGTCCGCGCCCGTGCCGAAGCGGAACTGCCGCACCAGCACCAGCTCGTCGCCCGGCGTCACCGCGATGACGTTCACCCAGTCCGCGCAGTCCACCCGCACCCGAGGGTGCTCCAGGTTCGTGCGAGGGTCCGCCCACTTGTCCTCGCGGACCGTCAGCACCTGGTAGTCATGCTCCAGGCCCTGGCGCAGTCGCAGCCAGGGCTTCACCGTCCGGGACATGGGCACTCGCTTCCGGGGCCCTCCACACCGGCGGGCCCCTCGGGAATCAGTTGAGCAGGGCCGCGCGCTCGCGCAGCTCCTGGGCCGTCAGCTCCAGCCGCTCGCGGTCCGGCGCCTCGGGGGACAGCTCCAGGCAGCGCTCCACGTCGCGCAGCGCCGCCCGGTACGCGCCCAGGTTCGCCAGCAGCGCCGCGCGCGTGCGCAGCTCCCCGGGATGGTCCGGCGCCAGGAGCAACAACAGGTCCACCACCGCCAGCCCGCGCTCCCGGTCCTCGCGGCCCAGGTACACCCGCCGCAGGTTCGACAACATCCGGTACGCAATCAGCTCCACCGGCGCGGGTGCCAGCATGGCCCGGTCGAACTTGAGCTGCGGGGCCACGCGCTTGAGCAGCTCCTCGCAGCCGTGCTCCGTGAGGATGTCCCCCTGGTGGAACGGGTCCATCACCAGCTTGTGGTCCCCCGCGTCGTGCGCCACCAGGAAGTGGCCGGGGAAGGGCACCCCGTACAGCGGGATTCCCGCCCGACGCGCCACCTCCAGGTACACCACCGACAGCGTTATCGGCAGGCCCAGCTTCCGCTCCAGCACCTGGTCCAGGAAGCTGTTCTCCGGCGAGTGGTAGTTGTCCTCGTTGCCCCGGAAGCCCTCGATGTCCGACAGCACGTGTCGCAGCGCCCGGAGCGGGGCCAGCGCCTCGCCCTTGTCGTTGAGCCGCTCCGCCTCCACCTGCACCCGGCAGGCAAGCACGTCCAACATGTGCAGACACGCCGGCGCGTCCAGCTCCGGCCTGTCCAGTGTGGCAATCGCCAGCGCCGCCAGGTCCAGGCGGGGAGGCTCCGCGGCCAGCGCCGACACCAACCGTTCCCGGGCCAGCGGCGGGCTGAATCCTGTGGTCATGCTCACGGCGGCAACCACTAACCCACGACGAGCCCGACAGCAAAGGCAGGCGGCCGAGCGTCAGAAGGTGGGCGGCGCATAGGGCAGCCTCCCCTTGATTTCGGCGCGCAGCCCCATCTGGGCCGAAATCAACCCCGCCAGGATTCCGTCCTCGAACTCGAAAGTCGGGTGTTCCTTGAGTTGAGGGAAGTCGTGGGGATTGCGGAGCTCCTCGGGGGTGATGTTGGGGACGGCCTCGCGGGCCAGCCGCAACACCTTCGCCTGCTGCTGGGAAATCATCCGCTCGAAGAGCTGGGCGGACAGCTCCAGCATGTCCTGGGCCACGTCTTCCTTCATTGCGTGTCTACTCCTGGGCGATGTCCCACTTGGCGCGGCGGTAGCTGTAACGGAAAGCCGCCGCGTCCGCCTCTTTCGCGAGCCCCTCGCCCTCCCGGCCGTCCAGGAAGGCGACGAAGTCGAGCTGGCGGTCCTCCCGGCCGAACTCGGCGTCGAAGAGGCGGACCAGCTCGTTGGCGGGCAGCGTGCGCCGGCCGACGACGTCGACCAGGGGGATGGAAAGGCCCCGCAGCTCCTTCGAGGGCGCGTAGGACTTCCACACCAGCTCCGTGCACACCAGCGTCTGGTCGGAGAAGAAGTCGAAGTCGAAGTCGTAGGGGCGGCCCTGGTAGCCGAAGGCCCGGAGGATGGCGCGCGCCTTGTCCACGCGCGTCAGCCGGGGGCGCATCACGCCCAGATAGTCCACGCGCATGCCGTGCTCGGGGCCGGTGAAGCTGACGCCCTCGCTGATGGACTCGATGATGCGCAGCGCGTCCCCATGCGTGTCGGTCTGGTTGTACGCGGCCCACTTGGCGGGGAAGGCCGTGGCCAGGTGGCCCGTGAAGCTCTGGGGCGTGCCCTCGAGCGTCGCGAGCCAGGCCTTCACGTCCTTGTCCTCGTCGAAGTAGGCGGCCAGCTCCTTCTGGGTGCCCACGTACAGCTCCGCGTGAGGCCAGAAGCCCGGCAGGCCGATGTTGGAGAGGTACCAGTTCTGGCGGGCCACCAGGATGTCGCCGGGCTCCATGCGACCCAGCAGCGCCTGCACCTGCTCGCGGGAGATGAGCGGCTGGCCGGAGCGGTGCACGCGCGTGTCGCCCATCCACTCGGCCACCGCGCGCTGCACGGGGAAGAAGGCGCGCTGGGCGCTGTCCTGGGTGAGGTCCGTGGCGGCCTTGGCGAAGAGCACGGGGCCGCGCTTGATGAGCAGTCCCTTGGCCACCTCGCTGTTGAGCTTCATCTCCTGCATCACCCACGGGACGCGCGGCGCATCCAGCGCGCCGGCCTTCACCAGGAGGGGCCGCAGCTGCTGCTTGTAGCCGTCCCCGGTGAGCAGCTGGGTGGTGGTGCCCACGTGGATGACCTTCTCCTTGAAGCGGGCGAAGGCGCGCGCGGGCAGGCCATACTCGGGGGCGGGCTCGTCCAGGAGGACCTCCAACTGCTTGCGGCCTCCGGTGAGCTCCGCGTACGTCAGGCCGTGGGCCAGCTCCGTGGTGAGCGCGCCGTGGGTGAGCAGGAAGCCCCAGGCGTGCTTCGTCGGCTGGGTGAGCGATGGCACCTTTACGAAGTCCCAGTAGCGCTGACGGATGACCTCGGTGGAGACGAAGTAGTCGAAGAAGGCGGCCCACGTGGTGAGCAGGCGCTGCTTCTGGTCCGGCGTGTACGGCTCGCTCTGCTTCTGCAGATACAGCGCGCGCGACGTCTTCACCTCCGCCGACAGTCGCCTGAGGCCCTGGGCGTAGCGCTCCAGCTGTCGCAGGTCCTCCTGGGCCTGGGCCACGAAGGCGTCGTCCTCGAGCGCGTAGACGCTCTTGGGAGGGGCGGCGGGCGCCTGGGGAGGCGGACTGGCGAAGGTGAGCCAGGCGAGCAGCAGGGAGGCGGCGGGCATGGGGTGGGGCTCCGGCGGAGACAGGGCGGCGGCGGGACTCTACCTCGGGAGCAGCCGGGGCGGCTGGCCCCCTGGCTGCCCAGGGGAGGGGAGGGGGACGGCCGGGTGGTCCGGCGTGGGTTTCGTCCCCAGGTTCCTGGGACTCAAGTGACTCACGTCCGGACCGGGCTGGCCGGGCAGAAAGGCAGCGGCAGATGGCATTCGGAACCGCGGAAGACCCCGGGCTCTCCATCACCCCCCACCTCGACTCGGTGGACTACCCCACGACGCGGGCGGACCTGGTCGAGGCGGCCGAGGATGGCGAGGCCCCCGTCGACATCATCAACGTCCTCAAGTGCCTGCCGCGCACGGAGTATGCGTCGCGCGAGGACGTGATGAGGGACCTGGCGGAGGCCGCCCGGCGGTTCTCGCAGGGGGGACTGCCCGACGACGACGGCGCGAACAGGGACCGGCGCAACATCGGCCGGGACCTGGTGGAGAACGCGCCCGACGGCAGCTCGCGTCACCCCTGAGGGGCGACATCCCCGGGAAGAAGCGCTCGCGGGCGCTGGCCGTTTCTGCCAGCGTTCGCGGGCGCATGCGTCCAGGTCTCCTGCTGAGCTGTCTCGTGCTGTTGCTCTCGTCCGGTTGTCGGAAGCCGCCGCCCTTGAGGGTGCCCGTCCCCTCGGTGACGCCTCGGGTGCGCCTCTCCTTCCAGCCGCCCGTGGGGCGCGTGCTCACCGAATCCCAGCAGGCCAGCCGCGCGGTGGAGCAGGACGGTCAGGTGCTGCGCGAGGAGGCGGAGCTGACCACCGAGTCCCGCTTCGCCACCTCCGAGGGCGGCTGGCTCCTCACCCAGTCCGTGACGCGGGCGCAGCGCACGCGCGCGGGCGCGGCGGTGGAGGGCTGGGTGGACGACGTGCTGCTGCGCTTCGCGCTCCGGCTGCAGCTGGCGGCGGACGGCGCGTTCGTGAAGCTGGTGTCGCCGGAGTCCGCGAGCGAGGCCTTGCGGCAGTCGGTGCCCGCGGGCGCGGACGCGAAGGCGCTGGAGCGCTTCCTGGCGCCGGAGGCATTGGAGGCGCGCACGCGGCGCGAGTGGGAGGCGAAGTTCGGTGGCCTGTTCCAGCGTCATCTGTCGGAGGGTCAACGCACGTGGGCGGTGGACACGCTGCCCATGGGCGACACGCAGGTGGCGTATGTGCTGGAGCGCACGCTGCAGGGGACGCGGGACACGGAGTACGGCGACGCGGTGGTGCTGAGCCTCAAGTGCCTGGACTCGGTGCCGGAGGACGCGCCGCAGGAGCTGACGGACGCGTGGGTGGCGGCGGGGCGCCCGGAGCTGACGGCGGGCGTGACGTGCGAGGGCGAGCAGGTGGTGGCCTACGGGCGCTTCGTGCCGGTGAGCCGTGAGCTCACGGTGAAGGCCCGGGTGGGCCCGGCGGCGTGGACGGTGACGATGCAGTCGCGAGCGCAGGCCCTTCAGGAGGAGACGCCATGAGCTGGGAAGACAACCTCGTCGAGGACGAAGCGGGAGTGGAGCGCGTGGTGAAGGGCGCCAGGCGCGTGGCGGTGCTGGGCATCAAGACGGAGCAGCAGTCGGGGCAGCCGGCCTTCTACGTGCCGGACTACCTGGCGCGCGCGGGCGTGGAGGTGGTGCCCGTGCCCGTCTACTACCCGGACGTGACGCACATCCTCGGCAAGCCCGTGTTCCGCAGGCTCGCGGACGTGCCGGGGGAGGTGGACCTGGTGGACGTGTTCCGCAGGCCCCAGGACATCGACGCGCACGTGGACGACATCATCGCCAAGAAGCCGAAGGCGGTGTGGTTCCAGTCCGGCATCCGCAACGACGCGGCGGCGCGCAGGCTCGCGGAGGCGGGCATCCAGGTGGTGCAGGACCGCTGCCTCATGGTGGACCACCGCCGCTACGGCGGACGCTGAGGCTTCTGCGCTCCGTCGGGCCTCGTGTGCGGGGGCCCGACGAAGCACGCCCGACGTCAGGGCTCAGGACGCGTCATAGGTCCACGTGAAGTACAGGTTGCGGCCGCGCCAGGCCGACAGGTCCTCCAGGCAGTACATGCCGGTGTGGATGCCGAACAGCTTGCCCTTGAGGAACTTGATGGCCCACAGGTTCGGCGAGTCGGTGTTGTTGACGACGATGTCCATCGTGTAGGGACCGCGGCCGGAGTTGTGCGTCTCGAGCACGCTGGGGTGGCGCGAGCCGTCCGGGCGGAAGACCTCGATGCCCTTCCACCAGGTGATGTTCGCGGCGGCCGTGAGGGTGATGCGCACGACGTTGGAGGGCGCCGCCCCCGCGCCGCTGTACGTGAAGAACACGCGGTCTTCCGAGCTCTGGATGAGGTTGCCCGCCCAGCCGTTGTTGACCGTCCCGTTGGAGTTGATGACGCCGTAGGGCCAGTAGACCTGGGGGTCCCTGCAGCCGGGGTTGATGGCCTGCGCCGCGGTGTCGAGCTCCTCGGCCGCGGGCACGCTGACGGGCTCCTGCGTGGTGGGGGCCTGCGTGGCGTCCATCTCCACTTCGGGGCCGCAGCCGACGAGGCCGAACATGAGGGAGAGGGAAGCGATGGTGACGTGAGTCTTCACGGGGTGCCTTTCGGGTATCGGTGGGACGCACCGCTCGCGGTGCGGTGACACGCGGGATGCCCGGCGTGTCGCGTGGGGGCCTTGTGCACCGCGCGTGCCCGCGTGCGCGCACGGGCTTCTCCGAGGAGACTGTGTGGCGGTGGGCCTCGATTCGTCGCGCGGTGACACGCGGGGTTGGCACGGGTGGCACGCGGGCGTCGTGCCAGGGGCTCACCGTGGAGGATTCGGCGCGCTAGAGTCGCGGGCATGTCGGACGCGGATGACCGCCGGGAGGGGGCCGGCGTGCCCGGGGGGCTCTCCACCCAGGAAGACAGCGTCGCTCCGGAGGAGCCCTGGGAGGACGCGGGGCCGCCCGGCGCGTGGGAGCGCTTCGCGGACCT
This sequence comes from Myxococcus fulvus, assembly GCF_900111765.1. The sequence continues at coordinate 86,484 of NZ_FOIB01000011.1, forward strand.
GACGCTGCTCGGGCAGGGCGGAATGGGCGTGGTCTATCGCGCGAGAGATGCGCGCCTGGGCCGCGACGTGGCGCTCAAGTTCGTGAAGGGGACCTCGCCCGCGCGCGCGATGCGACTGGTCCAGGAGGCCCGGGCGCAGGCGCGCATCGACCATCCCAACGTCTGCAAGGTGTACGAAGTGGGGCAGGTCGCGGGCCGCGACTTCATCGCGATGCAGTTGGTCGCCGGGCGCAGGTTGGATGTGGCCGCCGTGGACATGTCGTTGGAGGGCAAGGTCCAGGTGCTGCGGGACGTGGCCCTGGCCATCCACGAGGCCCATCGACTGGGCGTCATCCACCGCGACCTCAAGCCCTCCAACATCCTGGTTCAGAGGAGTGAAGAGGGGCGCTGGTTCCCGGTGGTGATGGACTTCGGTCTGGCGCAGGAGACGGGGCTGGAGCGCGGACTCACGCAGTCCGGCGCGGTGCTGGGGACGCCTTCGTACATGTCGCCGGAGCAGGCTCGGGGAGACGTTCGGGCGTTGGACCGGCGCTCGGATGTGTATGGCCTGGGCGCGACGCTCTACGAGGCGCTCTGTGGTGTCGCGCCGTTTCATGGCGTGTCCGCCGCGAGCGTGTTGCACCATGTGCTCCACGAGGATGTTCGTGCGCCGCGAGCGCTGGTGCCGGGCCTGCCCGTGGACCTGGAGACGGTGCTCCTCAAGTGCCTGAGCAAGGAGCCGGCGGCGCGTTATGGCTCGGCGCGCGCGCTGGCGGAGGACCTGGGGCGCTTCCTCGATGGTGAGCCCATCCTCGGCCGAGGACCGGGGCCGTGGGCGAGGCTGGTGCGACGGTGGAAGACGCAGCGCGCGCTCGTCACCGTCAGCGCGGTGTCCCTCGTGTGCATCGCGGTCCTGTCGGTGCTCGGCGTGCATTCGTGGTTGGAGGCGCGGGCCGTCGAGCAACGCTCTGGGGCGCGTGCGTTGCTCGCGCAGCAACTCGGGCAGCAGGTGAAGGACCTCGAGTGGATTCTTCGCGCCGCGCACCTGGCACCGCTGCATGACACGGGGCGGGAGGAGGCGCTGGTCCGCGAGCACATGCGCCGCATCGCCTCGCTGCCTCATGAGCTGGGGACCTCGGGTGAGGTGCTCGTGCTGCAGGCGCTGGGGTTGGGGCACCTGGCGATGAACGAGCTGGAGCCCGCGCGCGAGGCACTGGAGGCCGCGCGTGCGAAGGGGCTCGAATCACCCGAGCTGCATCATGCGTTGGGGCGGGTGCTCGGTGGGCTGTACCACCAGGAACTCGAGGCGGCTCGACGCAGTGGCGACGCGGCGTGGGTGGCGGAGCGTCAGCGCTCGCTGGAGGCTCGCTATCTGGTTCCCGCGTTGCAATCGCTGGAGCGCAGTCGGGAGGTGGAGTCGGGGACGTACCTGGAGGGGCTCATCGCGTACTACCGGGGCTCGCTGGATGCGGCGGCGGAGGCGGTGGCGCGTGCGGTTGAGGAGTCGCCGTGGAGCCTGGAGACGCGCCTGCTCGCTGGCGAGGTGACGCTGGCTCGGGCGATGCGTGATCTGGAGCGCGGTGACTACGATGCGGCGCGCGCGGGACTGCAAGATGCTGCCCGGCGCTACGAGGCCGCCACGGACCTGGGACGCAGTGATGCCCGTGGATACGAGGCGCTGGCCGAGGTCTGGCTGCAACAGTCGGAGCTGGACAAGCGACAGGGGCGCTCGCGCCGGGCCTCGTTGGAGCAGGCGCTGGTCGCGAGCGAGCGGGCCGTGAAGGCCGCGCCCGGACGCTCCTCGGTGCACACGAAGCGGGCCTGGGTGCTGATGAACTGGTACCGGTGGGTGAACTTCCAGGAGCGCGACACGGACCCGAAGGCCGTGCTGTCCGACTGGACGGCCACCGCCGCGCGCGCCGTGGCGTTGGACCCCGCGAACGTCCAGGCCCACGACACGCTGGGCTACAGCCACTTCATGCGCGGGCTCCAGGAGGCTCGCGAGGGGAAGGACCCGCGTCCCGCCTATGACGAGGCCGTCGCGTGGTTCGAGAAGGCGCTGCGACTGCAGCCCCGCTACCCTTGGGCGCTCAATGACCTGGCCCTCGTGCACCGGTGGCGGGGGACGTGGTTGCGAGAGCATGGCCAGGACCCGCGCGCCGCGTTCGCCGAGGCCGCGCGTCACCTGCGAGAGGCCGCGCGCGTGGACCCGAAGTACCTCTTCGCGCACGCCAACCTCACGGAGGTGCACAACTCGCTGGCGCAGTATGAACTCTCCCTCGGGAGGGACCCCTCGGCCGATGTCGAGCAGGCGCGCTCCGCGGGGGCACGGGCGCTCGCGCTGGATGCGCGCTATGCGCCGGTGCTCACGCAGCTGGGGCTCGCGGAGCTGACTCAGGCGCGCCATGTGTCGCGCACGAGCGGCGAGCCGGGGACGTTGCTCTCGGCGGCGCTGGCGCATGTCGCGCGCTCGCTCGAACTCAACCCCACGGCGGGAAGGACGCACTTCCTGGGCGCGTCGGTGCACCTGCTCGCGGCGGAGCACGCGGTGCGCTCGGGGGTGGACCCCACCGCTTCACTGGAGTCCGCGCGTCGAGCCCTGGCCGTGCCCTATCCGGGAGACGCCTCGTGCGCGGACTGCCGTGTCCTGGGAGCGCGGTTGTCGCTGATTGGGGCCTCGTGGGAGCGCCTGCGCGGACACTCGGCGCGGCGATGGGTGAGCGAGGCGCTCGAGGAGGCCCGGCGGGCCGTGAAACTCTATCCCTATGACGAGGCCCACCTGGAGCTGGCGCGCGCGAGCTGGTGGATGGCGTCGGAGGCACAGACGTCATCGCCCCTCACCGAAGGGCTGGCGCAGGCCGACCTCGCCCTCGGACTCAATCCCCGGCTCGCTGCTGCTCATGCGGTTCGAGGTGCCCTCCTGCTCACGCGGTCACAGGGCGCGACCTCGGCGGAGCGCGAACCGCTGAGAGCGCAGGCTCGCGCCTCGTTGGAGCGGGCCTTGGCGCTCGATGCCTTCCTCCGCGAGGAGTACGCCCGGCCGCTGCGCGAGCTGGGTGTGCTCACGAACGAGCGCGGACCACATCACGCGGGACGCTGAGTCGTCGCTCCACGGGCGCAGTCCCTTGGACACGCTCGGGTCATGGGCCCGAACGTGGTGCATCGCGGGCGCGGTGGCGCACATGCCCCATTGCGTCCAGTGGATGGGCTCGCACCAGAGCGGCAAGCTGGCGGACCTATCGATGGACAAGTGCGGAGCGCACAAACGCTACGGCACGTGGGCGCGGTGGCGCGCAGGCCCCAGTGCGTCCCGCGGATGGGCTCGCACAGGGGGCATCAAGCTGCCCCACCTGTCGATGGACAGGTGCGGAGGGCACAGGCTCGTGTCAGCGTGCGGGCGCGGTGGCGAGCTTGCCCCATTGCGTCCAGTGGATGGGCTCGCAGCGGGGCAGCAAGCTGACCCACCTGGGGTCGACGAGCTCGGGACGACGGAAGTTCTCCGGGATGATGCACTCCGCGCCACGCGGGCTCCACAGGGCCTCCAGGCGGGGCAGGGTCTCCAGGTCGCTGCTCTGCTCCAGCCCCACGGCGAACTCGTCGCGCCTGCGGATGAGCGTGTTGTTGGCGGTGTAGCTCTTGAGGTTGTTGAACCGGACGAAGTACGCGGCGCGCTTCGCCTGCAGACACGAGGCGTAGAGGTACGCGCGATTCGCGTCGAGTCGCCCCTGCTTGTCCCAGGGCGTGTAGCCCCAGTCGAGGCAGGTGGCGATGGCGCCCTTGTCACACGCGAGGGTGACGGACCTCGGTTGGCTGCTGACGCCCGCGGTGAGGCTGTCGACGGCGAAGTCGGGCAGCACGGCCATCGAGGCGTCGGGCCGGGCCGGGACGTCCCTCACGCCCGAGCAGGGATTGACCCAGGACATGCTCGGCCTCCATTCGCCCTCCTGGTACTCCATCACGTACTTGGGCACCGCGCCGCGCGGCATCGAGGCGCTGGCCAGGGGACGGAACCTCACCTGGTAGCGACGGGGCTCCTCGTGCGGGTCCTTCACGCTCAACGCGAGGATGAGCCTGGGCAGCTCACCGCCCTCGATGGCGAAGGACTCCGTGGAACGGCCCACGTGGACCCCCTTGAAGCGGAGCTGTCCCTTCCCACCTTGAATCTCGAGCACCTTCACCGGCTCGGAGGCGCTCATCGATTCGTCGAGCAGTCGGGCGTCGACGACGTCGGCCATGATGACCTGCGCGCCGACATTCGCGTCACGCAGGCGCAGCGCGATGCCGTCCGCCGTGTTCAGGAACGTCTCCGGGCAGTAGCGGTCCTTGGTGGAGATGGCCAGACAGTGGCTGTGGCCCTCGAGGTTGTAGATGCCCAGGCCATTGGGGCTCTCCGGGTCGCACTGGCCGGAGGGACAGTCATCGGAGACGAGCCGTCCCTCGTACGGGGGCGTCTCGCAGTTCTCCCGTGCGCAATCCTTGTGGGGCAGGGTGTCGTCCTTGCTCGGGTGTGTCGACGGGCACGAGAGCCCCATGTACTTGCAGCAGCCACTGGCGCCGCTCGCCAGCAGGAGCAGGAGCGCGCAGCGGAGCCCCACGGTCCACAGTGGCCGCTTCGGTGACACGCCAGGACGGACTCGTACGAATGCCTTCACGGATGACTTCCCCCTCATGGATGGTGGCGAGGACAGACCCGAGTGGCCCGTCCTCGGTGACTTCATAGCCAGCTTCGTGCCACGGAGGTTCGTGACCGGTAGCTCGGTGCCATCAGCAGCGCTGACACACTTGCGCTAGCGTGGATGGCACGAGGGGCTGTGCCAACGCGGTGCGCCCTGGAAGAGGGACGAAGGCATGGCGCGGGACGTGTCGACGCTCGGACCGAGTGAGGGTTCCCTGGAGGCAGGGGACTCCGCGCGCGTGCGGACGCCGGGGCTGGTGGGGGTGTACGGCGCGGGAGTCGCCCTGGCGGTGGCGTTGCCGCTGCGAGGCGAGAGCCTGGAGGTCGGACGGGGCACGCCCTCGTTGGGTGAGAGCGAGGACCCGAGGATGTCCCGCAAGCACGCGCGCATCCGCTTCGACGGTCAGCGCTTCTGGGTGACGGACCTGGGCAGTCAGAACGGCACCTTCGTGGACGGTGAGCGGCTCCTCGTCGGTGCGCCCCGGGAGGCGAGGCGGATCATCCGCATGGGCAGCTCGCTGTTCGTCCCCAGCGCGGACGTCGGTCCACTGGAGCGACTCGGGGTCGAGCGCGTCGACGGCTTCCTTCGAGGCCCGTCCTTTCGCGGGGTGTTGGACGAGGTGGCGCGAGCATCACGGCTCGGAACTTCACTGCACATCCATGGTGAGAGCGGCACGGGCAAGGAAGGAGTCGCGCGGGCCTTCCACTCGCTGGGCCCCAGGAGCACGGGTCCCTTCATCGCGGTCAACTGCGCGGCCATCCCCCAGGCGCTCGCCGAGCGGCTGTTGTTCGGCGCCAGGCGTGGCGCGTACTCGGGCGCGGAGGCGGACGCGCAGGGGTATCTGCAGAGCGCGGATGGCGGCACGCTGTTCCTCGACGAGGTGGTGGAGCTGGACCTGTCCGTCCAGGCGAAGTTGCTGCGCGTGCTCGAGACAGGAGAAGTGCTCGCGCTCGGCGCCGCGAAGCCCGCCAAGGTCGACGTGCGGGTCTGCTCCGCGAGCCATCAGTCGCTGCGCGCGCTCGTCGCGAAGGGGCGACTGCGCGAGGACCTCTACTTCCGCATCGGCAGACCGGAGGTGGTGCTCCCTCCGTTGCGTGAACGCCCCGAGGAACTCGCGTTGCTCCTCCAGGAGCAGGTCCACCGCGTCGAGCCCGACATGGGAACCCACGTCTCGTTGCTGGAGGCGTGTCTGCTCAGGCCCTGGCCGGGCAACGTGCGTGAGCTGCTCGTTGAAATCCGGGGTGCCGTCCAGAAGGCGTTGGCGGAGGGCTCGCGACGCGTCTCCTCGGCGCACCTGGGCTCGGGCGCGGGGACGGCCTTCGGTGACGGCGAGGCGGGCCCCGCGGCGCGAGAGGTCTCCGCGAAGGCGAGGACGCTGGAGGGCGAGGAGCGCGCCCGGGTCGAGGCCGCGCTGCGAACGCACTCAGGCAACGTGAGCGCGGCGGCGCGGGAACTCGGGATGCACCGCACGACGTTGCGACGGCTGCTGGAGCGCTGGGACCTCCCGTCGTCCGAGCGTGAAGAGGGCGATGAGCCCTGACGCGCTGTCCCGAGCCTCAGCTCACCACTGCGCCTGCCCGAAGGGCACGGGGGGACGGGACAGGGCCACCGCGGCGGCCAGGCGCGCCTGGTCCAGCGCATCGAACCCGCGCTCCATCGTGGTGGGCGTCACGGGAGGCAGGTTGGACACGACGACGTAGACGGGGATGCCGCGTCCCTCCAGCACGGTGAGCTGGAGTCGGAAGTGGTCCCTCCGCAGCGCCGCCGAGCCCGCCGCCAGTCCCTGCGCGTACGCCATGGGGCCGCCCACCACCTTGCGCGTCTTGCTCGGCAGGAAGTGCACGAGGATGGCGTCCAGGTCCTTCCCGGCGGCGCTGTCATGCAGCGACAGCGCGGGCGCCTTGTCCACCAGGCCTCCGTCCCAATACAGGTTCCCATCCAGCGGCACCGCGCGGAACAGGCCGGGATAGGCACAGGTGGCGTGGACGCGGGGCGCCAGCTCCCCCGTGGTGAAGACGTCGTGCGTGCCCAGCGTGAGGTTCGCGCCCACCAGCAACAGCGGATGCGGCAGGTCCTCGAACGTCGGCGCGCCCAGCGTGTCCTCCAACAGCCGACGGAAGCGCTCGCCCTTGAGCAGGCCCGTGAGCCCGTGGCCCGCGGCGTCCGCGTTCAACACGGCGCCAATCGGGTCCGGGTCCCAGAAGTTCGCGCGCGTCTGGCGCAGCACCAGCTCCTCAATCGCGTGCACCGGCATCCCCGCCGCCGCGTATGCCGCCACCATGCCGCCCGCGGACGTACCCGCGTAGGCCGAGGGCTTGAGCCCCGTGCTCGCCAGCCCCTTGAGGAAGCCAGCGTGCCCGTAGAAGCCGAAGTAGCCCGCCGAGAGGACCAGGCCGAACCGCTTGCCCTCGAGCAACTGCTGCAGGTTGGGAGATGCCATGTCCCACATCTACCACTGTCCGCCGGGAAGCACGCGGTGCGTCGAAAGTCCGCTGGTCTCCAGCCCGGCATCGACGTATGTTGATGTGGCGATATGGAAGCACTGTCCCAATCCTTCCGGGCGCTCGGCGACCCGACGCGGCTGCGCATCCTCCGACTGGTGTCCGAGGCTCCGCTGAACGTGACGGAGCTGGTGTCGCTCGTGGGGGTGGCGCAGTCCTCGGTGTCCCACCACCTGGGCAAGCTCAAGGGGCTGGGGCTCATCCGCGAGGAGCGGCAGGCGGGCTTCAGCTACTACTCGCTGGCGCTGGGCGGGGAGGACTCCCGCTGGCCCCTCATCCGGCTGGCGCGCGAGGCGGAGGACGCGGCGGGGGACTCGGCGCGGCTCAAGGACCTCCTGCGCGCGCGCGCGGACCGGCAGGCGCTCAACGAGCGGCTCCTGGAGCCGGGCCAGTCGTGGTTCCTGTGGGCGGGCGCGCTGGCGTCGCTCCTGCCGCCGCTGGATGTCGCGGACTTCGGCTGTGGGACGGGCGTGTTGAGCGTGGCGCTGGGCCGGTGGGCCAGGCACGTGTGGGCCATCGACCAGAACGCCGTTGCCCTGGAGCAGGCGCGGGAGCGCGCGGCGGGCGAGGGCCTCACCAACGTGAGCTTCCTCTGCGAAGACCTGCACCGGCTGTCGTTGAAGTCGGGCCAGCTGGACCTGGTGGTGATTTCACAGAGCCTGCACCACGTGGAGGAGCCGGCGGCGGTGTTGGCCGAGGCCGCGCGCCTGCTCAAGCCGAGCGGCCGGCTGGTGGTGCTGGAGTTGATGCCGCATGACGAACGCTGGGTGGTGGACCGGCTGGGCCACCGCCACCTGGGCTTCGAGCCGTCACAGCTCGAGGCCAGCTTGCGCGAGCAGGGGTTCGCGCAGCTCACCCGCGAGTCGCACGCCCGCGACGGTGCCAGCCCCTTTCGAGTCTTTCTGCTGACAGGAGTCAAACCATCATGACGAGCCCGACGCCCACCGTCCTTCCTCCCCCTCCTGGAGAGCATGGCCGCCGCGTGGAGGCCCTGCGCTCCGCCATGCGTGAGCGCGTGCTGGTGCTGGATGGCGCCATGGGGACGCTGTTGCAACAGCATGACCTCAAGGCCGCGGACTTCGGCGGCGCCGAGTTCGAGGGCTGCAACGAGAACCTGGTCCTCACCCGGCCGGAGCTCATCCGGGACATCCACGCGCGCTACTTCGAGGCGGGCGCGGACGTGACGGAGACGGACAGCTTCGGCGGCACGCCGCTGGTGCTCAACGAGTTCGGCCTGGGCCACAAGGCGCTCGAAATCAACCAGGCCTCCGCCCGGCTCGCCCGCGAGGCCGCCGAGGCCGCCGAGGCGAAGGACGGCCGCATCCGCTGGGTGGCCGGCTCGGTGGGCCCCACCACCAAGGCCATCAGCGTGACGGGCGGCATCACCTTCGAGGAGCTGGTGGACAACTTCGCCGTGCAGGCGGAGGGGCTCGCGCTGGGCGGCTCCGACTACCTGCTGGTGGAGACGTGCCAGGACACGCGCAACATCAAGGCGGCGCTCCTGGGCATCGACCGCGCGTTCCGGAAGCTGGGCTATGCGCTGCCGGTGGCGGTGTCGGGCACCATCGAACCCATGGGCACCATGCTCGCAGGCCAGAGCGTGGAGAGCCTGGCGGCGTCGCTGGAGCACTGGGAGCTGCTCTACCTGGGGCTCAACTGCGCCACGGGTCCGGACTTCATGACGGACCACCTGCGCTCCCTATCCGACTTGAGCCCGTTCCCGGTGTCGTGCGTGCCCAACGCGGGCCTGCCGGACGAGAACGGCCACTACCTGGAGACGCCGGACATGATTGCCCGCTCGCTCACGCGCTTCTGTGAGCAGGGCTGGCTCAACGTGGTGGGCGGCTGTTGCGGCACCACGGAGGCGCACATCCGCGCGGTGTCCCAGGCGGTGAAGGGGCTCAAGCCGCGCACGAAGGTGCCCAAGCAGCGCTCGACGCTGTCGGGCGTGGACTACCTGGAGGTGACGGACGACGTGCGCCCGGTCATCGTCGGCGAGCGCACCAACGTCATCGGCAGCAAGAAGTTCAAGGAGCTCATCGTCGCGGGGCAGGTGGAGGACGCGTCGGAGATTGCGCGCGCGCAGGTGAAGCGCGGCGCGCAGGTCATCGACATCTGCCTGGCCAACCCGGACCGCGATGAGCTGGAGGACATGCGCCAGTTCCTGGAGGTGGTCGTCAAGAAGGTGCGCGTGCCCTTGATGATCGACTCCACCGACGAGCGCGTCCTGGAGATGGCGCTGACGTACAGCCAGGGCAAGGCCATCATCAACTCCGTCAACCTGGAGGATGGCGAGGAGCGCTTCGAGAAGGTGGTGCCCCTGGCCCGCCGCTTCGGCGCGGCGCTGGTGGTGGGCTGCATCGACGAGGTGGGCATGGCCGTGACGCGCGAGCGCAAGCTCGCCGTGGCGGAGCGCTCGTTCGAGCTGCTCACGAAGAAGTACGGCATGCGCGCCGAGGACCTCTACTTCGACCCGCTCGTCTTCCCGTGCGCCTCCGGTGACGCGCAGTACACGGGCAGCGGCGTGGAGACGGTGGAGGGCGTGCGCCTCATCAAGCAGCGCTTCCCGCAGTGCCGCACGGTGCTGGGCATCTCCAACGTGTCCTTCGGCCTGCCCACCGCGGGCCGCGAGGTGCTCAACTCCGTCTTCCTGTACCACTGCGTCCAGGCGGGCCTGGACATGGCGCTGGTCAACTCCGAGAAGCTGGAGCGCTACGCGTCGCTGCCCGAGGAGGAGCGCACGCTGGCGGAGGACCTGCTCTACAACCGGGGGGCGGACCCGGTGACGCCGTTCGCCGCGCACTTCCGTGAGCGCAAGGCCGTCAAGGTGGCGGTGAGCACGCTGCCCCTGGAGGAGCGGCTGCAGCGCTACATCATCGAGGGCTCGCGCGACGGCCTGTTCGCGGACCTGGAGGAGGCGCTCAAGAAGTACGCGCCGCTGGACATCATCAACGGCCCGCTGATGAAGGGCATGGATGAGGTGGGCCGGCTCTTCGGCGCCAACGAGCTGATTGTCGCGGAGGTGCTCCAGAGCGCCGAGTCGATGAAGGCCGCGGTGGGCTTCCTGGAGCCGCACATGAGCTCCGCCAAGGCGGCCATGCGCGGCAAGGTGGTGCTGGCCACGGTGAAGGGCGACGTCCACGACATCGGCAAGAACCTGGTGGAGATCATCCTCGCCAACAACGGCTTCCACGTGGTGAACCTGGGCATCAAGGTTCCGCCCGAGCAGCTGGTGCAGGCGGTGCGCGAGCACCAGCCGGACATCCTCGGCCTGTCGGGGCTGCTCGTGAAGAGCGCGCACCAGATGGTGGCCACGGCGGAGGACCTGAAGCGCGCGGGCGTGGAGGTGCCCATCCTGGTGGGCGGCGCCGCGCTCAGCCGCAACTTCGTGGACCGCAACATCGCCCCGGCGTACGGCGGCGGCACGGTGGCCTACGCGCAGGACGCGATGAGCGGCCTGGACCTGGCCAAGCAGATCGTCGACCCGTCGTCGCACGAGCGGCTGCGCGGGGAGCTGGCCGAGCGCCGCGTGAAGCTGGCCCAGGAGGTCAAGGAGCGTCCGCGCGTGGAGGCGGTGGTGGCGCGGGGGCGCAGCGCGGAGATTCGGGTGCTGGAGACGGTGCCGCCCGCGCCGGACTTCGAGCGGCACGTGCTGACGAACACGCCGCTGGACCACATCTGGAAGTTCATCAACCCGGTGATGCTGTACGGACGTCACCTGGGCCTGCGCACGTCGTCGCGCGCGCTGGGGACTCCGGCCGAGGCGGAGCTGGCGAAGACGGAGGAGGGGCGCAAGGCGCTGGCGCTGAAGGAGGCGGTGGAGGAGCTCAAGGGCATGCTGCGCGGCGGGCTCATGCAGGCGCGCGCGGTGTTCCAGTTCTACAAGGCCGGCAGCGACGGCAACCGCGTGGTGCTGTTCGACGGGACGACGGGCCGCGAGGCGGCGAGCTTCGACTTCCCCCGGCAGGACCGCGACGGGGGCCTGTGCCTGGCCGACTACCTGCGGCCGCTGGAGCGCGGCGTGCCCACCGACAACGTGGCCATGTTCGTGGTGACGGCGGGCTCGGGCATCCGCGAGCTGTCCGAGGGCCTCAAGGCCAAGGGCGAGTTCCTGAAGATGCACGCGGTGCAGGCGCTCGCGCTGGAGACGGCGGAGGGCTACGCGGAGCTCTTGCACACGCAGCTGCGCAGCATGTGGGGCACGCCGGACAAGCAGGACATGACGATGCTGGAGCGCTTCCGGGCGGAGTACGCGGGCAAGCGCTACTCGTTCGGCTACCCCGCGTGTCCCCGGCTGGAGGACCAGTCGAAGCTCTTCGAGGCGCTGCGGCCGGAGGAGATTGGCGTGCAGCTCACCGACGGCTGCATGATGGAGCCCGAGGCCTCGGTCTCCGCCATCGTCTTCCACCATCCCCAGGCCTCGTACTTCTCGGTGTCCTGATTCGGACGCACGGGCCCCCGGGGGCCCTGGGGACCCGCCCGGGGCCACCGAGGCGCGCCGTGGGGAAGGGGAGCGGTTAGACTCCCGCGCCTATGAGCGCGCCGAACATCCGTCGAGCCGTCCAGTTGCTGCCCGCCTGTGCCACCACGGGCATCGGGAGCCTGCCCCACACGCAGGTGGAGCTGGGGCTCCAGGTCGCCCTGTCGATGGACATCCCCTTCCTGCCGCAGCTGCCGGTGGGCAAGCCCTCCGAGCTGATGATTCCCGCGGCGCTGGAGGGGCTGCCCGGGCTGCGGTTCGACGACGAGGGCCTGTGCACGGTGGACCTCCAGGCCTGGGAGTCGGGGCGCGCCCAGTTCGAGGCGAAGCTGGAGTCCGCGCTCGCGGCCGGGGCGCTGGAGGCGTACGAGCCTTCCCCCGAGGCGTGCCGCGCGTGGCGGCCGTTCCTGTGGGAGGTGGAGCACCGCAAGCTGGCCTTCGCGAAGGCGCAGCTCGCCGGGCCCTTCACGGTGCGCTCGGTGGCGAGGACGGACTCGGGCCTGTCCGCGCTGGAGGTGCCGGGGCTGGACCAGGCCATCTATCGGCTGGTGCTGGCGCGCTCGCTGGCGATGGTGAAGGCGCTGCGGCGCGCGGGCACCACGCCGCTGTTCTTCCTCGACGAGCCGGGCCTGTACGCGTTCCAGCGCGTCAATCCGCGGCACCTGCTGGCGGTGCAGGAGCTGCGGCTCCTGATTGTCGCGCTCCAGCGGGAGGGCGCGCTGGTGGGCCTGCACTGCTGCGGCAACACGGACTGGAGCGCGCTGCTGGACGCGCAGGCGGACTTGTTGTCGCTGGACGTGCGGCTGTCGCTCGACGCGATGCTGGAGGAGAAGGACGCGCTGGAGCGCTACCTTCATTCGGGCGCGACGCTGAGCCTGGGCATCATCCCCACGGACCTCGCGTCGACGTACGAGGTGACGGAGCTGGCGGACTCGGTGGAGGCGTCGCTGAAGGCCGCGCTGCCGCGGGGCTTCTCGTTCCCCCGGGCCGTGTCCACGGTGCTGCTGACGCCAGCGTGCGGATTGGCGATGCGCTCGGTGCAGGACGCGGAGCGCATCCTCGCGGAGCTGAAGGTGGCCCAGCGCAGGTTGCGAGGCGCGCTCGAGGCGGAGCGCCCCGTGCTGCACTCGCCGCCGCCCCACTGACTTGTCACGCGGGTGGGCCCGGTGCGGTCACGGGCCCACGCGTCGGGTGGCTACTGACGGCCGAGCTTCAGCTCGCGCTCGGCTTGTTGCCAGTCCTGCTCGTGGTTGCCGGGCTTGCCTCCGCGGGCCATGTAGATTTCGTAGGCGCGCCGGGCAATCTGCTCGTGGGAGATGTCGGAGCGTGCGTGAGGGCCCTGCGGCTCGTGCGCGTGTTCCGCGTGCGGGGGTTGGGTGTGCGGGGTCGACTTGGGAGCGTTGTTTCGAGCCATCGGGACGCCTCCGGTGAAAGGGCGCGCGAAGCTTGAGTCGCGTGCGTGACGCGCGAAAGCGACCCGACCTGGCGGGGGTTGTCGAAGCAACACGACGTCCCGGGGCGTGTCGACGGCCGGACAGCTGCGGGCGAGCCGCGCGGCGACCGGAGCAGGGAGCGGCCCTACGCTTGCGTGCCCACCACGGTGTCGAGGGCGCGCTGCATCGCGGTGCTCATGCCGAGCGTCGCGGCCTCCGCGGGCGTGCACCAGCGAAGCTCCTGGAAGGCGGCGGAGTGGGTGGGGCGCTTGGGGCCGGACACGCGGTACATGCGCAGCGTGAGGTCGCGGTGGGTGAGCTGCCGCTTCACCGTGCCCAGGAGGGACTCCAGCTTCACGCCCGTGCCGAGCGCGGCGGTGAGGCGCAGCGTGGTCTCCTCCACGGTGGCGTCCTCATCCACCTCGGCGGCGGGGAGCTCCCACAGTCCGCCGAAGAGGCCCGAGTCCGCGCGACGCGCGAACAGCAGCGTGTCCGCGTGGGCCCACACGGCGAGGGCCAGGGTCAGCTTCTTCGGCGCGGCGCGCACCTTGGCGGGAGGCAGCTCCGCGACGCGGCCCTTCTTGAAGGCGACGCAGCCCTCGCGCACGGGGCACAGCAGGCAGAGCGGGTTCTCGGGACGGCACGTGGTGGCGCCGTGCTCCATGAGGGACTGGTTGAAGTCGCCGGGGCGCTCGCCTTTCACGAGCAGGCCCGCGAGCTCCCACAGCGTGGCCTCGCGCTCGCGGTCTCCGGGCAGGCCCTCGACCTCGAAGAGCCGGGAGAGCACGCGGGCGACGTTGCCGTCGACGAGTGGGGCTTCTTCACCGAAGGCGATGGAGGCCACGGCGCCCGCGGTGTAGCGGCCGAAGCCGGGCAGCGAGAGCAGCTGCTCCGCGGTGGAGGGCAGGGTGCCACCGAAGCGCGAGACGATGTCCTGCGCGGCGCGGTGCAGGTTGCGGGCGCGCGTGTAGTAGCCCAGGCCCTTCCAGCCGGCGAGCACGTCATCGAGGGGCGCGGAGGCGAGCGCGAGCGCGGTGGGGAAGCGCTTCAGGAACCGCTCCCAGTAGGGGATGACGGTGGACACCTGCGTCTGCTGGAGCATGACCTCGCTCAACCAGATGGCATACGGGTCCTTCGTGCGACGCCACGGCAGGTCGCGCTTGTTGCGGTCGTACCAGGCGAGCAGCGGCGCGCGGATGCTGGCCAGGTGCGCGGCGCTCGGTGTCACCGTGGGGACGCGGGGCGACGTGGCCACGGTGCGAGGAGGACGGCCGCGTCGCGCCTTCGGTGGCGTCGAGGGTGTGCCTGCCACGTCCTCGGAGACTCCCTCGGTCGGTGTCGCCGTGAGGGTCCGGGTCGATGTCGTCTCGGTGCTCGGAGGCCGTCCGCGTCGCGCCTTCGGTGGTGTCGAGGATGTGCTCGCCACGTCCCCGGAGACTCCCTCGCTTGGTGTCTCCGTGAGGGCTCGGGTCGATGTCGTCTCGGTGCGTGGAGGCCGGCCGCGTCGCGCCTTCGGTGGCGTCGAGGGTGTGCTTGCCGCGTCTCCGGAGACGCCCTCGCGAGACGCGACGCTCTCCGCGCCTCCTCGTGATGAGGGGGACTCGAACAGCGAGCCGGTGGACGGCTTCTTCCCCTTCGCACCTGTGGGGGTCGGCTTGTCGCGCAACGGCAAGGACTCCGCATTGCCTCCTCGCGGTGGGCGCCCCTGACGAGAGCGAGGCACTGCGTCGCGCGCCTCGGCGTCCTGTTCGCGAGAGACAGGCGGCATGTCCGACGAGACAGCGGGCTTCGCGGGGCGACTGCGGGGGCTCATGCGTCCTTCTTCACCGGGTTGGCCATGCGGTGGGCGACCCGGTCGAACAAGCCGGGCGCGAGCCGGTTGGCCAGTACCATGACGCGGCCGGGGAGGGTGAGGATGGTGTCGCGTCGTCCGCGCACGCTCGCCTTCACCATGGCCCGCGCCACCTCCTCGGAGGACATGGCCTTCAGCGGAATCGCGTCCTGTGCCCAGCCCTGGGCGTTCAGCCGGTGGTCCCGGAACTCGCTCTCGGTGAGGCCCGGTGACACCAGCCGCACGCCGATGCCCTCGGCGGCCAGCTCCGTGCGCAAGGACTCCGTCATCGCGTTCACCGCCGCCTTCGACGCGCAATACCCGCCGAGCAGTGGCAGCCCTCGATGCCCCAGCACCGAGCTGACGTTCACCACGTGCGCCCCGCGCCGCCCGCGCAGCAGCGGCAGCGCCGCCCGCGTCACCCGCCACAGCGCGAACACGTTCAGCTCGAATACCTGCCGCAGCTGCTCCTCGCTGATGGCCTCCAGCGGCCCGTACAACCCCTGGCCCGCGTTGTTCACCAGCACGTCCAGCCCACCGAAGTCCGCGCGGACCTGGGCCATGAGCCGCTCCACGTCCTCGCCGCGAGTCACGTCGCACCGCACCGCCAGTGCCCGGACCCCCAGTGACTTGGCTTCACGGGCCGCGTCCTCCAGCCGCTCCAGCCGCCGGGCGGCGAGCACCACGTGGGCGCCCGCCTCCGCGTAGGCCCGGGCCGCCGCGCGGCCGATGCCGCTGGAAGCGCCTGTGATCAGGACGACTCGCTCCGTCAGGGGTCGGCTCTTCATGGTGGCGAGGACCATACTCCCAGGGTTCCCCACCCGGACTGTCATTCAACCCACCCCCAGGGCTCGTTTCCCTGCCTGTTCCCCTTCTGGCGGAGCGAGCGAACGCCTAGGATGCGCCGCCTCGATGCGGCGCCCACCCCTCCACAACGACTTCTCCTGGTCCAAGAGCCGCCACGAGAAGTTCTCCGAGTGCCTGCGCTCCTACTACTTCTACTACTACCGCTCCTGGGGCGGCTGGGAGTCGGACGCGCCCAAGGACGTGCGGGAGCTGTACGTGCTCAAGAAGCTGGCCAACCGCTTCAGTTGGGCGGGCAGCGTCGTGCACGAGAGCATCAAGGACGTGCTGCTGGACTGGCGCGCCGGCCGCGTGGTGGACCCCGCCGTGGTGGAGGCTCGCGCACGCAAGCTGATGCAGGACGACTACCGCCACTCGCGCGGCAAGGCCTACTGGACGCAGAAGTACCGCAAGCAGTTCACCGGCCTCGTGGAGCACGAGTACGCCGAGGCGCTCCCCGACGAGGCCTGGAAGCAGAACTGGGAGACGGTGCGCGTGGCGCTCGCGTGGTTCTTCAACTCGCGCTGGCCGCTGCTCGCCAAGAGCCTCAAGCCCGAGCAGTGGCTGGAGGTGGACGCGGGCTTCGACTTCGCCCACTTCACGCTCGGCGGCCTCAAGGTCTTCGCCATCCCCGACTTCGCCTTCGTGGACCAGGACGGCGCGCCCGTCGTCGTGGACTGGAAGACGGGCAAGTCTCGCGACGGCTATGACGAGCAGGTGCTCGGCTACGCGCTGTACGTGTCCCAGCGCTACCGCTTCCCCGTGGAGAAGGTGCGCGCGTCGCTGGTGTACCTCAACGAGGGCAAGGAGCAGGACGTCCAGGTGGACCTGGGCGCCATGGACTCCTTCCACCGGCACTTCGAGACGAGCGTGGCGAAGATGCGCGCGCTCCTGAAGGACCCCGTCACCAACACGCCGCTGGACGCGGACGCGTTCCCTCGCTCGGAGACGCTGTCGCCCTGCATGCGCTGCGTGTTCCGCAGGCCCTGCGGGCGCGAGGCCGAGGCGCTCGCCGAACAGCAGGCGCGAGCGGCGCAGTCTCAGCAGGTGGCCTGAGCCGTCAGCGCGTGGAGGCGAGCCTTCGCACCACGACGCCGGCGGCGTTCATCCCGAAGCACGAGGTGACGAAGGACACGCTGCCATCGATTTGCGTGCGGTGGTCGCACGTGTGGAACTCGTTGTCCTGCGGGCAGACACACAGGAACCCGTCCGTCGCGTCGTCGTAGTTGAGGGCCACCGGCATGCGGCGCGCCTCGATGGAGTACACGGCGGTGATGCCGGTGTGCCGCTCGGTCTCCACGCCGTACTTGCGCTTGAGCAGCTTGCGGATGTCCTTGGCGAACGGGTCCATGTGCGTCTCGGACAGGTCCTCCACGCGGATGGCCGTCGGATCCAACCGCGCGGCGGCGCCCATCGAGCTGACCACGGGGATGCCCAGCGACACGCACCGGTGCAGCAGGTGCAGCTTCGCCTTCACGTTGTCGATGGCGTCCACCACGAAGTCGTACTTGCCGGCGGGCAGCATCTGCTCGGCGACCTCTTCGCGGTAGAACTCGCGCACCGCCTCCACCCGGGCCTCCGGGTTGATTTCGCGGCAGCGCTGCGCCATCAGCTCCGCCTTCGACTTGCCCACGCCCTTCACCGTCGCGTGGAGCTGGCGGTTGGTGTTGGTGACGCAGACGTCGTCGTGGTCCACCAGCGTCAGGTGACCGATGCCGCTGCGCACCAGGCCCTCGGCCGCGTAGCTGCCCACGCCGCCCAGGCCGAACACCACCACGCGCGCGTTGGCGAGCCGCTCCATGGCGTTGTCCCCCAGCAGGCGGCCGGTGCGGTCGAAGCGGCGCGACAGCTTGAACGGCCGGGCGAGCGAGCCAGTCGCCGCGTTCGGCGTGGCCGCCGTGGCGGGCGGAGTCTCGGGCTGAGGAGGGGCGGGCGGTGGGGGCTGCGGGTTCATGGGGGTCCTCTATAACGCGACCGCTCGCCTACCGCGAAGCGGGGGGAAAACCTTCCCGGAACAGGCGCCGGGCATTCTCGGTCGTCCGCTGGGCGACCTCGTCCAGGGGCTCTCCCCGCACGCGGGCCATCCCCTCCAGGATGTGGGGCAGGTAGGCCGGCTCGGAGCGGCCGCCCCGGTGAGGGGTGGGCGCCTGGTCCGGCGCGTCCGTCTCCGCCATCAGCCGGTCCAGGGGGATGGCGCGCAGCGCGTCCAGGGGCTTTCGCGCCTCGGCCCACGTCACCGGCCCGGCGAAGGAGAAGTGGCAGCCCTTCTGGAGGTAGAAGCGCGCCAGCTCCACGCCGCCGCTGTAGCTGTGCATGAGCACGCCCGCCTCGGGCAGCTCCTCCTGCTTGAACATCTCGATGAGGGCCGGGTGGAGCCGGTGGCAGTGCATCAACACCGGCAGCTGGTGCTTGCGCGCGAGCGCCAGGTGCCGCCGCAGCACGGACACCTGCCGCTCGAGCGGCGCGCCGGGCAGGGATGGACCATCGAGTCCACACTCGCCCACGGCGATGGCGCCGCCCTTGGACAGCAGCGCGTCGAGCAGCTCCAGCGCCGCGTCGTCCTCCTCGGGCGTCATGTCTGGCAACAGCTGGGGGTGGATGCCCAGACCCACCTGGAGGCGCGGCTCCGCGCGTGACAGCTCCAGCAGGGGCTCCCAGTCGTGGGTGCCGACGCCGGGGACGAGGATGCCTTGCAGCCCCGCGGCCCAGGCGCGCTCCAGCACGAGCGTCCTGTCCTCATCGAATCGCGTCGCATCGAGATGGCAGTGGGTGTCGATCATTCATCACGCTGGAGTGAATCGCCGTTCATTCAGGAACATGCTCACTGCAACCCGCCCTCGCGAACCATTCCGTCCCTTCGGAGCGAGGCTATACGCCCTTCACTCACTTGGAGGGGCTGAATGGACAAGCGAATCGTCGGCGCGCTGTGCTGCGCGCTGTGGGTTCTGTCGACGGGGTGTGGTGACGAATGTGTGGACCAGTTCGATTGTCGCAGTGACAAGGGGCAGCCCGCCGAGGGGCAGGAGTGGGTCTGCACCGGCGACAACGAGTGCGAGCAGCGCCCCATCCAGACGCCGACCCCCGAGCCGGACGCCGGTGGTGGAGACGACGACGCGGGTGTCCCCGACGCGGGAGTGCCGGACGCGGGTGTCCCCGACGCGGGCACGGGTGACGACGCGGGCACGCCCGACGGTGGTGGCCAGGGCACCGGCGCGAAGGGGGATGCCTGCACGGGGTCCGGGGACTGCGGTCCGGGCCTTCGCTGCGAGGGCGCTCCGCTCACGTGTCAGGCGATGCATGTCGCGGTGACGGGCCGGGACGATGCCGGAGTCTCCGCGGCGCTGGTGATGCGCTACGACACGCCGGGCATGACGTCGCTGAGCGCGGCGGGCACCGACAGCCGCTATCCGCGCTGGGGTCCGGGCGGTACGCACCTCTCGTTCGCGCAGGGCGCGGTGGACACCGCGACGGAGAAGAGCGCCGGTGACCTCACCGTGCGCGAGGTCCCCCTCGTCGAGGGCCAGGGCGTGGTCGTCGCCGACGGCGGCACGGGCAACACGGAGGCCTTCCGCTCGATGGAGTGGGAGCCGGGCACCGCCATCGCGTGGGTGCGGCAGAACGGCAGCCAGCGCTCCGGCATCTCGGCGGTGACGCCGGGCGGCACCGGGGGCGTGGTGCAGGCGACGACGACGGGCGCGTTCCCGGACTGGTCGCGTGACGGGACGACGTTCGTCTACAACGTGAACGGCGAGGGCCTGTTCACCGCGGCCGGAGGGGGCGCCGCGCCGACGCCGCTGGCCAACGCCGGGACGACGGCGGAGCAGGCGCACTACAACCGCGTGAATGACCAGCTGCTGTTCCTGGCCAACCCGAACAACGAGCTGGTGACCTTCGAGGGGGACACCACGCCCACGCCGCTGGTCCGGCTCTACAACATCAACGTGACGGGCGGCGGCGCGCCCCAGCTCGTCGCGGACGTGTCCACCGAGGCGTCCACCGACGGCACCGTGGACTCGTTCATCGCGAGCCCCATCTGGGCGCCGGAT
This sequence comes from Myxococcus fulvus, assembly GCF_900111765.1. Next base: position 106,273 of record NZ_FOIB01000011.1, read on the forward strand.
GGCACCTGGGCCGCGTACGTGCGCGCGTACTACTTCCGGCCCACGACGGGCGGCGCGGTGCTGTGCGGCGGAGCGGTGTCGCCGTGCCAGGACCGCTCGGGCAACGTCATCTTCCTGCGCGCCATCAACCCGCAGGACGGCTCCGCCACGGGTACCGAGGTGCGGCTGGTGGATGACGGCACGCTGCCGTCGTTCTCGCCGGATGGCCGCTTCGTCGCGTTCATCAAGGCGGGGCAACTGCATGTGCAGCGCATCGATCCGGCGACGGGCGCGCAGGAGGGCGCGGCCATCATCCACCCGAAGGCGGGCTTCACGCTGCAGACGGGCGACAGCGACGACCACCGTCCTCGCTGGCAGCCTCGCTGAACTGACTCCCGGGCGGGGAGTGGCTGAGCGCTCCTCGCCTGGGTCACCGTGACGACCGACGTGTCCGCCCCGGGTGTTCCGTGGACATGTCCACGCTCGCGGCCTGTCGTCCTCCGCGCGCGACGCATCGGGCCTTGCCTGTCCTGGGGCCACGGGAATAGAGGGGTCCGGCTGACGGGCCTGGTGCCCTCTGTCCCGGAGGACGCGGATGAAGATGCTGCTCGTGACGTTGGGAGTCCTGCTGTTCGCCGGCTGCGCCACGCTCCCGAGCCTGCCGGTGGACGTGGGCGGTGGCGGAACCGTGTCCGAGGACCCGCACCCGGACATGGCGCCTGTGCGCCTCCAGACGCGCGCGGGCACCTTCCTGGTGCACCCCAACAATGCCGAGGACTTCGCTCGCGCGCTGGCGGGTGAGCCCACCCAGCGGCACTACACCACCGGCATGCTCCTGGCCGGGGAGTGAACCTGGGGCCCTGCCGCCGAGGCTCGGAAGCCACGGTGCGGGCCACCGGTAGTTCCTACGCTGAAAAAAGCGGAGGGTTTCAGCCCACCACGACGATGCGGCGCCCCAGGGCCCGCGTCATCTGCGGTGACGTCATCACCGCCAGCGCCTCACCGAGCTCCCCGCCCGCCGTGTCGAAGGCCGCGGCGATGACCTCCCCCACGGTGAGGTGGGCCTTCTCGGCGGCCACCCGGGCCCGCTGAGCCGTCCGCCGCAGTGCTGGCATCACCCGTCGCCCTTGCCGGCGCATCGGGACGCTCTTGCGTGTCGTCGTCTTGGCCATGTGCTCCTCCCACCTCGCGTTGCTGCGCGGGTGAGTACACCTGGGGTCTGACATATGCAGACGAGGTGCCAGCCGGACGCTCACCTGACGGGTAACGCGTACTAAGGGTTTTCCCTGGCACGGAGCGGGGTTCCAGGTTCACCACCGCACGCAGAGCACCGCAACCCCGGAGGGGTTCCTCGTTCTGTCGAGTTAATTCGTTCATCCAGACCCGCAATCTCGACGTTTCGTTCAAGAATCGAGAGTTCACTACAAGCCGCGAACACGGCGAGTGCGCTCGGTCTTGAATGACCCATGTGTCGCTGGCGCCCCGCCGGATTGGTCAAAAAATTGGCAGTTGGGGGTGTGGGCTGACATGGGCGTCGCGCCCTCGTGGGCGGAGTGTTCGGTGCGGTATACGCGGGCCATGCCTCAGACCCTCTGCCCGAGCTGCGGTCACAGCCCCATTCCCCGGGGCGCCTCGGCCTGTCCCGCCTGTGGTGAGCCCTTCGACCATCTGCAGTCCTACAAGAAGGTCGGCCGCACGCGGCTGGACCGCTTGGGGGACGCGGTGGATGACGAGGCCACCGTCTTCGGCGGCGACCTGGTGACGAGCGCCGTCTCCGCGCATCCGGGCCCGGTGGCGGCGGTGTTGGGGGCGGGCGCGGCCGCGTGGTTCCTGCGGGCCGGTGGGGTGCTGGGCTCGCTGCAGGACCCGTCGTGGACGTACGGGCTGGTGGCGTTGGACCTGGTGCTCGCGCTGGTGCTGGTGCTCAACCGGGGGCCGGTGAAGGGCATCGCCCAGACGGGCTTGACGGTGCAGTTGGTCGCCACGGCGTGGCTCGCGCGCGGAGCGCCGACGGCGCCCGTGCACGTGGCCTACTTCGCGCTGGGCCTGGTGGCGTTGTTCCTGGTGGTGGGGGAGCCCGGTCCCGCGCGGCGTTACACGGGCCTGGGGTTGGGGCTCGCCACGGCGCTGGCCTCGGCCGTGCTCCTGGCGATGCCGGGCACGGGGGCGTCCCTGGGAGGCGGGGGCGTGCGGCAGCTCTTGGTGGGCAGTGAGCTGGGGTATCGGCTGGAGCTGCCGGTGGGGTGGGAGCGGCTGACGCGTGAGCAGCTCGCCACGCACCTGCCGCTGCCCGCGGCGACGCTGCACGGCAGCGGCGTGGGCTTCGGCGACATGGCGCGCGGGCGCTACGGCTTCCTCTGGGTGGAGCGCTCCACAGGCGTGAAGCTGGAGGCCGGCTGCCAGGGGCTGTTGAGCGCGGTGGGCACCGGTGAGGAGGCGCGCACGGCGTCGCCCGCGGCGCTGGGGTCGCGCTCGAAGCTGTACACGCTGAGCACGTCGGCGGGCGCGAGGGGCACGCTGGGCTGCGGGCTGTTGCCGGATGGTCGACTGGTGGGGCTCGCGGTGGTGGCCGCCGGGTCGGGTGACGCACAGCCGGGCGACACGGGAGGGCAGGAGTCCTTCGCCGCGGTGGGCGAGGGGCTCGCGTTGCAGTAAACGGGCGCGGCCATGAACGTCCAGGTCCTGTTCCACGACAACTGCTTCGACGGCGCCGCGAGCGCCGCGGTGTTCACCCGCTTCTACCGGGAGCGTGTCCGCGCGGACGCGGCGTTCCGCTACCAGGGGCTGAACCACAAGCCGGGCGCGGAGGGCATCGACCCGGCCGTCTTCACGGGCGAGGAGAACGTCATCGTCGACTTCCGCTACAGCCAGGACGCTCGGCTGACGTGGTGGTTCGACCACCATGCCTCCGCGTTCCAGCAGTCGGGGGACGAGGCGCACTTCCGCGCGGACTCGAGCGGGCGCAAGTTCCACGACGCGCACCGCAAGAGTTGCACGAAGTACCTGGCGGACGTGGCGCGAGAGCGCTTCGGCTGGGACGCGTCCGCGCTCTCGGACCTCATCCACTGGGCGGAAATCATCGACGGGGCCCAGTTCCCCTCGCCGCAGATGGCGGTGGCGCTGGAGGAGCCCGCGCTGCGCATCATGACGGTGCTGGAGGCGAACAAGGACCCGGCGCTCATCCCCGAGGTCATCCGCCGCATGCAGTCGGAGTCGCTCGCGGACATCGCCGCCTCGCCGCTCATCGCGGGGCCGCTGGCGCCGCTGCTCGCGCGCCATCAGGCGAACATCGAGCTGGTGCGCTCGCGGGCCCGCTACGAGCGCGGCGTCGTCTTCTTCGACCTGGTGGACGAGGGCGTGGACAGCCTCAACAAGTTCATCGCGTACGCGCTCTATCCGGACGCGCGCTACACGCTGTGGGTGGGGCGGGGGACGTCGCGCGCGAAGGTGTCGCTCGGCTCCAACCCGTGGAAGCCGGAGCTGCGCCAGCATGACCTTTCCGCCATCGCTGGCAGGTACGGTGGCGGCGGGCATCCGGTGGTGGCGGCGGCCAGCTTCAAGGCGGACCAGGCGGACAAGGCCCGCGCCGCGTACCAGGAGGTTCTCGCGGAGCTGTCCACCGCGGGGTGAGGCTACGGCTGGCCGCGCTCGAAGAAGGTGAAGCCGGCCTGTCGCAGCAGTCGCACCACGGTCACCATGGGCAGGCCCTGCACGTTCGCGCGGTCGCCGTCGAGCCGCGCCAGCAGCGCCTGTCCCGCGCCCTCCACGCGGTAGCTGCCGCAGCAGCCCTCCCACTCGTTCAGGTCCAGGTAGCGCTCCAGTTCGTCCGGTGTGACGTCGTGGAACGTCAGGCGCGCGGTCTCCACGGCCTCGTCGATGGACCCGCCCGGGCCCACCAGGCACACGCCGGTGTGGATGTCATGGGTGTGGCCCAGGAGCTTCTGGAGCTGGCCTCTCGCCGCGTCGCGGTCTGCGGGCTTGGTGAGCGTCTGTCCGGCCACCTCGACCAGTTGGTCCGCGCCGAGCACCCACGCGTCGGGATGTCGTGCGTGCACGGCGCGAGCCTTGCGAGCCGCCAGCTCGCGGACGGCCTCACGGGCCGAAAGGTGGGCGGCCACCGTCTCGTCGACGCCCGGACTCACGGCGCGATAGGGCAGGGCGAGCCCATCCATCAGCGAGCGGCGGGCACTGGAGGTGGATGCCAGAATCAAGGGTCTCATGGGAGCGCCACCCTAGTGCACCCGAGGCGGACCGCGTCGCCGCCCACCGAGTGAACAGGGCAGGCTGGGCCCGTCCATCAGCGAGCGGTGAGCGTTGGAGGTGGAGGACTCATGGGGCCTCACCCTGGTGCACCCAGGAGTGCCTTGCCGCCGCCCGCCGAGCGAGCATGCACGTCCCTGCTTCCCGGCCCCTGGGGTGATGCCGTAGCGTGACGGCCCATGTCGCGGCGCGGTCTGCTCGCCCTCTGCCTCCTCCTCACCGCCTGCAAGCGGAACGCCTCGGCCCCGGAGACGGGAGACGCCGGATCGCCCGAGGTGTCGGCTGTGAAGCCCACCTCTGCCAACGGCACGCACTCCGACGAGCCCGGTGACACCGCGCGCCCCGTGCAGCCGCTCGCGGTCTGCCAGGCCCGGGGCGGCTCTCCACTGGACGCGGCGCGCGGCTACTACGACTCGGGGCGCTTCGAGGAGGCGCTGTCCTGCGCGGCGCAGGCGGCGGCGCTGGAGCCGGACCTGGCCTCGGCCCACGCCGAGCGCGGTGTCGCACTGGCCGCCTTGGGGCGCGAGTCGGACGCGCAGCTCGCCTTCGCCCGGGCGCTCGCCATCGACCCCGGGGACGCGGACGCGCTGCTCGGCGCGGCCCACCTGTACGCGGTGCAGATGACCTCCACGCGCGAACGCGACGAGCTGGGCACGCTCTACGCCGAGCGCGGCCTGTCCCAGCCCGGCACGCCCCCGGAGCTCATCCCGCACCTGGCGCTGGTGTCGGCCATGGCCTTCAACGACCTGGGTCAGGCGGAGGAGGCCCTCGCCCGGGCCGCCATCGTCCTGGCTCGCGAGCCGGGCAGCCGCGAGGCGCTCTACGAGCGAGCCCTGGCCCTCTTCGAGCTGTGCCGCTTCTCCGATGCGAAGCGCGCCTTCCAGGGCCTGGTCGACGACGCGGAGCGCGCCGCGCACGCGCACCAGCACCTGGGGCTGTTGCTGGAGCGGGAAGGAAAGTGGAAGCAGGCGCAGACGCACTTCGACAAGGCGCGCACGCTTGCTCCTGACGACTTCCCGACGCCGCCCCTGCCCACCGAGGACACCTTCCGCGTGGACGTGGCCCGCGCCGTCTCCGAGCTGCCTGCTGACATGCGCAATGACCTGGAGGGCGTCCCCGTCACCGCGGAGGAGTTGCCCGCCGAGGTGGACCTGCTCGCCAACCAGCCGCCCCTGTCGCCGACCATCCTGGGGCTGTTCCGGGGGCCGCCCCTGGGCGCGCCGTGCGACGGGGCGGAGTCGCCGTGCCGCTCGGTGGTGCTGTACCGGCGCAACCTGGCACGGGCCGTGCGCACGCCGGCGGAGCTGCGCGAACAGATTCGCGTGACATTGCTCCACGAAATCGGGCATCTGCGCGGCGAGGACGATGAAGAACTGGCCGCGCGCGGCCTGGAGTGACGCGAATGGCCATCCCCCCGACGCTTCCCGTTGCACGTACGAGCCCCAAGGGCGCGAAGTCCCTGCGCGCGGGCAACCCCTGGCTGTACCGCACCGAACTCGCCGCGCCCCCCGACGTGACGGGCCCCGGCGCGGTGGTGATGGTGGTGGACTCCCAGGGCAATCCCATCGGCCAGGCCCTCTACGCGCGGCGCTCCCCGCTGGCGCTGCGCCTCCTGACGCGCACGCCCCCGCGCGAGCTGCAGGTGAACGACGCCTTCTTCCGCAAGCGCCTGGAGGCCGCGCTCGCGCGCAGGTCCTCCCTGTCCAAGCGTGACGGCCTGCGCCTGGTGCACGGCGAGGCGGACCAGCTTCCCGGCCTCTTCGTGGACCGCTACGGCAAGGGCCTCACCCTCCAGACGCTCTCCGAGGGCATGGACGCGCGCAAGGAGTCCCTGGCGAAGATGCTGGTGGAACTCACCGGCGCCACCCACGTGGTGTGCCGCGACGACGCCTCCGGCCGCGACTTCGAGGGCCTGCCGCGCGAGACGCGCTTCCTGCACGGCCAGGGCGAGTCGCGCTTCACGTACCACGAGGGCGACAACCGCTTCGACGTGGACCTGCTGGGCGACATGAAGACGGGCTCGTTCCTGGACCAGGTGGACAACCACCTGCGCGCCGGAGAGCTGGCGCGCGGCGAGGCGCTGGACCTCTTCAGCTACCACGGCGGCTTCGCGCTCTCCCTGGCCCGCAACTGCACGTCGGTCATCGCGGTGGAGCAGGACGAGAAGGCCGCCGCGCGCATCGGTGACAACGCCCGCGCCAACAACCGGACGAACGTCACCGTGGAGCACGCGAACGCCTTCGACGTGCTCAAGCGCTTCGACTCGCAGAGCCGCCGCTTCGACTTCATCGTCCTGGACCCGCCCGGGCTCGCCAAGCGCCGCGAGGGCCTGGAGACCGCGCTGCGCGCGTACCACGAGCTGAACCTGCGCGCGCTGCGCTGCCTGAAGCCGGACGGCGTGCTCGTCACCTGCTCGTGCTCGGGCAAGCTGGACCGCGCGGGCTTCGAGGAGATGCTGCTGGGCGCCGCCGCGGACGCGAAGCGCCCGGTGCAGATCCTGGAGCGCCGGGGCGCGGGCCTGGACCACCCCGTGCTCGCGGGCCTGCCGGAGACGGAGTACCTCAAGGCGCTCTACGTCCGGGCGCTCTGACGCGGGCCGGGCCGGACCCGCGCGAGGGGCACTACGGCAGCCCCAGCTCCTTGCGCAGCTTGCCCACGACCTTGAAGTACTCGGTCCGGGGGAAGGGGACGTTGAGGATGTGGAAGTCCTTCTTCGCCAGGCCCACACACCCGAAGCAGTAGTTGCAGTCCTGCAGGTTGCGGCACATCACCAGGTAGGCGCTGGTGGTGCAGTTCTCGCTCTGCAGGCAGTAGGCGCACGCATGACAGCTCTTGCACTCCACGCAGTGCGAGCAGTTGTTGCACAGCTCGCACCGGGTGCAGTGCGTGCACTGGAAGCAGCTGTCGCAGTCCTTGCAGAACATGCAGTTGGCGCAGCGCTGACAGCCCTCGCACGCGTAGGAGCCGGGGTTGCCCGGGTCCGACGCGTAGCTCTTGGTGAGCTTCTGGAGCTGGTCCAGGAACTCCCTCTTGCCGAGCGAGGCCACGACCTCCCGCGCCGCCTTCTCCTCGGCGAGCAGCTCTCCTGCGTCGGTCCGCGTACCTTTCGCCTTCACCACCCGGGACACTCCTTGCCCATTGTCGGACTTCACTGAAGCCGGGCCAGCCCGGCCAGGTCGATTCCTCGCGCCACCCGCCGCACCTCCACCGTGCCCGGAAAGCCCCGGCTGGTGACGGCCACCACGAAGCGATCTCCCACCAACAGGTTCGCCTCCGCCAGCGCCTCCTCCGCGTCGTACCTCACGAAGCCCACCGCGTCCTTCCAGTGGATGGGCGCCGCCGGATCGCTCGCGGGCCGGTCCTTGGCCCGCTCGGCCGCGTCCCGGATGGCCTGACCAATCTTCTGCCCCATCGTGGTGTCCACGATGCGCACCTTCACCTCGCGGCCCTCACCTCGGGTGAACAGCCGCTCCGCCTCCGACACGGACACCTCGCCGTACTTGCCGGTGGAGCCCTGGGTGCGCGCGACGGTGAAGCCCTCCAGCTCCTCCGGCAGGAACGGTGCCAGCGTCTTGAAGTACACGCAGGGCGCACTGGCGGCGGGGATGGAGGCCGTCACCTCGTCGGAGGTGCCCTCCGCTTTCGTGCACCCGACACCCGGGGCGAGCGCGAGCAGGAGGAGGGCGAGGCTTGGGAGAAAGTTGTCGCGCACGGCCGAATCAAAAGGTATCCCCGCCCCGCGCGCAATGGACCTCTCGAAGCTCAATCCTCCTCAGCGCGAGGCCGTGGTCACCCTCCAGGGTCCCTTGCTGGTCCTCGCGGGTGCTGGGAGCGGGAAGACCCGCGTCATCACCCACCGCATCGTCCACCTGCTCAACGAGCGGCCAGACCACATCCTGGCTCGCAACATCCTCGCCGTCACCTTCACCAACAAGGCGGCCTCGGAGATGAAGGAGCGCCTGGTCCACATGGCCGGGCCCCGCGCCCAGGGCGTGCTCGTGTGCACCTTCCACGCCTTCGGTGCGGAGATGCTCCGCGAGGACATCCATCGGCTGGGTTGGCCCAAGAAGTTCGCCATCGCGGACATGGGCGACCAACTGGCCATCATCCGCCGCGCCATGAGAGACCACCGCATCGACGACCGCGCCTTCGACGCGCGCAAGGTGCTGGGGCTCATCTCCAAGGCGAAGAACTCCGGCCAGGCGCCCGAGCCCAAGCCCGAGGGCATCGGCGACGACTACGACCTCATCACCCACATGGTCTACCCGGACTACCAGCTGGCGCTGAAGGCGCAGGGCTCGGTGGACTTCGACGACCTGCTCATCCTCCCCACGCGCCTGCTCCGTGAGCACTCGGACCTGTACCTCAAGTACACGCACCGCTTCCGCTACCTGCTGGTGGACGAGTTCCAGGACACGAACCTGGCCCAGCTGGAGCTGCTCAAGCTGATGGCGGGGCAGTCCAAGAACGTGTGCGCGGTGGGGGACGACGACCAGTGCATCTACTCGTGGCGCGGCGCGGAGGTGCGCAACATCCTCCACTTCGACCACTTCTTCCCGGGAGGGAAGGAGGTGCGCCTGGAGCAGAACTACCGCTCCGTGCAGATGGTGCTGGACGCGGCCAACGCCGTCATCGCCAAGAACCCCGAGCGCAAGGCCAAGCAGATGTGGACCGACCGCAAGGGGGGGCCCAAGGTGAAGGTGGTGGCGTGCCCCAATGACGAGGAGGAGGCCCGCTTCGTCGCGCACGAAATCCAGAAGCACATCTCGCTGGGCGTCCCTGCGGACGACATCGCGGTGCTCTATCGGACCAACGGCCAGTCGCACCCCATCGAGGAGATGCTGCGCGAGAAGAACATCGCCTACGAGGTGGTGGGCGGCAGCGAGTTCTTCGACCGGCGCGAGGTGAAGGACGTCATCGCGTACTTCAAGGTCATCGTGAACCGGCTGGATGAAATCTCGCTCATGCGCATCATCAACGTCCCGTCGCGCGGCATCGGCGACGTGACGGTGGAGCGGCTCCACGCGCACTCGCGCGCGGAGGGCGTCACGCTGTGGACGGTGATGCGCAAGGCGTCCGAGTACGACGATTTGCCGCCGGGCGCGGGCGCCAAGGTGCACGAGTTCGTGGACCTCATCGAGCGCTACCGCGCGGCGTACGAGGCGGGGCAGCTGGCCGTGGCCACGCGCAAGCTCTTGGAGGAGATCGGCTTCCGGGACGCCACGCGCGCGCACGCCACCAGCGCCACCAGCGCGGACAAGAAGCTCAAGGGCGTGGACGGCGTCATCGACTCCCTGGAGCGCTTCGAGAAGCGCGAGGGCCCCAAGGCCAGCCTGCTCACCTACCTGAACCGGCTGAGCCTGGACAACAAGCAGGAGGACGACGAGGACGTCCCGGGCAGCAACCGCCGCGTCACCCTGATGACCATCCACTCCTCCAAGGGCCTGGAGTACCGGCTCGTCTTCTTCATCGGGATGGAGGAGGACCTGATGCCCCACGGCGGCATGCAGGGCGAGGCCCAGAACCTCGAGGAGGAGCGCCGGCTCTGCTACGTGGGCATCACCCGCGCCAAGGAGCTGCTCTACCTCACCCGCGCCGTCACCCGCGTGAAGCGCGGCAAGGAGGTCCCCCGGACACCCTCCCGCTTCCTGGAGGACCTGCCCGAGGACGTCATCGAGCACGTGACACCTGATGCGCCGCGTCAGGGACCACCGACGACGGAGGAGAAGAACTTCTTCGCCAACCTCAAGGAGCGCTTCAAGAAGCCCCAGCCGGGGACCCCGGGCGGTGGGGGCGTGCCTCCTGGAGGTAGGGCAGGGTAGGAAAAGAGCCTTCCGTGGCTCAGCGGCCCCCGCCAACCTTGACTTGATCCTCCATGACCGCTAGGAGGTTCGGCCTTTCCGGGCCTCTTCGGATGTTTCGTGGAGGACCTGTGGTTGGTTCCGCACGAGATGCGGTCCCCGGCATGCACCTGGCGACCGCGAGAAGTTTGGAGTGCACGAAATGTCGCAGAAGACCTACAGCGCGAAGGCTGGGGACATCAAGCGCCAGTGGCACGTCATCGACGTGTCCGACAAGGTGCTGGGCCGCGCGGCGAGCCAGATTGCCACCTTGCTCAAGGGCAAGCACAAGGCCATCTACACGCCGTCCATCGACACGGGCGACCACGTCATCGTCATCAACGCCGACAAGGTGAAGGTGACGGGGACGAAGGAGAAGGACAAGATGTACTACCGGCACCCGCGCGCGGGTTTCCCCGGTGCCCTGAAGATCACCAACCTGGAGAAGCTCCGCCAGCGCCACCCCGAGGACATCGTCATCAACGCGGTCCGCCGCATGCTGCCCCGCAACGCGCTGGGTCGGCAGATGATGACGAAGCTGAAGGTCTACGCGGGTGATACCCACCCCCACGCCGCCCAGAAGCCGGCTGCGTACTCGGTTGAGGCGTAAGGGAGACAACGTCCATGCCCATCCACCAAGAGCTCGGTTTCTACGCCACCGGCCGCCGCAAGGAGGCCACCGCTCGCGTCTGGCTGCGTCCCGGCACGGGTCAGGTCACCATCAACGGTCGTGAGATCAACGACTACTTCGGTCGCGAGACCTCGAAGATGGTGCTCAACCAGCCCCTCGAGATCCTCGAGCAGAAGGGGAAGCTCGACGTCACCGTGAACGTTCGCGGCGGCGGTCTCTCTGGCCAGGCCGGCGCCATCCGTCACGGCATCGCCCGCGCCCTGTGCGCCTTCAACCCGGAGTTCCGTCCGGCGCTGAAGAAGGCCGGCTTCCTCACGCGTGATGCTCGCGCGGTCGAGCGCAAGAAGTACGGTCAGCCGGGCGCGCGTCGCCGGTTCCAGTTCTCCAAGCGCTAACCGTTCAGGTTGGTCGCTCGCTGTCCTCCGCGGCGGAGGCTCTCTCACGAGGGTCTCCGCCGTGGTGTTTTCGGGGACTCACTCCACGGTGTGTCGCGCGGGCGCGGGAGCGTCTGCTACCATTCGCGACGCCCATGGAACTCAATGAGATCCTCCAGATCGCCCTGCGCGGCGGTGCCTCCGACATTCATCTCAAGGCCGGTCTGCCGCCCATGTTCCGGGTGGATGGCTCGTTGGTGCCGTTGAAGGACGGCCGTCGCCTTCCGCCCGAGGAGGTGGCGCGGATGGCGTTCGGCATCATGAACGAGTTCCAGAAGGAGAAGTTCAAGGCGAGCAACGAGGTGGACCTGGCGTACGGAGTCCCGGGCCTGGGCCGCTTCCGCGTGAACGTCTTCCAGCAGCGCGGCACCGTGGGCGCGGTGCTGCGAGTCATCCCGTTCAAGGTGATGACGATGCAGGACCTGCTGTTGCCGCAGGTGCTGGCGAAGATTTGTGGCGAGGAGCGCGGTCTCATCCTGGTGACGGGCACGACGGGCTCCGGCAAGTCGACCACGTTGGCGGCGATGATCGACCACATCAACTCCAACGAGACCAGCCACATCATGACGATTGAGGACCCCATCGAGTTCCTCATTCGCGACAAGCGCTCCATCGTGAACCAGCGCGAGGTGGGCGTGGACACGATGAGCTTCGCGCAGGCGCTCAAGAGCGCGCTGCGGCAGGACCCGGACGTCATCCTCGTGGGCGAGATGAGAGATCACGAGACCATCGAGACGGCGCTGCACGCGGCGGAGACGGGCCACCTGGTCATGTCCACGCTGCACACGCTGGACGCGACGGAGACGGTCAACCGCATCGTCTCCGCCTTCCCTCCGCACCAGCAGAAGCAGGTGCGCATCCAGCTGGCGTCCGTGCTCAAGGGCGTGGTCAGCCAGCGCCTGGTGCCGCGCGCGGACGGCAAGGGCCGCGTGGCCGCGGTGGAGGTGCTGCGCGTCACCGCGCGCGTGCGCGAGCTCATCGAGGACAAGGACCGCACGAAGGAGATCCACGACGCGATCGCCCAGGGTACGGACTCGTACGGGATGCAGACCTTCGACCAGTCGCTGATGAGCCTGGTGCGCCAGGGGCTGGTCACCTACGACGAGGCCCACCGTCAGGCGTCCAACCCGGACGACTTCGCGCTGCGCTTCTCCGGCATCAGCGGCACGTCCGACTCCAAGTGGGACAGCTTCGACGCGAAGCCGGGCGAGGCCCGTCCGGTTCCGGGCTCGGCCGCCTTCGCGCAGAAGGGCGCGCCCGTGGGTGCGGCGCCGCCTCCCGCCGCGCCGCCCACGCCGGCGCCGGTCCAGGTCGCGCGTCCCGCCACGCCCGCGGCGCCGAACGTCGCGCGTCCGCCCGCGCCCGCCCAGGCCATGCGCCCCGCCGCGCCTCCGCCGGCGGCCCGTCCTCCGGCCCCGGCCCCCGCGCCCGCTCCGGCGGCGGGTGGGGATGACGACTTCCAGATCGAACGCTTCTGAGTCGATGGGGCCCCGTGAGTCGAGGCCGCGATGTGCGGCCCGGCTCCGGTGCTCCTGCTGAGATGCCGCGCATCGTGGGGATGCGCGCGCGGGGCAGGGGAGGACAGCCATCCTCCCTCCAAGCCGGTCCGCACCGTCATCCACTCCGAGGCAGCGAGTCGCACTCGCCCGCCGCCTCGCGACACGGTGACTACGCGTCTTCCTCGCCCAGCATGGCCCTCAGGCGCGACAGGCGCAGCGGGCCCATGAGGCCCTCCTTCGCCAGCGCCTGGAGCAGATGGGCGGTGGCGTGCACCTTCTCCTCCTGCTCCTCCTCGGACTTGTCGGCCACCTGCGCGTCCAGCAGCGCCTCGATGTGCTCGGGGTTGATGGGCGCCGGCCCCTCCGCCCAGGCGATGTCGAACAGCGCCCTCGCCATGACCTCGCGCACCTTGCGCTCGGCGTCGTCCTTCGAGGCCTTCACGAACCCGACGAACAGCGCGTCCACCGCCTCCTTCGTCAGCGCCGCCAGCGCGGGCACCTCGCCCAGCGACTCCTTCACGTACTCGCGGTCGAAGCTGTCCACGTCCTGCTCGTAGCCGAACGCCTCCTCCAGGAGGATGGAGGCGATGAACGCGTCCGTCTCCTCCTCGCTCGCGCCCTCCTCGGTCAGCGCCTCACGCGCCTTCTTCGTGGCCTCGGTCAGCTCTGAATCTTCCTGAATCGCGCGCGCCGCCGCGTGCGCCGCCAGCAGCACCAGCGCCGCCTGGGCATCCGAGGACAGGACGCGGCCACCCACGTCCATCAGGATGGCGGCCTGGCGCGGGTGCGCCTTGGCGGCCTCGGCGAAGAACTGCTCCTCCGGGTCGAGGGCGCCACCCGCCTGCTGCTTGCGGAGCGTCTCCTTCGCGACATCGGCGGTGAGGTAGCGGGCGAGGACTGGGTGCATGCCGCGCCTGTTACCACATGCTACGTATCCCGCCATGCTCCCGGAGGAAGAAGGCCCCGAGGCCGTCCAGCGCGCCACGGATGCGGGACTCAAGCTGTTGGGCATCCGCGCCCGCACGCGCCAGGAGCTGCTCCAGGCCCTGGAGAAGAAGGGCTTCGCCCCGTCCGTCCGCGACGCCGCGCTCGCCCGCCTCGAGGGCTGGGGCTACCTGGACGACACCCGCTTCGGAGAAGAGCGCGCCGCCTCCCTCCTGCGCTCGGGCAAGGGCCCCGCCTCCGTCCTCCAGAAGCTGCAATCCCACGGCCTGTCCGAGGACGCGGCCAAGGGCGCGCTGGCGTCCGCCACGGACGCGGTGGACTTCGACGCCACCGCCGCCGCGCGCGCCGTCCTGGAGAAGCGGGGGCTGACGGCCCGGCCGCTCGACGAGAAGGCCTGGGCCCGCGCCGCGCGGCTGTTGTCCGGGCGGGGATTCTCCGAGGACGTCATCCAGCAACTGCTCGGCGAACCTTCACTGGACCCCTCGGGGCCGGACGAATAGCGTGCCGCCGATGCGTTCCGTCGTCGCCTTCCTGACCGTCGTCCTCTTGTTCGCCTCGGGTTGCTCCACCCTCTCCGGCTCCCAGGGTGGAGACCCCGACTACGCCGCCGACGCGGAGGAGAACCTCCGGCTCGGCAGCGAGGCGCTCGAGAACAAGGACTTCTTCAAGTCGCAGAAGTACTTCGAGTACGTCCGGGTCAAGTACCCGTACCAGGAGGCCGCCCGCGAGGCGGAGCTGCGCCTGGCGGACCTGGACTTCGCCCGCGAGGCCTTCGCCGAGGCCCGGGACCAGTACCAGGCCTTCATCAAGCTCCACCCCACGCACGCCAAGGTCGACTACGCCGCCTTCCGCTCGGCGCTCACCCACGTGGAGGACTACCCGTCCGACTTCTTCGCGCTGCCGCCCTCCAAAGAGAAGGACCAGGGCGAGATTCGCGCCGCGCTCTCCACCATGGAGGAGTTCCTCCGCCAGTACCCGGATTCGCAGTACGTCCCCGAGGCCAAGCGGCACGCGGACGACGCGCGCAAGCGCCTGGCCGAGCACGAGCTGTACGTGGCCCGCTTCTACACGAAGCGCGAGCGCTGGAAGGCCGTGGCCCAGCGCCTGGAGTCGCTGCTCACGAAGTACCCCGGCACGCCGTACGAGGAGGAGGCCCTCTTCGACCTGCACGAGGCCTACGTGAAGCTCAACGACCCCAAGCGCGCCGAGGAGACCCTGCGCCAGGTGCTGCGTCGCCTGCCCGGGACGCCCGCCGCCCAGAAGGCCCAGCAGATGCTGGGCACGTGAGGTCCCCGGAGGCCGCGTGAGGTCCACCGAGGAGTGGAGCCGGCTGGGGGGACTGGTCATCGCCGGACTGGCGGTGCTCGCCGCCTGCGCGGTGCTCATACCCCGGCTCCTGAGCTTCGCCGCGGGCCCCGAAGCGGAGATCATCACCGCCCTGAAGCACACCGAGGCCTATGGGTTTTCCCTGCCCATCCCCCTCGCGGACGCGCCCCTGGTCTCCCAGGAGCTCCACTTCGCCCGCATCACCGTGACGGTGGAGCCCGGAGGCCAGCGCGCCGAGGCCCACGCCACGCTCGACTTCAACGGCACCCTCGGCCCCACCCGCGTGGGCACCGCCGGCGTGGAGAAGGTGCCCTTCGTGCGACGCGGGGGCGATTGGGTGCCGGAGAAGAACACCTCTCCCCGACTGGTGGCCGTCGTCTCCGCGCTGGAGGCCCGGCGCCGCGCGCTGGAGTCCGCGGATGCACAGGCCCTGGCTCGGCTCACTGTTCCCGGGAATCCAGGGGCAGGGGGCGCCGAGTGGGATGAACTGAAGATGTTGCGAGGGCGCTTGTATCGGGCGGAGGCGTGGTACATCCGGTTGGAGCGGGAGCAAGCAGTCGTGACGGAGCACTGGCGGTTGCAGGGCTCCCTCCCGTCGAGGCCGGTGGACACCCGGGGCCAACGGTCGCTGTCGCTCACGCTTCACGGTGATGAATTCTTGTTTTCGCCCGGGCTCATGTAGGCTAGCCGCGTCGGAGGCAGGGCCCGAGGACGGGCCGGAGTCATGGAAGAGCCCCTCAAGCAGCTACTGACCCTCGGGCGCGGCTACTTCGAGAAGAAGCAGTACGCCCAGGCCGAGCAGTACCTCGCGAAGATCGTCGAGCAGAATCCGACGTTCGCGGACGTGTTCAACATGCTCGGCATCATCTACCACGACCAGGGCCAGTTCGCCCGGGCCCAGCGGGCATTCGAGTCCGCGCTGAACCTGAATCCGGCGTACACCGAAGCGGCGCTCAATCTCGCGGTCATCTACAACGACATGGGCAAGTACGCCGAGGCGAAGGAGGTCTACCAGGCCGCCTTGTCCCGGCAGAAGACGGGCCCCGGGGAGCTGGACCCCTACGTCGAGAAGAAGATCGCCAACATGTACGGCGAGATTGGCGACGTGTTCGCCTCCAGCGGCGCATGGCAGCGGGCCATCGAGGAGTACCGGCGCGCGCTGGGCCTGTGCCCGCAGTTCGTGGACATCCGCCTCAAGCTGGGCAATGCCCTGCGTGACGCGGGGGACAACGCGGCGGCCATCGCCGAGTACGAACAGGTCATCGCGCAGAACCCGTCCTACATCCCCGGCCGTATCCAGTACGGGGTGGCGCTGTACTCCGCGGGACGCAGGGCGGAGGCGGTGCAGGTGTGGGAGGACGTGCTGGCGCGCAGCCCCGACAACAAGAGCGCGCAGATGTACCTCAACCTGGTGAAGGACCCCGGCAAGGTGGAGCAGGCGGGTTGATGACCATGGATATCTCGAAGACCTATGCCCTGAAGTTCATCTCCGGGAAGTACCAGGGCGGAGAGTTCCCCCTGAAGGCGGAGAAGCAGATCGTCATCGGCCGCTCCAGCGAGCTGGACATGGTGCTCGTGGAGGACATGGTCTCGCGCAAGCACGCGAAGATCAGCTTCTCCAACGGGAAGATCACCATCGAGGACCTGGGCTCCACCAACGGCACCTTCGTCAACGGCGAGAAGGTGAAGCAGGCGGGGCTCAAGGAGGGGGACCGCATCCTCATCGGCACCTCCATCCTCAAGCTCGTGCACCAGGGCGCCGACGGCGCCAACGTGGACGAGAGCACGGCCAAGCTGAAGCTGGAGGAGGCCGCCGCCGCCCAGGCCGCGCGGACCACCACCAAGGGCAGCTCCATGACGGGGAAGATTGAAGAAATCCCCCTGCCGGACCTGCTCCAGCTCTTCCACACCTCCAAGAAGAACGGCGTGCTGGTGGTCAACAGCACCCAGGAGGGGAAGATCTACCTGCGCCAGGGCCGCGTGTACTACGCGGTCATCAACGAGAACCACAACCTGGGGCCGCAGAAGAGCTTCAACCGCATCATCACCTGGGAGACGGGTGACTTCGAGCTGCGGCCGGCGGACAGCCAGGAGTTCATGGTGGAGCTGGACTCGTCCACCGAGGCGCTGCTGATGGATGCGCTCCGTCAGCTCGACGAGCTCAAGCGGCTGCAGCCGAGCCTGCCGCCTCCGGAGGCCATGCTCCAGCTGTCGGTGCCGCTGGTGCCGCCGCTCAAGGAGCTGACGCCGGAGCTGCTGGACGTGCTCCAGCTCGTGCTCAACCAGGGCACGCTGGCCGGGGTGCTGGACCGGGCGGACGCGGATGACGTCGTCACCGCCGAGGGTCTGGTGCACCTGCTCAAGCGCGAGTACGTCCGCATCATCTAGGTCGCACACGAAGCCCGCGCTCCTCCTGGGAGGGCGGGCTCCCAATGAAGGGATGTCGCCGTGGCGGACGCGAAGTCGGTGAAGCGCCTGCGCCTCACCGAGCTGAGTCACTGCGCGGGTTGCGCGGCGAAGCTGCGGGCCGGGGACCTGGCCCAGCTGTTGGGAGGGCTCAAGTCCTCCCGGCCCCCGCAGGCGCTGGTGGGCTTCAACACGAATGACGACGCGGCCGTCTACCGCCTCTCGCCCGGCCTGGCCGTGGTGGAGACGGTGGACTTCTTCCCGCCCGTGGTGGACGACCCGTTCCAGTTCGGCGCCATCGCCGCGGCGAACGCGATGTCGGACATCTGGGCCATGGGGGCGAAGCCGCTGTTCGCGCTCAACCTCGTCGGCTTCCCGGACGAGCTGCCCAAGTCCGTGCTGGCGCGCATCCTCGAGGGTGGCCAGTCCAAGGTGGAGGAGGCGGGCATCCCCATCCTCGGCGGCCACAGCATCCGCGACCCGGAGCCGAAGTACGGCCTGGCCGTCACCGGCGTGGTGCACCCCAAGAAGGTGCTCACCAACGCGGGCGCGAAGCCGGGGGACTTGCTGCTGCTCACCAAGCCCCTGGGCACGGGCATCGCCACCACCGCCATCAAGCGGGGCGTGGCCTCCAAGCAACTGCAGAAGAACGTCATCGGCGTGATGACCACGCTCAACCGCGCGGCGGGCGAGGTCTTCGCCTCGGGCCGGTTCAAGGTGAACGCCCTGACGGACGTGACGGGCTACGGCCTGTTGGGCCACCTGTTGGAGATGATGACGGCCGCGAAGACGCGCGCGGCGTTGGATTTGGAGCGCGTGCCGCTCATCGCCGAGGTGCCCTCGCTGGCCGAGGCGGGCGTGGTGCCGGGCGGGACGAAGTCGAACCTGGAGCACGTGCAGAAGAAGGTCCGTTTCCCCAAGGGGCTCCCCGAGGCCATCCAGTGGGTGCTCGCGGATGCTCAGACCAACGGTGGCCTCTTGGCCTGCGTGCCGGCGAAGGACGCGGTCAAGGCGCTCAGGGCCCTGGACAGGGCCGGGGTGGATGCGGCGCTGCTGGGCGAGGTCCGCGCGGGCCGTCCGGGCATCGACGTCATCGGCTGAACCGGCCACCGGGCGGGGATTTCGCGCCCGGGGTGGGGCTCCGCTAGCATCCCGCTCCGGCATGACGTCGTCCTCCCGCGCACTGCTGTTCCTCCTCGCATGCATCTGCTGGGTTCCCGTCACGGCGGGAGCCGGCGAGCGCCCCGCGCGCATCGTCATCGACCCGGGCCATGGCGGCGTGAAGGAAGGCGCCAAGGGGCCTGGTGCGCTGCGCGAGAAGGAGGTGGCGCTGCAGATTGCCCACCGCCTGCGCTCCAGGCTGGAGGCGGCCGGCGGCGAGGTGTACCTGACGCGCGAGCGCGACGCGCTGGTGAGCCTCACCGAGCGCGTGGAGATGACGAACGACCACGGCGCGGACCTCTTCATCTCCATCCACGCCAACTCCATGCCCACGCCCCGCATGCGGGCACGCACCGAGGGGGTGGAGACGTACTTCCTGTCGGCCAGCGCCTCGGGTGAGGCGGCGCTCGCGGTGGCGGACCGGGAGAACTCGGAGGCGCCCATGTCGCGGGCGGCGCGCGGCGACTCGACGCTGGCGCTCATCCTCGATGACCTGGTGCGCACGGAGGCGCACGCGGACTCGTCCCGGCTGGCCTACGCCATCCACCCCCGGCTCGTGGCGCGCACGCGGGCGGCGGACCGGGGCGTGCAGCAGGCGCCCTTCTTCGTGCTCTCCGGCGTGGAGTGCCCGGCGGTGCTCGTGGAGGTGGGCTACATCTCCCATCCCGAGGAGGGCCTGAAGCTGGGGCGGGCGGACTACCAGGAGAAGCTGGCCGAGGCCATCAGCGAGGGCGTGCTCGCCTTCCTGAAGGACACGCGCCGCAGGGACGCCGCCCGGCCGGCCCAGGTGGCGGGCTCGCAGACGCCCTGAGTGGACACCGGGCCGACTCGGACGACACGCGGGCCACGCGGCTCTGGTAGAGAAGGGACGCGCTCATTCCCTACCCAGGAGCTCGCCGTGCGTTCCTTCCAACGTGGTGCGCTGGACCTTCGCCCCGTCATCCTCACTCCCGGAGTGTCCCGCTACGCGGAGGGCTCCGTGCAGGTGGAGTTCGGCAACACCAAGGTGCTCATCACCTGCTCCACCGAGGAGCGCGTGCCCCCGCACCTGATGGGGAAGGGGACCGGCTGGGTGACGGCCGAGTACGGCATGCTCCCGCGCGCCACGCACACGCGCAACCAGCGCGAGGCGGCCAAGGGCAAGCAGACCGGCCGCACCATGGAGATCCAGCGCCTCATCGGCCGCTCCCTGCGCGCGGCGGTGGACCTGTCCACGCTGGGCCCTCGCACCCTCACGCTGGACTGTGACGTGCTCCAGGCGGACGGCGGCACGCGCACGGCGTCGATTACCGGCGCGTACGTGGCGGTGGTGCTCGCGCTGCGCTCGCTGCAGAAGCAGGGCACGCTCACCAAGCAGCCCAAGCTGACGCCCATGGCCGCGGTGTCCGTGGGCGTGGTGAACGGGGAGGTGCGCGTGGACCTGGACTACGAGGAGGACTCCAAGGCGGACGTGGACCTCAACATCGTGGCCACGGGTGACGGGCGCATGGTGGAGGTGCAGGGCACCGCCGAGCACCAGCTGTTCGATCGCAAGACGCTGGACGCGATGCTCGACGGGGGACTTGCCGCCATCCATCAGCTCGTCGCCGCGCAGGCGAAGGCGCTCGAATGAGCACGCCCTCGCCGAAGCTGCTCTTCGCCACCACCAACAAGGGGAAGCTGCGCGAGCTGCGCCAGCTGGTGGGGGACTCGGTGGAGGTGGTGTCGCTCGCGGACCTGCCGCCGGTGCCGGAGCCGGAGGAGGACGGCGACACCTTCGAGGCCAACGCGGTGAAGAAGGCGGTGGAGTATGCGCGGGCCACGGGCCTGCCGGCGCTCGCGGACGACTCGGGGCTGTGCGTGGACGCGCTCGACGGCCAGCCCGGGGTGCTGTCCGCCCGCTACGCGCCCGGCGACGACAAGGCCCGCTACGAGAAGCTCCTCTCGGAGCTGAGCGGAGTGCCCGACGAGAAGCGCACGGCGTCGTTCCGCTGCGCGCTGGCGCTGGCGTGGCCGGATGGGCGCACGCACGTGGAGGAGGGGCGGTGCGAGGGGAGAATCGGATACGCGCCGAAGGGTGAGCACGGCTTCGGGTACGACCCGGTCTTCATCCTTCTGGACAGTGGCCGGTCGCTCGCGGAGCTCACCGCCGAGGAGAAGTCCGCCATCTCCCACCGCGGCGCGGCCTTCCGGAAGATGAAGCCGAAGCTGCTCTCGCTCGCCGCGCGTCCGTGAATCGCGAGGTCAGGCACGTGGGCCTTGCGCGTCCGTCCGCGATGGTTCAACAATGCCGGACTCTACTTTTCGGGGCGTAGCGCAGCCTGGTAGCGCACCTGCCTTGGGCGCAGGGGGTCGGAGGTTCGAATCCTCTCGCCCCGATTTTTGAGTAGCAGTGGAGCAGCAAGCCCGGCCCAGCTCCAGTAGCTCAGCTGGATAGAGCACCGACCTTCTAAGTCGGGGGTCGCAGGTTCGAGTCCTGCCTGGGGCGCCAACTTGGCCGGTGCGTTGTGTGATTTGGGCCTTGAACTGGCCCGGCTTTCCACGGTAGGGAAGCCCCCGCTTCAAACGCCGTAGCGGTAACGGCGGCCATAGCTCAACTGGTTAGAGCGCTGGACTGTGACTCCAGAGGTTGCCGGTTCGACCCCGGTTGGCCGCCCACCTTCATCCCCGTTCGTAGGTTGCGCTCGTAGCTCAACTGGATAGAGCACCGGGCTTCGAACCCGGGGGTTGGGGGTTCAAGTCCCTCCGAGCGCGCTCTCCTCTTTCCGCAAGGCCCCGGACTCCTTCGTGGGAGTCCTCGAGTGGCGCCGCGAAGAGGGCCCCCGCCGGAAGACGTCCGACGGAGGCATTCCTCACTTCAGCGCATCAGGCGTGGGACGCGCCGTTGCTCTTGTCCGTCGTGGACGGGACGCGGCAGCGCAGCTCCGTCTCCGCCTCCAGCGCGAGCAGGTTCTCCCGCATCGCCTTGGCCCAGCGCGCGCGGGGTTGCTCCATCAGCTTCTCGTTCGCCAACTCAATGGTCTCGCTGAGCTCCTCGTCCGAGAGCTCCGAGGCCGTCTTGCCCTTGTAGGGACCGAACGCCACCAGCACGGCGCTCGCCTTCGGACGCGTGGGCGCCACGGCGGGCTCCACGTCCTCCTTCGCCGCCTCCACTTCCTTCGGAGGAAGCGGGGCCAGCGGCAGATCCACGTCCAGCTTCGCTTGGGCCGCCTTCTCCTCCTTCGCGGGCGCGGTGGTGGCCAGCGGGGTGGGGAAGGACGCCTTCACCGGGCCCGAGCGGGCGCCCAGCACCTCGTAGGCGCCGCCCGCGGGGGCGGGCTCGGGGTGGGCCGAGGCCGACTCGAAGTCCTCCGCCGGCATCTCCTCGCGGACGTACAGTCCGCCGAAGGCCTCCGGGTACGCCTTGCGCAGGGCCGCCACCCGGGCGCACTTCTCGATCATCGTCGTGGGAATCTTGGCCCACAGCGGCGTCTGCTGGACGTAGCCGCTGAAGTCCAGCCACACCACCACGGGCAGCTTCCCGTCGCGCACCACCCGCGACCAGGCGCCCACCAGCGCGCCCTTGCGCTTGGCCGGGTTGAAGCGGTGCACCACCTCGCCCCGACCCTGGTCCACCACGATGTCGTCCTCGGCGAACACCGCGCTCGCCTGGATGCCCTTGAAGTCCGGGAAGCGCTCCGCGCGGGCGAGCATCCCGGCCTCGGAGGGCTGGAACTCGTACTTCGTCACCCAGTTGGGGCGCTCCCGGTTGCCGATGTTCTGCCTCCGCGCGACGCAGAAGGCTTCCTTGAGCAGCGGATCCAACCCGCTGCGCTTGCACTGCTCGATGAAGAGGGCGAACTCGTCCTCGCTGATGCCCCGGGGGCAGATGGTGCGCCGGATCAGCTCCATGCGCTCCCGGCTCCAGCCGCCGAGCACCGAGCCGGTGTCTTCCACCTTGGGGGGGATGTTGGCTTCCGTCACTGTCGTCTCCTGCATACGTCCTGCGCGAAAAGGGCGGACGACCTCCGTCCGCCCGCCTGTGCCTCGGCGGTTCACGTGCTCAGAGTCCCGAATGGGGGCGCGTGCGAGCCCCGTGCGTCCGAGCACTCCGGACACACGAGTCGCCGTGGCCACGTTCAACAGTGGGCCCGTGGCTCTGTTTCATTCGGAATCCGGCCGTCCCCGGCGCCAGCCCGTCGGGCGGGCGGCGTGGCGTCCCATCCCGGACTGCGCGTCCGCGTGGAAGATCGCCGTGCGTGGGGAATGCAGGGGAGACGAAAATACTTTTGACAGCGCGGGCGGCCTTCTGTAATTACCGCCGCCACTTGGACGTCACGCAGCCGACGGGCCAAGCGCAGTGCCGGGAGCGTAGCTCAATTGGCAGAGCAATGGACTCTTAATCCATAGGTTGTGGGTTCGATTCCCTCCGCTCTCATACGGGGTCTCTCCAGCGATGGAGAGACCCCGTTTGTTTTTCCGCATCACGCATCCGTCGGGTGACGCGCGGCGGACGTTTCGCGGTATGTACGGCAGACGGCACGCGGCGCATCCGGGCGGGTGGCGAAACTGGTAGACGCACCAGACTTAGGATCTGGTACCGCAAGGTGTGAGGGTTCGAGTCCCTCCTCGCCCATTTCGCGTTGACCCGTTCGTGCCTATCCCCTAAAGGCGCACGTCCCACTTAACCGGCGCCGCTCGGGACGACTGTCCGAGAAGGCGGCGAGCGAGGCCCGTATGAAGGTCCAGGTCGAAGAGCTCTCTCCCATCGAGAAGAAGCTCTCCATCGAGGTCGAGTCCGCCCGCGTGGCGGAAGAGCTGAACCGCGCTTACTCCAGGCTTGGCCAGCAGGTGCGGTTGCCGGGCTTCCGACAGGGCAAGGTCCCCCGCCGCATCCTGGAGCAGCGCTTCAAGGACCAGGTCGAGGACGAGGTCATCCAGCGCGTGGTGCAGACGGCCTACCTGGACGCGGTGCGCGAGCACAACGTGGAGGTGGTGGCCAGCCCGCAGGTGACCAACCAGGGCCTCAAGGCCAACGCTCCCTTCAGCTTCGAGGCCCGGGTGGAGGTCAAGCCCAAGGTCGAGGCGAAGGAGTACGCGGAGCTGCCGCTGACCAAGACGGACACCGCCGTCACCGACGAGCAGATCGACGAGCAGCTCGGCCGCATGCGCCAGTCGCTGAGCCGGCTGGAGCCCGTGACGGACCGCGACTCGGCGGCCTCGGGTGACTACGCGACGGTGGACTACGACGCCACCGTGGACGGCCAGCCGTTCGCCGGCAGCAAGGCCGAGGGCATCACCGTCCAGGTGCAGCCCGGTGAGCTGGTCGAGTCGAAGATCGCCGCCCTGGAGGGCGTGAAGGTGGGCGAGTCCAAGGACATCGACTACGCCTTCCCCGCCGACTACCGGGTGGAGGAGGTGCGGGGGAAGACGGGCCGCTTCCACGTCACCCTCAAGGACATCAAGAAGGAGATCTCCCCCGAGCTCAACGACGAGTTCGCGAAGGAGACGGGCATCGCGCAGACGCTCGAGGAGCTGCGCGGCAAGCTGCGCACCGACATGGAGCGCGCGCGCCGTTCGCAAGCGGACAACGACGACCGCGAGGCGGTGATGAAGGGCCTCGTGGAGCGCAACCCGTTCGAAATCCCCCGCGCCATGGTGGAGCGCGCCATGGACTCCATGCTCCGCGGCGCCCTGCAGCAGCTGCAGCGCTCGGGCGTGGACCCCAGCCGTCTGAACCTGGACTTCAACCGCCTGCGCGAGGAGATGCGCGAGAAGGCGACCCAGGAGGTGAAGGGGACGCTGCTGCTGGAGGCCATCGCCGTGAAGGAGGGCATCCAGGCGAGCGACGCGGACGTGGACGCTCGCATCGAGCAGCTCGCCGTGGAGGCGGGCCAGCCCGTGGAAGCCGTGAAGCGCTACTTCAAGGGTCCGGACGAGCGGCTCGGGTTGTCTCTGCGACTGCGCGAGGAAAAGACGATTGAATTCCTGAAGGGCCGGGCGAAGTATTCCTGAGGTCTACCGTCGCTAGCGCCGTCTTTCCGAGCCTTCTCTCGAGGTCGCCATGCCCTTCATGCCCGTTCCCTACGTCATCGAGCAGACGCACCGCGGTGAGCGCTCGTACGACATCTACAGCCGGCTCCTGAAGGACCGCATCATCATGCTGGGCACTGAAATCGACGATGACGTGGCCAACGTCATCGTCGCCCAGCTGCTGTTCCTCGAGTCCGAGGACCCGGACAAGGACATCAACATCTACATCAACTCGCCGGGCGGCTCCGTCACGGCGGGCATGGCCATCTACGACACGATGCAGTACGTCAAGCCGCCGGTCTCCACCATCTGCGTGGGGCAGGCGGCGTCGATGGGGGCCGTGCTGCTGCTCGCCGGGACGAAGGGCAAGCGCTACGCCCTGCCGTCCAGCCGCATCATGATCCACCAGCCGCTGGGTGGGGTGCGGGGCCAGGCGACGGACATCGAAATCCAGGCCCGCGAAATCCTGCGGATGAAGGCGAAGCTCAACGAGCTCATCGTCAAGCACACCGGGCAGTCCATCGAGCGCGTGGAGAAGGACACCGACCGCGACTACTTCATGGGCGCCACGGAGGCGAAGGCCTACGGAATCGTGGATGAAATCCAGAACCCCCGCAAAGTGGTGGGCCTGGGCAAGGACGAGAAGAAGTAGACGTTTGCCGGGGCTCGACGCCTCGGCCGGTGGCCGGAGCCGCGGGAATTCGCCCCCGCGCCTCCGGCTTTCTGCTTTCTGCGCCGACCCACTCCCCCTGTTAAGTACAGGGAAGGCGCGTGGACGTCCCTGATGGGGGCTGACTAGATTGGCCTGGAGCCGAGGCGGGTGGCGCTCGGGGCGGGCGGCTTTACAGGCGCAGCGAGGGATTTCATGGCGGGCAAGAACGTGGAGAAGCGAGACAACCAGACCCTCTGCTGCTCCTTCTGCGGCAAGTCGCAGAAGGAGGTGAAGAAGCTCATCGCGGGGCCGACGGTCTACATCTGCGACGAGTGCATCGGGCTGTGCAACGACATCATCGCGGAGGAGATCGACCGCGAGGAGACCAAGGACACCAAGCTGCGCATCCCGCGGCCCTCCGAAATCAAGGCCGTGCTCGACGAGTACGTCATCGGCCAGGAGCGCGCGAAGAAGACGCTGTCGGTGGCCGTGCACAACCACTACAAGCGCATCGAGTCCAAGGTCGCGCTCGAGGACGTGGAGCTCCAGAAGAGCAACATCCTCCTGCTCGGCCCGACGGGCAGCGGCAAGACGCTGCTCGCCCAGACGCTGGCGCGCATCCTCAACGTCCCCTTCACGATTGCCGACGCCACGTGCCTCACCGAGGCGGGCTACGTGGGCGAGGACGTGGAGAACATCATCGTCAACCTGCTGCAGGCCGCCGACCACGACATCGAGCGGGCCCAGCGCGGCATCGTCTACATCGACGAAATCGACAAGATCGCCCGCAAGTCGGAGAACCCCTCCATCACCCGCGACGTCAGCGGCGAGGGCGTCCAGCAGGCGCTGTTGAAGATCATCGAAGGTACGGTGGCCAACGTTCCGCCCAAGGGTGGCCGCAAGCACCCGCAGCAGGAGTTCCTGCAGGTGGACACCACCAACATCCTGTTCATCTGCGGCGGCGCGTTCGGCGGCCTGGACCAGGTCATCGAGCGGCGCCTGGGCGGCCGCAGCCTGGGCTTCGGCGCGGACATCCAGTCGAAGAAGCAGCGCAATCTGTCGGAGCTGCTCAAGCACGTGGAGCCGGAGGACCTGCTCAAGTTCGGCATGATTCCGGAGTTCATCGGCCGCCTGCCCATCATCACCGCGCTGGAGGAACTGGATGAGCCCGCGCTCATCAACATCCTCAACCAGCCGAAGAACGCGCTGACCAAGCAGTACAAGAAGCTCTTCGAGCTGGACGGCGTGGCGCTGAAGTTCACCGACGGCGCGCTCAAGGCCATCGCCAGCGAGGCCATCCGCCGCAAGGCGGGCGCCCGCGGCCTTCGCTCCATCCTCGAGTCGGCCATGCTGGACGTGATGTACGAAATCCCGTCCCGCAAGACGGTCCGCGAGGTGCTCATCTCCGAGGAGGTCATCCTCAAGAAGAGCGAGCCCGTCGTGCTCCACGCCGCGGCGGAGAAGGAGCCCGCCGAGCCGAAGAAGGAATCCGCGTAAGTCGCGGACTCCGCCGGGCTGCCCCGCGGTAGGGCGGCCCCTGGGATGTGACGGAGCGCGTCAAGGGCCCCTGCAACGGCCCCGACGCGCTCCTCGCATTCAGGGCGGGCGGGGTGGCTCCCCTGCGGGGCCCACGGTTTTTGTGGGACGGGCGGGGGCGTTTCTGTATGTGCTGGCTCCATGAGACAGCTCCCCGTGCCTGCCTTGTTGATGCTCGTTGCCTGTGCTGGCTCGACGCCGGCGAAACGGGAGGTGCCCGTGGAGGCGCCGGCCCAGGAGGAACACGCGCGCATGGCTTACCCGGCGACTCGGGTGGACGCGGTGGTGGACACGCTGCACGGGGTGCAGGTGCCGGACGCCTACCGCTGGCTGGAGGATGAGAAGGCGCCCGAGGTCCAGGCGTGGATGAAGGCGCAGGACGTGCTGACGCGCGAGGCGCTGGCGAAGTCGCCCGTGCGCGACGCGCTGACGAAGCGCTTCCGCGAGCTGTTCTACGTGGACTCCATCTCCATGCCGGCGCGCCGCGCGGGCCGCTACTTCTACGTGCGCACGCACAAGGACAAGGAGAAGGCGGTCCTCTACTGGCGTGACGGCGAGAAGGGGCAGGAGAAGGTGCTCCTGGACCCGAACGGCTGGAGCCAGGACGGCTCGGTGTCCCTGGGCACGTGGTCGCCGTCGTGGGACGGCAAGAAGCTGGTGTTCGCGCAGAAGCCCAACGCGGCCGACGAGGCCGTGCTGCACGTGGTGGACGTGGACTCGGGTGAGTGGTCCAAGGTCGACGTCATCGAGGGCGCCAAGTACGCGCAGCCCAAGTGGACGCCGGACGGCAAGGGCTTCTATTACGAGTGGCTGCCCACGGACGCCTCCATCCCCGTGGACGCGCGCCCGGGCTACACCAGCTTGCGCTTCCACAAGCTGGGCGACGCGCCCTCCAAGGACGCGGAAGTGCACCCGCGCACCGGAGACCCGTCCACCTTCCTGCAGGGCGACCTGAGCCGGGACGGCCAGTTCCTGTTCGTCTCCATCCTGCGGGGCTGGATCGAGAACGACATCTACTGGAAGCGCCCGGGGGAGAAGGACTTCCGCCTGCTCGTGAAGGGCAAGGGCGCCAAGTACAACGTGCAGGCGTGGAAGGGCCGCTTCTACGTCACCACGGACGAGGGTGCCCCGCGCCAGCGCGTCTTCGAGGTGGACCCGGCGAAGCCCGCGCGCGCGCAGTGGAAGGAGATCGTCCCGGAGGATCCGGTGGCCGCGCTCCAGACGGTGAACATCGTCGGCGAGCACCTGGCGCTGGAGTACATGAAGGACGCGACGACGCTGGTGCGCGTGGCCACCCTGCAGGGCAAGCCCGTGCGCGAGGTGGCGCTGCCCGGCGTGGGCGCGGCCTCCAACCTGACGGGCCTGGAGGACCAGGACGAGGCGTACTTCGTCTTCACGTCCTTCACCACGCCCCGGCGCGTCTACAAGACGTCCGTGAAGACGGGGGAGTCGTCGCTGTGGGCGCAGGTGGAAGTGCCCATGGACCCGGCGGCCTACACGGTGGACCAGGTCTTCTACCCCTCCAAGGACGGCACCCGCGTGCCCATGTTCCTGGTGCACAAGAAGGGCCTGAAGCGTGACGGCAACGCGCCCACGCTGCTCTATGGGTACGGCGGGTTCAACGTGAACATGGAGGCCACCTTCCGCGGCAGCATCCTGCCCTGGCTGGACGCCGGCGGCGTCTACGCGGTGGCCAACCTGCGGGGTGGGGGCGAGTACGGCGCCCAGTGGCACGAGGCGGGCCGCATGGCGAAGAAGCAGAACGTCTTCGACGATTTCCACGCCGCCGCCGAGTACCTGGTCCGCGAGAAGTACACCCAGCCCAGGAAGCTGGCCATCCAGGGCGGCAGCAACGGCGGGCTCCTGGTGGGGGCGGCCATGACTCAGCGCCCGGAGCTGTACGGGGCGGTGGTGTGCCAGGTGCCCCTCTTGGACATGGTGCGCTACCACCTCTTCGGGAGCGGCCGGACGTGGATTCCCGAGTACGGGACGGCGGAGAAGCCCGAGGACTTCCAGGTGCTGCACGCCTACTCGCCCTACCACCACGTCAAGCCGGGCGTGGCCTACCCGGCGCTGCTCATGATGTCCGCGGACCACGATGACCGGGTGGACCCGATGCACGCTCGCAAGTTCGTGGCCGCGGTGCAGCAGGCGGCGGGCAACCAGGCCAAGGCGCTGCTGCGCATCGAAATGAACGCAGGACACAGTGGCGCGGACCAGGTGGCCAAGAGCATTGAATCCAGCGCGGACCTGTATGCGTTCCTTTTCGAGGCGTTGGAGGTTGGTGGGCTACAGGGTGGGGAGGCAGCGCAGGGTCGCTGACACCGGGAGGGAACGTCCGAGGAAGCTCCGGGTGTTCCCTTGATGGCAAGAGGTGGTTCCCCAATCTTGAGGCGGGGAACGGCACCTGAAACCGACGTGTTATAGACGTGCTTCACCCCGGGTGTGCGCTCGCCGGACGAGCAACCGGGCAACTCTTCAGGGGCCTACCCTCCCGGTAGGCCAGCAGGTGGCGGATACATGTTCTTCGGACGTGACGACAAGAAGGAAGCCCAGAAGCGGGGACTCACCGTCCCGCTCTTGCCCCTTCGGGACATCATCGTGTTCCCGCACATGGTGGTTCCGCTGTTCGTCGGCCGGGAGAAGTCCATCGCCGCGTTGAAGGACGCGATGGCTCACAAGGGGCCGGACGACAAGGCCGTCATCCTGCTGGCCGCCCAGAAGAAGGCCAAGACGAACGACCCCTCTCCCGACGACATCTTCCACTTCGGCACCATGGGGCACGTCATCCAGCTCCTGCCGCTGCCGGACGGCACCGTGAAGGTGCTGGTGGAAGGGGTGAAGCGCGCGAAGGTGAAGAAGTTCCACCCGAACGACGCCTTCTTCATGGTGGAGGTGGAGGAGGTGGAGGAGCAGACGGAGAAGAGCGTGGAGCTGGAGGCGCTCGTGCGCTCCGTGCACTCTGTGTTCGAGGCCTTCGTCAAGCTCAACAAGCGGATTCCACCTGAGATGCTGATGCAGGTGGCCAGCATCGATGACCCGGCGCGGCTGGCGGACACCATCGTCGCGCACCTGTCGCTCAAGCTGAACGACAAGCAGGCGCTGCTCGAGACCGAGTCTCCCGCGAAGCGGCTGGAGAAGCTCTACGAGCTGATGCAGGGGGAGATCGAGATTCTCCAGGTGGAGAAGAAGATCCGCACCCGCGTCAAGAAGCAGATGGAGAAGACCCAGAAGGAGTACTACCTGAATGAGCAGATGCAGGCCATTCAGAAGGAGCTGGGTGAGCGCGACGAGTTCAAGAACGAGATCCAGGAGATTGAAGAGAAGCTGAAGAACAAGCGGATGAGCAAGGAGGCCACGCTCAAGGTCAAGAAGGAGCTCAAGAAGCTCCGGATGATGAGCCCGATGAGCGCCGAGGCCACGGTCGTCCGCAACTACATCGACTGGATCATCAGCCTGCCCTGGTACGACGAGACCCAGGACCGGCTGGACGTGACGGAAGCGGAGACGGTGCTCAACGAGGACCACTACGGCTTGAAGAAGCCGAAGGAGCGCATCCTCGAGTACCTGGCCGTGCAGCAGCTGGTGAAGAAGCTCAAGGGCCCCGTGCTGTGCTTCGTGGGACCTCCGGGCGTGGGCAAGACGTCGCTGGCGCGTTCCATCGCGCGGGCCACGGGCCGCAAGTTCGTGCGCCTGTCGCTGGGCGGCGTGCGTGACGAGGCGGAGATTCGCGGCCACCGGCGCACGTACATCGGCGCGATGCCGGGCAAGCTCATCCAGTCGCTGAAGAAGGCGGGCAGCAACAACCCGGTCTTCCTGCTCGACGAAATCGACAAGATGTCCACGGACTTCCGAGGCGACCCGAGCGCGGCGCTGCTGGAGGTGCTGGACCCCGAGCAGAACCACAACTTCAACGACCACTACCTGGACCTCGACTACGACCTGTCCAAGGTGATGTTCATCTGCACCGCGAACACGATGCACAACATCCCCGGTCCCTTGCAGGACCGCATGGAGGTGATTCGCATCGCGGGGTACACCGAGCCGGAGAAGCTCTCCATCGCCCGGCGCTACCTCATCCCGAAGGAGCAGGAGGCCAACGGGCTGACGGACGTGAAGGTGGACTTCAGCCACGAGGCGCTGCGGACCATCATCCACCGGTACACGCGCGAGTCCGGCGTTCGTTCGCTCGAGCGTGAGATTGGCGGCGTGTTCCGCAAGATTGCCCGCGACGTGCTGAAGAACGGCAAGCGGGACATCGAGGTGGACCGCAAGACGGCGATGAAGTTCCTGGGCACGCCGCGCTACCGCTACGGCGTGGCGGAGCGCGAGGACCAGGTGGGCATCGTCACCGGCCTTGCGTGGACGGAGCTGGGCGGTGAGATCCTCACCACCGAGGCCACCGTGATGCCGGGCAAGGGCAAGCTCATCATCACCGGCAAGCTGGGCGAGGTGATGCAGGAGTCCGCGCAGGCGGCCATGTCGTACGTGCGCAGCCGGGCCGACCGCTTCGGCATCGACCGCAAGGTGTTCGAGAACTACGACATCCACGTGCACCTGCCCGAGGGCGCGATTCCCAAGGACGGTCCGTCCGCGGGCGTCACCATCTGCACGGCGCTGGTGAGCGCGCTCACGCGGGTCCTCATCCGCCGGGATGTGGCGATGACGGGTGAAATCACGCTGCGTGGGCGGGTGCTGCCCATCGGTGGCCTGAAGGAGAAGACGCTGGCCGCGCACCGCGCGGGCATCAAGACGGTCCTCATCCCGAAGGCGAACAAGAAGGACCTGAAGGACATCCCGCTGAAGATTCGCAAGCAGCTGCGCATCGTCCCGGTGGAGTTCGTGGACGACGTGCTGCGCGAGGCGCTGGTGCTGGAGAAGCCCGAGGAGTTCGGCCGCGGCAAGCCCAGCGCGGATGGCCTCAAGAGCCCCACGGCGGTCGAGGCACCGGCGGCTCCGGCCTCGGCTCCAGCGTAGCGGGTCCGACAGAGGAGGGTTTCGACCCTCCTTGAAGTGCTCGAAGCCAGGACGTCCGTCGACCCGCGAGGTCGCCGGGCTCCTGGCTTCTCTCTTTTCGGGCGGGCAGACGGGGCGTCTGGCTTCTGTTGCCGGGCGTCCCTGGCTTCGGGGTACAACGTGGCCTGGTGGCTCCTCGCGCTCGACTCGCCTGGTGGTGTCTGTTGCTGGCCTGGGTGACCGGGGCCTGCGGGCCGTGCGGCTTCCAGCCGGAGTCGGGCGTCAAGGTGGTGGTGCCCGCGATGCCCACCACGCTGGATTGGAGCCATTCGGACCCGGAGAGCTGGGCCAACTATCCGGTGATGCTCGCGACGCAGAAGGGGCTGACGCTGCTGGGCGCGGACCACTCGGTGCGGCCGGGATTGGCGGAGCGGTGGGAGCGCTCTCGCGACGAGCAGGGCCGAGAGGTCTACGTCTTCCACCTGCGGGGGGATGTGCGGTGGTCGGATGGCTCTCCGCTGGTGGCGCGGGACTTCGTCGTGGGGTGGCGGCGCGCGCTGCGCGGACGTGAGCGCGGGGAGATGGCGGACCTGGAGGGCGCGTCGGAGGTGCTGGCGCTGCAGGACCGCATGGCGCCCGAGGCGGACCTCCGCGCGGCGCTGGAGCGCGTGGGCGTGGAGGCGGTGGACGCTCGGACGCTTCGGGTGACGTTGGCGCACCCGCGCAGCTACTTCCTGGCGCGCATCGCGAACGTCTACATCTTCTATCCGGCGCCCTCGGCGGACCTGGAGGGGCGCTCGGATGAGGAGGTCCGTGATTACTTCGACCGGCCTCGTGAGGGTCGGCCGCTGGCCTTGGGGCCGTACCGGGTGGAGAGCTGGGATAGGGCAGGGGAGCGGGTGCGGCTGGTCTACAACCCGCGCTCGGCGTTCCCTCCGCCCATGGCTCCGGGCGAGGTGCCGGTTCCGGTCATCACGCTGATGAAGTCGGAGATTGGCCCCGCGCTGTATGAGCGGGACCGGGTGGACTTCGTCTTCGTGGACAGCGCGGCGGCGCTGCGGGTGAAGCGGCCCGAGGACCTGCAGCGCGAGCCGCTGTTGTCGACGTACTACCTGGCGTTCAACACGGAGCGCGCGCCGCTGGACAGGCCGGAGGTCCGTCGCGCGCTGTCTCGGGCGTTGGACCGGGAGGCGTTGATGGCGGGGTTGCTGCCGGCCGCGCGGCCCTCGCATGTGTTGCTGCCTCCGGAGCTGCCGGGCGCTGCGTCGGCCGAGGAGGCGCTGCGGCTGCCGCACTACGAGCCCGAGCGCGCGAAGGCGGAGCTGGCGTCGGTGGCTGGACTGGAGCGGCCGTTGAGGCTGGTGTACCGCTCGGGGGACAACTTCGTGCCGGAGGTGGCGATCGCCGAGCGCGTGGCGGCGCAGCTCGCGCGGGTGGGCGTGAAGGTGGAGTTGGAGGCTCGCTCCGACTTCACGGCGGAGATTTCGCGGCGCACGGCCAAGGGGCCTCGCGCGTATGACTTGTACCTGCGCCGGCTGGGCGGGGACTACGCGCACCCGAATACGTTCTTCACGCTCTTCGAGCGCTCGGGCAATCACCAGACGGGCTGGGAGACGCAGGGCGGTGGCGAGCCCATGGCGCGCTTCGAGCGACTGCTGGAGGCCGGGGACGGCGAGGCGGACGAGGCGCGTGCGCGGACGATGTATGTGCAGGCGCAGGAGGTGCTGGTGGGGGAGCAGGCGGTGATTGCGCCGCTGTACCACCCGGACCGCTACTTCCGGGCGCGCGACACACTGCGCGGCCTGGATGTGGACCCGTTCAACTTCCTGGCCCTGCGCACGCTGCGCCGGGCCGCGCCGACGCCGGAGCAGACCGAGGTGGCGCGATGATGGCCGTGCTCCAGAAGCTCGCGCGGCAGCTCGTGCTGGTGCCCGTGGTCGCGGTGGCCTCGTACTTCCTCATGGCCATGTTGCCACTCACCACGGAGAGCGATGCGAAGCGGCAGGCGTCCCCGGAGCTGATGGCGTCGTATCGCCGGGACCTCGGCCTCGGTGAGCCGCTCGGCTTCCTGCGTCCCTGGGAGAAGCTGTGGCGCGGTGAGCGACTGGGCACGAGCGCGCAGGGAATCACGGGCGATGAGCTGGCTCGCAAGCTGTCGGGCAGCGTCGGCGTGGGGATGCTCGCGCTGCCGCTGGCCCTGACGTGGGCGATAGGCTTCGCGCTCGTCCGTACGCGCTGGCGAAGAGGGCGGTGGTCCGCGCTGGGCGACGTGGTGCCGGCGCTGGCCTTCGGTACACCCGTGTTCATCCCCGCGCTTCTGCTCGCGCCCGCGGTGGTGGAGCGCGGGCACATGCTGCCGGAGCTGTGCGCGGCGCTCGTCACGTCCATCTGGCCGGGCATCTTCCTGGGCACGCTGGTGGGGGACTCGCTGGAGACGGAGCTGTCGCGCGACTACGTGCGCACCGCGCTGGGCAAGGGCCTGTCGCAGG
Source organism: Myxococcus fulvus (assembly GCF_900111765.1). Next base: position 140,378 of record NZ_FOIB01000011.1, read on the forward strand.
GCACGGTGCTGCGCCGCCATGTGCTTCCGAATGTGCTGCCCGCGCTGCTCGATGCCGTGGGGCCCGTGGCCACGGCGCTGCTCGCGGGCTCGTTCGCCGCCGAGCGCGTGCTGGGGCTGCCGTACTTCGGACAGCTCTATGTGCTCGCGGTGCTCAACAAGCAGGTCGCCGTCGTCGTGGTGGCGACCACCACGTTCGCCTCGCTGCTCGTCGTCGTGAGCCTCGCGGTGGAGGTGGCCCGCTACGTCGTGGACCCTCGCTCGCGGGAGGCCCGCGCATGAACCGCATCCCCGTGCGCGCCCGCTTCGGTTTGGTGCTCCTCATCGGGCTGGGTGTCCTCAGCCTCGTCGCCGGACGGCTGTTCCCGGATGTGCTCGCGAACACGTGCCCCTTGGGTGTGGACCCGACACGTCCGGACCGCACCGTGTGCGAGCTGGCCTTCGGCGGTCTCTGGGTCTCCCTCGCCGTGGGCCTGTGCGCCGGAGGGCTCTCCACCCTCATCGGCCTCGTCGTCGCCGCGGTGGCGCGGCTTCTCGGCGGCGCGTGGGAGCAGGTCCTCTTGCGCGGCGTGGACGCGGTCTTCGCCCTGCCCGACGTGCTCGTCGTCATGGTGCTCCAGCTCGCCGGCCAGTCACTCGCGGACGCGGGGCTCGGCGGTGGACTGGGGCCCTTCGGGTTGATGGTGATGTCGCTCGCGCTGGTGGGGTGGGCCGGGCCCGCGCGCATGTTCCGCAACCGCCTGGCCACGCTCGAGGGCCAGGAGTACGTCGCCGCGGCGCGCGCGCTCGGTGGTGGCGGCGCTCATGTGCTGCGCGTCCACCTGTGGCCCGCGCTCCGGCCCTTCGCGCTCGCCGTGTTCCTGAGCCGCCTGCCCACCGCCATCCTCACCGAGTCCACCGTCAGCTTCTTCGGCATCGCTCGCATGGAGCCGATGTCCCTGGGCCGCTATCTGGGCACCAGCTACGCGGCCCTCATCTACGAGGGCGGCGCGCGCGTGGTGCTCCCCGCCTGGGCGCTGTTGGTGATGCTGGTGCTCGGCGCGTCGCTCGCCTCCCAGGCGCTCTCGGCGGGCCCTCGCAAGGCCTCCTGAAGGGCAGGCCCCGTGGGCGTGTCCGCTTGGAATTCCCACCGAGCGAATGTGGGTTCCCATCACACGGAAACCTTTTGCCCAACCGGTGCCCTCATGTCCCTGCCCACCACTGAAGAGTTGATCCCCGTGCTCGGCCCCGACGCGAAGGAGCGCACTGAGCGCAGCGATGAGTTGAAGGTGGAGCCCGTGCGCAGCGCGGTGCTCGTCGTGGAGGACGACCCCTCCCACCGCGAAATCCTCGTGGAGATGCTGGCCGGCTGGGGCTACGAGCCCTTGCCCGTGGGCAGCGCCGAGGAGGCGGAGTTCGCCGTGCGCAACAAGCGCATGGACGCCGCCATCGTCGACGTGTTCCTCCCCGGCCGCAGCGGCGCCACGCTCATGTCACGCCTCCGTGAGCGCTTCCCGCAGGCCGTGCTCATCGGCGTGAGCGCGATGAGCGACTCCGCCATGGCGCGCAAGTGCAAGGGCCTGGGCGCGGACCTGTTCATCGGCAAGCCGCTCAACCCCGAGCGCCTGTCCGAGGCGCTCCAGTCGAAGCACACCAGCTGGCACTGAGCGAGGGGCGCCCGGCACCCGTCTTCCCAGGGCGGTTGCCGGTTGCACCGCTCGCTCGAACGGTTGATGCTCGTCTCGTGAAGAACCTCGCTCCCGGCTTCCTCTTGGCCATGCCTCAGCTCGGGGACCCGAACTTCTACCGCTCGGTCGTCTTGATGATCGAACACGGGGAGTCCGGCTCCATGGGGCTCGTCGTCAACCGGGGCGCGCCCTTGACGCTGGGCGAGCTGGCCCGCGGTCAGAAGCTCGACATCCACGCGGACCGCTCCACCCACCCCGTGTACCTGGGCGGGCCGGTGGAGCCCCAGCGTGGCTTCGTGCTGCACGACGATGGCGGGGTGCTGGAGAAGCACTCGGTGCTGCCGGGCCTGTTCCTCAGCGTGACCCTGGACGCGCTGGGGCCGCTGTTGGAGCGAAGCGCGCCCCGGCTGCGCTTCTGCCTGGGGTACGCGGGCTGGGGGCCCAAGCAGTTGGAGAGTGAAATCGCCGCCGGCTCGTGGCTCTTCACGGAGGCCTCGAGCGAGGCGGTGCTGGGCCTGGAGCCCGGCAAGTTGTGGGAGACCACGTTGCGTGGCATGGGCGTGGACCCGGCCATGCTGGTGATGGGAAGGGGAATGAACTGATGCTCGACGCAGAATTCGTCCGCAGCCGCATCCTGGAGGCCCTGCCGGGCTCCGAGGTGGAGGTGCATGACACCACCGGGACGGGGGACCACTTCGAGGCCCGCGTCATCAGCCCGGACTTCGCCGGCAAGATGATGGTGCAGCAGCACCAGCTCGTGTATGCGCCGCTCCAGCAGTGGCTCAAGTCGGGCGAGCTGCACGCGCTCGCACTCAAGACCTATTCACCCGAGCAGTGGAAGAAGCTCGGGAACCGCTAAGGAGACACCCCCATGAACCCCGACCTCAAGGCCCGGTTCGACAGCATCACCCAGTCGCACCCCATCGTCCTCTTCATGAAGGGCAACGCCCTGTTCCCCCAGTGCGGCTTCTCCGCGCGGGCGCTGCAGATCCTGCAGCCCCACGGTGAGGTCTTCACGGTGGACGTGCTGGCGGACCCCGAGGTGCGCCAGGGCATCAAGGACTACACGAACTGGCCCACCATTCCGCAGATCTTCATCAAGGGGCAGTTCGTCGGCGGCGTCGACATCCTGACGGGCCTGGCCGAGAGCGGCGAGCTGGCGGACCTGGTCGCGGGCAAGTCCCCGGCCTGAGCCGGGCGCCTCGGGGGGAGGGGAGACCTGCTCCCCTCGAAGCGGCTAGAATGGGCGGCCGCTACCGCGAGGAAACACCGTGGTCACCGCTACTCCGCCCAACACCTCCCAGAAGAACGAAGAGACCTCCGAGCCGTCGGGTGCCCCGACGCCGGAGGCCGTCGTCCCCGCCAACGTCGTCGTGACGGAGGCCGCCCCGGGTGTCGTCGTGCCCGTCGCGGTGGACCCCGATGACCTGGTGGCCACGGCGAAGACGCCCACCTTGATGGAGAAGGTGCAGGCGTTCCGTACGCGGCACGAGAAGTGGGAGATGGCCGCGTTCTTCTTCGGCGGCTTCCTCTACGACATCGTCTCGCTCAGCCGCATCGACGACAAGCTGACGCTGGTGCAGAGCTTCGGGTACCTGGTCATCCTGGCGACGCTGCTCCTGCTCGAGCAGCGCTATCCGGAGGGGACGGAGCCGCCGAAGCTGCTGGAGAAGGTGTGGCGCTGGCGCGAGGACGCCATCCACTTCTTCTTCGGCAGCCTGCTCAGCGTCTTCATGCTGCTCTTGTTCAAGAGCACGTCGGGCTTCACGCCCTACCTCTTCATCGTCGGCTTGTTCGCGCTGCTGGTGGCCAACGAGCTGCCGCTGTTCCGCAAGATGGGCCCGGTGGTGCGCGTCTCGCTGCTGAGCCTGTGCGTGACGATGTACTTCGCGTGCCTGCTGCCCGTGCTCATCGGACGCATCGGCTTCTGGGTGTTCCTGCTGGCGATGACGCTCGGCTGCGCGAGCATGTACGGGCTGATGCGGCTGATGGCGCGCTGGCGTCCGGACATGCAGTACCTGGTGCGCAACGTGGCGGTGCCGGGCTTCGGCGTGCAGGCAGCGCTCCTGGCCTGCTACCTGATGGGCCTCATCCCGCCCATCCCGCTGGCGGTGCAGTACTCGGGCATCTTCCACGACGTGAAGCGCGTCAGCCCGGGCGTGTACCAGCTGACCTCGGTGGATGACTCGGTCTGGTACAAGCCGTGGACGTGGTTCGGCCCGGACTTCGTCATCCGCCCCGGCGACAAGCCGTATTACTTCTTCCGCATCTTCGCGCCGAAGAACTTCGCGCCCTACAAGGTGCGGGTGCGCTGGTACTACGACCACCCGGAGAAGGGGTGGACGACGAACGGCAGCGGCTTCGTCGCCAACGTCAGCAGCAACGGGACGGACGGCGGCTATCGCTACTACGCGACGACCTCCAACCTGAAGCCCGGCGACTGGCGGGTGGTGCTGGAGACGGAGGACGGGCACGAAATCAATCGCCTGTCCTTCTCCGCGGGGGCGGATACCCGCACCGACCCGCGTGAGCTGGAGGTGAAGTACTCCACGCTCAAGGAGGTCCTCCCGCTGTCCACCGAGGAATGGGAGAAGACGCGGAAGACTCCGGCCGCGCCCTCGGGTGGTTCGGTACCTGGGACGGCGCCGGCTCCGGCCGACGAGGTCCCACCTCAGGTGGCTCCCGCTCCGACGCCTTGAGGCGTGTGTCCGGGGGCCTCGCTCGCGGCGAGGTTCCCGATGCGCTCGGCTGAGGGGGATGGGGCCATGGGTGGACCCGTCACGTTGCTCCGTGTCCGGCCTCTTCGTGGGGTCTGCCTACATACCTGACATATAGCTGTCACGCCCGGTCGTCATGGTGCGTCTCACGAAGCCGTCGAGCTGTCCCGGACTCGCGAGGACCCACGCCCCATGATTCCCATCCCCCTGATGTTCCTGCCGTTTCCCTTCGTGCCCATCGACGAGCCACGCGCGAAGGTTGGGTCGCCGAAGGGGGAGGGTGCTGGTCCCCGGTTGGTGGCGGTTCCTCGCGGCGCTGTGGAAGAGTCCGCGTCGTCGCGACGCAAGTCGCCTTCTGCCTCGCGGGCCTCGGCACCGCGTGCTGCTGTGGAGGAAGCCGTGCCGTCGCGACGCAAGCAGTCCTCCCCGAGAGCTTCAGTTCCTCGTGGTGATGCGAAGTCGGCGCTGGCCCCTGTGCTGACGACGCGTGAGCTGAACCGGGCGCTGCTCGCGCGCCAGTTCCTGCTGCGACGGACCCGTGAGTCCGTGCCCCATGTTCTCGAGCACCTGGTGGGGCTCCAGGCCCAGGCTGGCAATGCGCCTTATCTGGGCCTGTGGACGCGGATGGAGGACTTCCAGCTCGAGGACCTCACCCGGCGCTACGAACAACGGGAGGTGGTTCGGGCGACGCTGCTGCGCTCCACGCAGCACCTGGTCACCGCGCGGGACTACCAGTCGCTGCGCCCCGCGCTCCAACCCGTGTTGGATCGGATGTTCAACCACAGCGCGTATCCGAGAGAGCTCGCGGGGCTGGACATGGATGCGCTGCTCGCCGAGGGGCGTCGGCTCCTCTCGCGTGAGCCCTTGAGCTCGGTGGAGCTGGGGCGGCGTCTCCAGGCTCGCTGGCCAGAGCGGGATGCGCAGTCGCTGGCGTTCGTGGTGCGGGTCGCCGAGTCGCTCGTCACGGTGCCTCCGTTCGGCACCTGGGGCGTGGGCGGCGAGGTGACGTTCACTCCGTCGGCGTCGTGGCTCGGGGCGCCCCTGGAGCCCGCGCTCGCGCTGGAGTCACTGGTGCGGCGCTACCTGGGCGCCTTCGGTCCCGCCAGCGTGAAGGACATGCAGCACTGGTCCGGCTTCGTGCGCCTGGGCGAGGTCTTCGAGCGGATGCGCGCCGAGCTGCGCGTGTTCCGCGATGAGCAGGGCGTCGAGTTGTTCGACCTCCCCGACGCGCCCCGACCCGACGGTGACACGCCGGTGCCCGTGCGCTTCGTGCCCGAGTTCGACAACCTGCTGCTGTCCCACTCGGACCGCGCGCGCATCATCTCCGAGCCGCATCGCAAGCGCGTCTTCACCGTCAACGGCATCATCCGTCCGACGGTGCTCGTGGATGGCTTCGTGCGCGGCATGTGGAAGCTGAAGTGGGAGAAGACGCGCGTCACGCTGCACGTCTCCCCCTTCGCCCGACTGACTCGCGAGGACCGCGACGCCCTCACGCAGGAGGGGCTGCGCCTGCTCGCCTTCGCGGCGGCGGAAGCCTCGGAGCACGACGTGCGCTTCGCCCCGGTGTCCTGAACGCGCCGAACTCCCGGCCCTCGCCTGCTTCGTGGGGGGCCGGGACGTGACACGGGACTACTTGCGCTTGCCGGCCTTCGCCTTCTTCGCGGCGGGGGCCTTGGCCTTCTTCGCCGCGGCCTTCTTGCCCTTGGGCGCGGCCGACGCCTTGTCGGCGCTCCACACGCCGCTCATCCACGCCTCGATGTCCTTCACCGTGCGCGGGATGTTGCCGGACAGCACCTTGCAGCCGCGCGCGGTGACGACGATGTCGTCCTCGATGCGCACGCCGATGCCGCGGTAGCGCGCGGGCACCGTGAGGTCATCCTTCTGGAAGTACAGGCCCGGCTCCACCGTGAGCACCATGCCCGCCTGCAGCTTCCCGTACTTGTACGCCTCCTGCCGCGCCTGCGCGCAGTCATGCACGTCCAGCCCCAGCATGTGGCTGACGTTGTGCAGCGAGTAGCGCTTGTAGAACTGGTGCTCGTCCTTGAGCGCCTCGGCGGCGTCCTCGATGATGCCCAGCTTCTCCAGGCCCTCGGCCAGGACGCGCATGGCGGCGCGGTTGGGCTCCATGAAGTCGTTGCCCGGCTTCACCGCCGCGAACGCGGCCTCCTGCGACGCGTACACCAGCTCGTAGATGGCCTTCTGCTCCGGCGAGAAGCGGCCGGTGATGGGCAGCGTGCGCGTGATGTCCGCCGTGTAGAGCGTGTGGCCCTCGACGCCCGCGTCCAGCAGGAGCAGGTCCCCGGGGACGAGCGGACCGTCATTGCGGTTCCAGTGCAGCACGCACGCGTGCGAGCCGCTGGCGACGATGCTGTTGTAGCCCGTGTCGTTGCCTTCCACCCGCGCGCGCAGGTTGAAGATGCCCTCCACGTAGCGCTCCGTCTTCGCCACCTTCAGGCTGCGGATGACGTCCTCGAAGCCGCGCTGCGTGGCGTCGATGGAGATCTGCAGCTCGCGCAGCTCCTGCGCGTCCTTGATGAGCCGCATCTCCGACAGGAACGTGGCCAGCGCCTTGTCGCGCTCGCCGCCCTCCGCCACCTCGGCGTCCACCTTGGCCGAGTGTCCCCGCAGCACGCGCGTGGTCTTCGCCGAGCCCTTCAGGCCCTTGAGGTACGCGTTCAGGGTGTCCAGTCCGCGCGCCTCGTCGACGTCATGGCGCGCGCGGCTCTCCGGCACGCCCAGGCGCGGGCCCACCCACAGCTCGCCCTTCACCCGGTCCGTGAAGAACGTCGCGTCCGAGCGGCCCGGGTTGGGCTCCACGAAGAGGATGTCCGTGTGGCCACCGCCGTCCTTCGGCTCCAGCACCAGCACGCAGTCCGCCTCCATGTTGCCGGTGAGGTAGTAGAAGTCCGTGCCGGGGCGGAAGCGGTAGTACGTGTCGTTCGCGCGCACCTTCTCGTGGCCGGTGGGGATGACCAGCGTCTCGCCGGGGAACGCCTGCGACAGCGCCTTGCGCCGGGCCTTGAAGGACTCCGCGTACTTGATCTTCGGCGGCAGCTTCCCCGACGCGGGCTTCCACTTCTCGAGCATGAAGTCGAGCAGCGCCTGGGGCGGCAGCGAGTCGTGGCTCGCGGGCTTCGCCGCTGGAGCCTGCGGCTCCGACGTGACGAGGGACTGCTGCTCACCGACCGCGGGCTGCGTGCTGTCGGAAGCGACCGAGGACGAAGGGATGGACGTGGCCATGGCCGATAACTCTCGGCCAGCGGCCCACCCCCTTCAAGTGCCTCCTGCATCGTGACGCGGAGCAGTGTCTTCCCCGAGAAGGGCTACTTGCCCGACGAGCACGGGAACCGCCGTCTCCACCCGGAGGATGCGCGGGCCGAGCGAGAAGGGGCGGAAGCCGTGGGATTCCAACAATTGGGCCTCGAACGACACCCAACCTCCGTCGGGGCCGATGGCGAGCACGGAGCGCTGGCCGGGGGCCGCGGCCACCTGGCGCAGGGGCTGGGTCGCCGGAGGGTGGGGGAGCAGGCGGACGGCGCCTTGGGGGAAGACGCTGTCCAGCTCGTCCTCGACGAAGGGGCGGAAGCGCTCGCGGACCAGGACCTCGGGCAGGTGGGTGTCGCGCGCCTGCTCCAGGCCCTGGAGGAGCAGGTCCCGTACGAAGGCGCCGTCGAGCACCTTGGAGTCGAAGTAGCTCTTCTCCACGCGGGCGGCGTTGACCAGGACGATGCGGTCCACGCCCAGCGAGGCCACGGCCGGGAGGACCTTCTTGAGGGCCTTGGGGCGGGGGATGGCGAGCAGCAGGTCGATGCCCGCACGGGGCGGTGGGGGCTCGCCGAGGGACACGCGCAGGTGGAGGACGCCGGGGCTGTTCTCCAGCACCTCGCCCAAGCCCGTCAGGCCGCCCAGGCGTCCCACGCGCAGGGATTCACCGGGCTCGGCGCGCAGCACCTCCCGGGCGTGCTGGGCGCGGCGGCCGGTGAGCCGGGCGGTGCCGTCCGGCAGGAAGTCCTCGTCGAAGAGCAGCAGCAGGTTCACGGGGGGCCTGTGTACCCCGGCTGGAGGGGGCGTGGGGGGCTTCTTCCCCTCGGGAGCGCCTGGCGCCCTGGCTGGCGGCGGGCCCCTGCACCGGCAGTGCTTGCCCGGTTCCGGGCCGTGCCGTAAAGCCGGGCTGTGCGTTCCCTTTGTCTTCGCTGCCACCGTCCCGAGAGCGCTTGCTACTGCTCGCAACTGCCGCCCCGGCTGGACACGCGCACCCGCGTCGTCTTCCTCCAGCACCCCCGTGAGCGCCGCGTGGCCATCGGCACCGCGCGCATGGCGCACCTGGCGCTGGCCAACTCCGAGATTCATCAGGGCGTCGACTTCACGGGCCACCCCCGCTTGGAGGAGCTGGCGAAGGACCCGGACTCCGTCGCGGTGCTCTTCCCGGGCGAGGACGCCATCTCGGTGGAGGCCGCGCGCGCGCGTCCGCCCAAGACGCTCATCGTCGTGGACGGGACGTGGCCGCAGGCGAAGAAGGTCGTGTCGCGCAACCCCGTGCTCGCGGGGCTGCCGCGCATCGGCTTCGTGCCTCGGCGTCCGAGCAACTACCGCATCCGCGCGGAGCCCGCGGACCACTGTGTGTCCACCATCGAGGCGGTGGTGGAGATCCTCGGGTTGCTCGAGGGTCAGCCGGAGAAGTTCGACACGATGCTGCGCGCGTTCGAGTACATGGTCGACACGCAGCTGGGGCGTCAGGCGACGCGGACCTCGCCCAATCGCCGCCGCATCCACTTCGGCCCGTGGCGTCCGCCGTTCGAGCTGCGCTCGCTGGCTCAGGCGTTCGAGAACCTGGTGGTGTTCTACGGCGAGGCCAACGCGCACCCGACGGGCGCGGACATCCCGGCCGAGCTGGTGCACGTGGTGGCGAGTCGCCCTGCTTCAGGAGAGCGCTTCGAGGCCATCATCGCGCCGGAGCGGCCGCTGGCTCGCAGCACGACGCTGCACGTGGAGCTGTCGGAAGAGGTGCTGCGCGCGGGTGAGACTCGGGCCGCGGCGCTGGCGCGGTTCGAACAGTTCCTGCGGCCGGACGATGAGCTGGCGGTGTGGACGACGTTCGCGCTCGACCTCCTGTGGGAGGGCGGGGTGGCGCGCAGGCCCGCGAGGAACGTGCGGCTGGCCACGGCGCGCGCGCTGGAGGGCAAGGCGGGCGGGGTGGAGCACGCGATGGAGCTGCTCTCGGGGCCGGACGTGCCCCGCTGGGCTCCGGGCCGCGCGGGGACGCGCATCCGCGCGCTGGAGTCCGTGCTGCGCGTGCTGGTGGAGCGGGGCCAGGCGAGCGAGCCGATGAAGCGCGTGAAGCAGCGCACCGGCACCGAGGGCTGACTTGTTCCGGGCGCGCATGTCCGGGCATCGAGCTGCTGCTACGGCAGGATGGCCGCGCCCGCCTCTCGCACGTAGCGGCCTCGCGGGAACTCCTTCAGGTACTGACGGTACTCGAGCTTCGCGTCCTGTCCTTGGAGCCGCTGCTCGAAGCAGCGCGCGCGCAGGTAGCGCGCCTGTTCGCGGTGTTTCTTGCGTGGGCTCTTGTCGGCGATCTCCTCCAGGCCGGCGAGGTAGTTCTCACAGCTGCGCTGACTGAGCTGGAGTCGCGCGTACCCGAGGAACCGCTCGTCTGCGTCCTTCGACAGGAGCGCCTTGGGATTGTGCTCGTCCTTCTTCGGCGGCGTGGCCTCCGCCACCTTCGTGGGCTGCGATGGGGCGACGGCAGGCGCTCGTGGCGGCGTCATGCGCTCCGTCACGGAGGGGGCCGGGTAGGGCGCGAAGTCCTGCGACGGGTCGAAGGGCGAAGGTGGCGGCTGGGTCGTGGCCACGGCGGCGGGCGGCTCGCCCCGGGGCACGTCTTCGGTGTCGGGCGGCACGGCCACGGCGTCAGGCAGTGTGGGCGCAGGGGGGCTCTCGCGTGGCGGCGACAGGGACGCGACCACGAGCTTCTTCGACTGCGCCTTCATTACCGGCGTCGTCGCGACGGCGGACTTCACCGTGCTCGGAGCCTGCGGCGCATGAGCCACCGCGGGCAATACGTCCCGCGCTCGCGCGGGAGGGTTCGCTGCCGTGGGCACCGTGGTGCCGACATCCTGGGTCGAGGACTCCGTCGGACGCTCGAATACTTCCAGCGCTTCGCGGTCCGGCTGGGACAACTTCTCCTGCTTCAGGGCCTTGTCACGGGAGCGCAGCTCGATGCGCTCGCCCGCGCTCACCATTCGCGCGGGCTGACCGTCCAGTTCCACGCGCACGCGGCCCTCGGACACCGCCACGGATGCGCCCAGCGCCGTGCGCTCCACGGTGAAGACTGTTCCGACCACGGACACGCGCAGACCCGCGACATCCACCCGGAAGCCCCGCCGCTCCGCGTGCGAGGCCTTCACCGACAGGCGGCCCTGATGCACCGTGAGGTGCACGTCGCTCGGCTCGGCCTTCGACAGCTCCACCTCGGAGCCCGAGGACACGCGGACCTGGCTCGCATCCGGAAGTCGCAACATCGCGGAGGCCTTCGCAGGCGTCTTTACCGCGACGCCTGAACGCAGTCGCATCCCGGCGCGCAGCTCGCGCTCCTGACCGCCCTGTTCCTTGAGCACCGCTCCTGGAACGCTGTCGGCCCGCGCGGGGTTGCCGTCCATCGCGAGCGACTCCACCGCGCTCTCCGAGGAGGTCGTCAGCTCCGCCAGCGTGTCGCCCGTGGACCCGGGCTGTCCCGTGAGCGCCTCGTTTGTTGAGCTCGTATGTCCCGCGAGTTCCTTAACCGTGCCGGCGGACCCGGTCGTCCGTCCCGCGAGCGCCTCGTCCGACGTCGTCGCCTTTCCCGCGAGCACCTCGCTCGTGGGCGTTCCGCGTGTCGCTGAGGTGCTGACGAGGAAGATCGCGAGCGCCACCGCGCAAGCCCCCGCGAGTACCAGGGCCCACGGCCATCGCGCGTGCTGTGCCCCCGTGCTCGCGGCCGCGTCCGTTCGCGCCCATGGCCACCGCGTGCGTTGCGCTCTCGTGCTCGTGGTCGCGTCCGTTCGCGCCCACGGCCACCGCGTGCGTTGCGCTCCCGTGCTCGCGGCCGCGTCCGTTCGCGCCCATGGCCACTGCGTGCGCCTGGCCTCCGTGCTCGCGGCGACCTTGGCTCTGAGGGCCGTGCCGACCGCGTCCCAGCGCACCACGGGCTCCACCTGTCGGGCCTCGTGCAGCATCGCGCGACTGGCGCGGACCTGCTCCCACTGACCGGCACACGCGGGGCACTCGGACAGATGTGCCCGGATGCGCGCGGAGTCCTCGGCGCTCAGCTCGTCGGCCGCCAGCGACCACAGCGCGCCTGCCTCAGGGTGAGCCATACGGGCCTCCAGGGCGGCGGGTGGCGAGCAGTCGCTGCATGGCCTCGTTGAACTCCAATCTCGCGTGATGCAGCCGGCTGCGGACGGTGTTGGGCGAGCTTCCCACGGCCTCGGCGATTTCGTCCGGGCTCATTCCGCACAGCTCGTAGTACACGAAGACGATTCGCTTCTTCGGCTTGAGCCGCTCCAGCGCCAGCTCCACCAGCCGGGCCGCCTGCCTGCGCTGCGCCGCGGCCTCCGGGTCCTCGCCCGTCGACTCGCACTCCGGTGGCTCCGCGACCGAATCCTCCGGCCTCCTGCGCTTCCACCGCAGATGCGACAGCGCCACGTTCGAGCACACCCGATAGAAGAACGTCCGGAAGCGCGACTCGCCCCGATAGCCCTTCACTGCCGTGAGCAGCCGCAGGTACGTCTCCTGGAGCAGGTCCTCCACGTCCACGCGGTTGCCCACCAGGTGGCGCAAGGTGCGCGCCGCGTCCACCTTCGTCATTTCATACAGACGCTCGAAGGCGGTGAGGTCCCCGTCCTGCAGCCGGCTCACGAGCAGCCGCAGCTGCGTCTCATCCGACGTGGGAGGTATGGCCGGACCCGGCCCAGGGCGTTCCTCGGGCGAGGCGGCGGTCGCCAGTGCCTGGGCATCACGGAAAATCACTGGACGCTCTCCCTCCGGGACCCGCCGCGAGGTTCCCCCTTGCAGGAGCGCCCCACCGTCCATGTGAAAGGTCCAGGTCAGCACACTACCTCCGTGCCCCTGGGTCGCCGCGGCGGCGTGGGACGATCAAAAAAGATTTTTGATCAGCCGTCAGCGCCCCGGAGTCCAACGCGGGTGAAACCGGACAACCCACCCGGTGGCCGGACCGGTTCCCCGTAGCTCGGAGTCCCCGCTCATGAGGCACAACCCCCCGCGACGCCTGCTGGCGCCGCTGCTCGTGCTGTTCGCCTTCCTCCAAGGCTGCATCATCCACGAGCCCGACGACAGTTGGATGGACGACGACGAGCTCTGCGAATGCTCCACCAACGCGGACTGTGATTCGGGTCAGCAGTGCATCGGCGGGTACTGTCGAGACGTCGGCTCCGGTAGCCAGCGGTGTTCCTCCTCGCTCGAGTGCCCGGGCACGCAGATCTGCCTCGACAACTTCTGTGCCCAGCCCTGTGTCCGCAACGGCGAGTGCCAGAGCGGCCGCTGCGAGGGCGGCTTCTGCACGCCTTCCTCCACGCCGCGCCCCGACGCGGGGAGCGATGGCGGGATTCCTCGTCCGGATGGCGGTCCGCGTCCCGACGGCGGCTCTCGCCCTGACGGCGGCATCGACGGAGGTCCCGCGCTGGACGCGGGCCCCGGCCCCGCGTGCTGGATGAACGCGGACTGCGGCGCGGGCAACTACTGCATCAACAACCAGTGCGTGCGCGGCTGCTCGACGGACTCCAACTGTTCCGGCGACGAGGCGTGCATCTCCGGCGTGTGCCGCCCGCGGCCGCCGGACCCGAACGCGTGCCGCTGGGCGTACGACTGCTCGGACGGCAAGGACTGCGTGGACGGCCAGTGCCGGGCGCAGTGCGAGTCCACCACGCAGTGCCCCGAGGACTACTCGTGCCAGATCGGCTACTGCCTGCCCATTCCCCACGGCGGTGAGTGCCGCGCCAACTGCGACTGCCCCTCCGGCCAGGTCTGCTCCAACGGCCAGTGCCGCTCGCCGCAGCCGGAGCCGGGCCAGACGTGCATGGCCAACTGCGACTGCCCCTCCGGTCAGGTCTGCACCAGCGGCTACTGCCGTCCTCCGCAGCCTCCGCCTCCGCCTCCCGACGCGGGCCCGGGCACGTATTGCTCCGCCAACTGCGACTGCCCCTCCGGTCAGGTCTGCACCAACGGCACCTGCCGTGCGCCCACGCCGCCGCCTCCCGACGCGGGCTCCAGCAACGTCTGCCGCGCCAACTGCGAGTGCCCGGAGAACCACACGTGCACCGACGGCGTGTGCAAGCCCGTCAACCGCGGCAGCGGCAAGCCCTGCGTGGCCAACTGCGAGTGCCCCGCGGGCGAGCGCTGCGTCGAGAACGCGTGCTGGCTGTAGTGGGGTGACGTCCCGGGTGGCGCCCTCGCTTCGTCAGGGCGCCACCATCCGCCAGCAGCGGTGGATGTCCTTGCGCTGGAAGTCCTCGGGGATGGAGCCGGGCGTGAGCTCCTCCACGGACTTCCAGCCGCGCGTCGCCTTGGCGTCCAACTGGAAGCCGAGGAAGTTGTTGGAGAAGTAGAGGATGCCTCCGGGGGACAGCAGCGTCCGGAGCGCGTCCAGCATGCGCACGTGGTCGCGCTGCACGTTGAACGAGCCCGTCATCTTCTTCGAGGTGGAGAAGGAGGGCGGGTCGCAGACGATGAGGTCGTAGCGCTCGGAGCCTCGCGCCTGGGCCTCGACCCACGCCTTCGCATCCCCGCGGACCAGTTCGTGGCGCGCGTCCGCGAGGCCGTTGAGGTCCAGGTTGTCCTCGGCCCAGTCGAGGTACGTGTTGGACAGGTCCACCGTCACGGTGCTCGCGGCGCCGCCGGCCGCGGCGTAGACGGTGAACGCGCCCGTGTACGCGAAGAGGTTGAGGAAGCGTTTGCCCCGGACCTCCTCGCGCACGCGCTGGCGGGTGTCGCGATGGTCCATGAAGAGGCCCGTGTCCAGGTAGTCGCCCAGGTTGACCCAGAACTTCAGGCCCCGCTCCTCGACGACGAGCCGCCCGCTGCCCTCGCCCACGCGGCCATACTGCGCGCGGCCCCACGGCTGGGGCGTGTGCGTCTTCACGAAGACGCGCTCCGCGGGCGTCTCGAGCACCTGCGTCACCGCGGCGAGGACCTCCTCGCGCTGCGTCTCCGCGGTGCCGGACTTGAGGGCCTTGCGGCGCGGGTACTCGGTGACGTGCACGCAGTCGCCGTAGATGTCCACCGCGTAGGGGTACTCGGGAATGTCCCGGTCATAGACGCGGAAGGCCGTCAGCCCCTGGGCACGGGCCCACCTGCGGAAGTGCTTCGAGCCCTTGCGCAGCCGGTTGGCGAACATGCCGGCCTCCGCCTGGGGTGCCGCGTCGTCGCCGCCGTTGCCGTGAATACCTTGTGGGTCAGCCATGCCCAAGCGTCCCTCCGTCCAGACCACCGCGGCCCCACTCATCCCTGAGTCTCCGACGTACGACAAGCTCCGAGAAGCCGCTTCGGGCTGTCAGGCGTGTTCCTTGTGGAAGACGGGCACGCAGACCGTGTTCGGCGAGCCCGTGGGGAGGCCCGGTCCAGGCCCCAGGGTGATGCTGGTGGGGGAGCAGCCGGGAGACCAGGAGGACCGCGAGGGCAGGCCCTTCGTGGGGCCGTCCGGCAGGCTGCTGGACGAGGCGCTGGAGGAGGCCGGCATCGACCGCTCGCAGGTGTACGTCACCAACACGGTGAAACACTTCAAGTGGACGGGGGACGGCAAGCGCCGCATCCACGCGAAGCCCAACACCACCGAGGTGCGCGCGTGCCTGCCGTGGCTCGAGGCGGAGATACAGGTGTTCCGCCCGGACATCCTCGTGTGCCTGGGGGCCACCGCGGCGCAGGCGCTGCTCGGCAAGGACTTCCGCGTGACGCAGCAGCGGGGGCAGCCGATTCCCTCCGCGTGGGCGCCCGTCGTCGTGGCCACGGTGCACCCGTCGTCCATCCTGCGCGCGCCGGACCCGGAGGCCCGGGAGCGGCAGCGCGAGGCGTTCGTGGAGGACCTGCGCGCCGTCGCGCGGCTCATCCGCGCGGCGTCGTCGGACAGGGCAGGGGAGGACGCGCACGCGCCGATGGGATGACGGGGTGTCAGCGCGCGGAGAAGACCCTGCGCCTGCGCACCGAGGAGGGCTCTGCCATCACCACCGTCGAAGAACGTCCCCGGAGCGCGAAAGGGGCGTCCACGCGCTGATGTGATTGCAGCGGGTCCGCGAGCGGAGAAGACTCCGCGCCATGAGCGTGCGCACCGAGAAGAACGGCCCCATCACCACCGTCGTCCTCCACCGTCCCGAGGTGCGCAACGCCGTGGACGGTGCCACCGCGCAGCTCCTCGCGGACGCCTTCCGCGCGTTCGACACGGACACGGAGTCGCGAGTCGGCGTCCTCTACGGCGACGGAGGCACCTTCTGCGCGGGCGCGGACCTCAAGGCTGTCTCGGAAGGCCGCATGCCGCGCCTCCAGATGGACGGCGATGGCCCCATGGGCCCCTCGCGCATGGTGCTGAGCAAGCCCGTCATCGCGGCCATCAGCGGCCACGCCGTCGCCGGAGGTCTGGAACTCGCGCTGTGGTGTGACCTGCGTGTCGTCGAGGAGGACGCGGTGCTCGGCGTCTTCTGCCGGCGCTGGGGCGTGCCGCTCATCGACGGAGGCACCGTGCGCCTGCCCCGGCTCATCGGGTTGTCCCGGGCCCTGGACCTCATCCTCACCGGCCGCCCCGTGTCCGCCCAGGAGGCGCTGGGCATGGGACTGGTCAACCGCGTCGTCCCCAAGGGCCAGGCCCGTGAGGCCGCGGAGGCGCTCGCCCGGGAGGTGGCCGTCTTCCCCCAGGCCTGCATGAACGCGGACCGCGCCTCGGCCTACGCCCAGGGGGGCCTCAGCCAGGAAGAAGCACTGCGTCAGGAGTTCATCCGGGGCGTCAAGGTGCTGGAGTCCGAGTCCGTCCCGGGGGCCACGCGCTTCGCCCAGGGGGCCGGGCGGCACGGGAAGTTCGAGTAATGCGGAGGTGCTGATGCGCGGCCCGGGGGCCTGTGTTAGTCCCCCCGCCATGCGCTTCGACACCCTCGCCATTCATGCCGGCCAGGAGCCGGACCCCACGACGGGCGCCATCATGACCCCCGTCTACCTGACCTCCACCTACGTCCAGGACGGGCCGGGGGAACACAAGGGCTACGAGTACAGCCGTACGCAGAACCCCACCCGCAAGGCGCTCCAGGACTGTCTGGCCGCGCTCGAGGGCGCGAAGTACGGCGCCGCCTTCGCCTCCGGCCTCGCGGGCACCGACATGCTGATGCACATGTTGGATCACGGTGACCACGTCATCGTCTCCGACGACGTGTACGGCGGCACCTTCCGCCTGTTCGACAAGGTCTACAAGCGCTGCGGCTTGAACTTCTCCTTCGTCGACCTGTCCCAGCCGGGCGCCTTCGAGAAGGCCATTACGCCGAAGACGAAGATGGTGTGGGTGGAGACGCCCACCAACCCGATGCTCAAGCTCATCGACCTGGCCGCCATCGCCCAGGTCGCCAAGAAGCACAACATCCTCGCCGTCGCCGACAACACGTTCATGACGCCGTACTTCCAGCGCCCGCTGGACCTCGGCTTCGACGTGGTGGCGCACTCCACCACCAAGTACCTCAACGGCCACAGCGACGTGGTGGGCGGCTTCGTCTGCACCAGCCGAGATGACGTCGCCGAGCGGATGTACTTCCTCCAGAACGCGGTGGGCGGCGTGTCCGGCGCGTTCGACAGCTTCCTCGTGCTGCGCGGCGTGAAGACGCTCCACGTCCGCATGGACCGCCACGCGCACAACGCGATGAAGGTCGCCCAGTACCTGGCCACGCACCCGAAGGTGAAGAAGGTGACGTACCCGGGCCTGGAGACGCACCCGCAGCACGCGCTCGCCAAGCAGCAGATGACGGGCTTCGGCGGCATGCTGACGTTCGACATCCACGGCGGCCTGGAGTCGGCGCGCACCTTCCTCAAGACGGTGAAGGTCTTCGCCTGCGCGGAGTCGCTCGGCGGCGTCGAGTCCCTCATCGAGCACCCGGCCATCATGACCCACGCCTCCGTGCCCAAGGAGACGCGCGAGAAGCTCGGCATCGCCGACGGCTTCATCCGTCTGTCCGTGGGCATCGAGGACTCGCGGGACCTCATCGATGACCTGGCCCAGGCGCTCGACGCGGCGAAGTAGCCCGCGCCTCCACCTGGCGGGCCGCTGACCCAGGGCCTCCTTGCTCCCTCTGCTCGGGACGCATGGAGGCCCTTCGTCTGTGCGCGCCCTGACGGCCGTGGCTCGCGCTCGGCTGCCCAGCCGCCTGGGAAGATGCGCGACTGTCGGGTATCGGAATGTTCAGCGGTGCGGGTCGATTGGGGGCCGACCATGAGCAACCGACCGATTCTCTCCGCTTGCCTGCTGGGCGTGCTGTGTTCGGCCGTCTCCGGCTGTGACGAGCCCCTCTCTTCTCCCGACAAGTCCGCCCCCGTCGAGACGCCCGCTCCTGAGGCCTCCGATGTCTCCGGCACTCCGCTGAGCGCGCCTGACTGCCGCATCCTCACCACGCAGCTCGCGACGGCGAGTGGCGATGACGGCGAGGGCAGCGTCGCCGCGAACTCGCAGGACGATGATGTGTCGACGCGCTGGAGCGGGCCGGGCGTGGGCGCGTTCCTGAACCTGGACCTGGGCTCGTCGCAGTCCGTGGCGGGCGTCACCGTGGCGTGGCACCGCGGCAACGAGCGACAGAACCGCTTCGTCCTCTCCACGTCCGTGGACGGCGTGAGCTTCACCCAGGCGCTCGCGGGGGACAGCGCGCTGAACACGCAGGCGCAGACGTATGCGTTCAGCCCGCGTCAGGCGCGCTACGTGCGCATCACGGTGAATGGGAACACGGTGAACGACTGGGCCTCCATCACCGAGGCGCGCGCGTGTGGTGAGCGCACGGTGCCGCCCGCGCCCACGGCGGACTCGGGGCCCGTGCTGCCTCGCCTGCCATATCTCCAGAGCGTGGGGCCCACGAGCGCCATCATCGCGTTCCGCTCGGGCGTGTCGTGTACGCCCTTCGTGCGCTTCGGTGATGGCTCGCTGCTGGCGCGCACGGCGACGGCCACCGTCGCGGGCTGGCGTCACGCGGTGAAGCTGGAGGGGCTGCAGCCGGGACAGTCCTACGGCTACAGCGTGGAGGCGTGTGGCTCCGTCACGGGGCTGCGGACGTTCCGCACGGCGTCGGCTCCAGGGACGCCGCGCGTGCGCTTCACGACGATGGGGGACTTCGGCACGGGCGGCTCCGCGCAGTCGAAGGTGATGGCGGTGATGAACAAGCCCGAGTGGCGCGGGGAGTTCCTCGTCGCGCTGGGGGACAACGCCTACGCGTCCGGTACGGACCAGGAGTTCCAGGACCGGATGTTCAAGCCCATGGCGGCGCTGCTGCGCGAGGTGCCGGTGTTCCCCGTGCTGGGCAATCACGAGTACGTGACGAACCAGGGCCAGCCCTACCTCGACAACTTCTACCTGCCGGCGAACAACCCCGCGAAGAGCGAGCGCTACTACTCGTTCGACTGGGGCAACGTGCACTTCGTGGCGCTCGACTCCAACTGCGCCATCGGCATGGCGTCCTCGGACCGGTGCTCGGCGTCCGCGCAGCAGGCGTGGGCCGAGCAGGACCTGGCGGCGAGCAAGTCGCCCTGGAAGGTCGTCTTCTTCCACCACCCGGCCTGGTCCAGTGGCGAGCACGGCTCCCAGCTCACCGTGCGCCGCGCCTACGCGCCGATGTTCGAGAAGTACGGCGTGGACCTGGTGCTCACGGGGCATGACCACAACTACGAGCGCAGCAAGCCGATGAAGGGCGACGCGGTGGCGCCGTCGGGCACGCGCGGAATCCCCTACGTCGTGGTCGGCAGCGGCGGCGCGACGCTGCGCTCCTTCCCGAGCAGCCAGCCCTCGTGGACGGCGCTGCGCGACAACCAGGTTTACGGCTTCATGGATGTCATCGTGGATGGCGGCACGCTGACGGCGCGGCTCATCACCTCCACGGGCACCGTGCGCGACACCCTCACGCTCACGAAGACGCTGCCGACGACGTGGACGACGTCGATGAAGCTGGAAGCGCTGGAGACGGTGCCCGGTCCCGTCGACGACCCGGCCCGCATGCCGGAGAGCCTGCGGGCCCGGCCTCCGCTGCCTCCCGCGGACCGGCTGGATGACGTGGCCGATGCGCCCGAGCCGCCCGTGCGGAGTGCGGCGGAGGTCCCGTAGCGCGCGCGTCGCTCATCCGGCGTGATGCCACGACGCTCGGAAGTCCTGCGTGGAGCGAGGTCGCGACCTGTATCGCGGCATCGACGACCCTGGTCCGCAAGCGGCTTCAGGGCGCCGTGGTGTCCTCGCGTGTGTCCGGCGCACCTCCTCGCCCGCGGTGACGAAGCGGGCGGGGGCTGTCGGCGCTTCAGCCCACCTCGAAGCGCCGTACTCCCGTTACGGCGGACCGTGCGCCGTGGCCTGCCTCCCGTCAGTGCCGCGAGTCCTTCGCCTGGATGGCGGCTTCGAGTCGGGACAGGCCGCGCTTGAGCTCGGCGAGCTCGCTCTTGAGCGCATCGACCTCCGCCGTCTTCTCACGCAGCTCGCGCGTGCGGACCTCCAGCGCCTGGATGGCGGCCAGGTTGACGCCGTCCATGTCCAACTGGCCGATGGTCTTGTCCCCCGCGCCCAGGCCGAACGCCGCGTGGAAGTCCTGCGCCACCGGACCCAGGTGACGCACCTCGCTCGCCTCGCCCTTGAATCGCCACGTGGAGATGGGCAGCCCCGCGACCTTCGTCAGCAGCGCCTCGCCGTCGACCTGACGGAAGTCCTCCTTCAGGTTCCGGTCCGACGAGCACTCCCAGCCCGCGGAGTTCGTGCGCAGCTCGCAGCGCGAGCCCAGGTTGGCGCTCGTATAGAACATGACGCCGCCCGCGGCGCGGACCATGAACTGGTTGTCGTTGGCGATGCTGGCCGTGCTCACACCGGAGCGGTCTCCCCAGATGAACGCGCCCGTCTTCCCGTTCGTCGACACATCCTGTCCGAACGCGAAGCTGTAGTTGCCGGTGGCCTGGACGTTCGCGCCGATCGCCAGCGCGCCGCGGCCCGAGACCGTGTTCCCGGTGCCGAGCCCGATGGCGGACAGGCCGGTGACGTTGTTGCCGCTCCCCAGCGCGATGGTGCCCACCTCGCTGGCGGTGTTCCCCGCGCCCAGCGCGATGGAGCTGTCCCCACGCGCCACGTTGTCCTTCCCCATGGCGAAGGACGCGGCCCCCTTGGCCAGCGAGCGATAGCCCCCCGCCCAGGAGAAGTCGCCGACGCTGCCGTCATCCCACTGCGTCTCCGTGTAGCCCGCGCGGAACGCCGCCAGACCCGGCGCCCACATCAGGCGGGTGCCCGTGCCCGACACCGGCAGCAGCCCCTTGTCCACCTCGCCGCTCGCCACCAGGCCTCCCGCTGAGTCCACGGTGAAGACCGGGAACTGCTTCCAGCTCGCGCCCGACGAGGTGGTGTTCAACACCCTGAGGAGCGGACTGGGCGACTCGACGGTGGACGCCGCGTCGACGAGCAGGTCTGAGCGCGTCGACAACGGGCCATGGGTGGTGCCCGAGCCTGTGAGCGCGAAGGAGCCCGCCTGCACCGCGGTGCTGTTCTGGACGTAGTGCGCGCTGCCCGCCAGGGGCGCTCGCGCGTCGGTGAGCCTCGGGTCGCTGGTCGGCACCGGAGCGTTGGCGCCGTCGTAGCGCACGCTCAGGACGTTGCCTTCCAGCGCCAGGCCCTGGCCCACCTCCCAGACGGTGCCGCTCGGCCCCTGTGGACCTTGAGGCCCCTGCGGACCTTGAGGCCCCTGGAGTCCCTCGGCGCCGCGAGAACCATCCGAGCCACAGCCCAGCCCCGCGAAGGTGACGCCCAGCGCGGCCAGCCATGTCCTGACACCCATTCGATTCCTCCTGGCGAGATAGGGCCCGAAGTCTAGCGCCCTACGCGACAGGTAATCTCGGAGAGATGGGTTCTCTCCGTGTCCTACCCGGGTTCCGGTGAACGATACGCCCCTGGGTCAGGGACTCGTCTCGCGCCAGGTGTGGGGACAGGCGCGGCATTGTCGGGCGTTGGGGGTCCTGGCGAGGGCGCCGCATTTCGGACACCGGTTGATGACGACGGTGTCGGGGTGCTCGGCCAGGAGCCGGCGCTCGAGGTGGCGGGCGAGGCCTTCCTTCCCCTCCGCGAGCAGCGCGAGCACCTGGGGATGGTCCGTGGCCCAGCGGGGGCCGGCGTCGGTGTCGTACGCCTCCAGGAACAGGGCCCGCCGCTCCATCTGCGTGAGGCGCGGCCGGTAGTACGCGAAGAGATACGCGAGGAGCGGGTCCCTCGGCTCCTTGTTCCCCAGGCGGGGGCCGATGCCGAGCCCTTCCCGGACACCGCGAGGCTCGGTGTCTTCCCGCGCGATGGCGGCCTCCTCGAACGACAGGAGCCGCTCGACCAGCGCGGAGGTGCGGACCTCACGCACGCGCGCCACCTCGCGCAGGGCCTCGTCGTGACGGTTCGCGCGGCGCAGCACATCCACGCGTTGGAGGCCGCGCCATCCCTTCCAGTCGACATCCCCGCTGGGCTCCCAGTGTGCGGGCGGGGGTGTGGCCAGCATCAGGTCGGCGGCCTCGGAGAGGTAGTGGCGCGCGGCCTTCGTCTTGTCACCCGCCTCCAACACCCACGCCGCGCGGAGCCGGGAGACCACGGCCTCTTCACGGTCCTCCGCGGCATCGGTCAGCATCACCCGGCGGAGGTACTGCCGGACGGCGAAGGTCCGACCCAGGCCACCTGTCAGGACGCGATAGGCCTCCGAGTGGACCACCGCGTCCGCGCTCGGGTGGGCGACGGAGAGGTCCTGTGCGCAGTAGCCGCAGCTCGGACACGAGTGGAGGCGGTGATGGAGCAGGAGCTCCCTCTGCGAGGGGCGACCATCGAGGTCGGGGAACTCGATGTCCGCGGGGTGATGGGTGGGCCAGTGCTTGCTCTCGTTCGCGCAGAGGGCGCACGTCACGGGCTGCTTGGACGGGAGATGATACGACATGCGAGTGATACGGAGTCTCCCATGAAAAGGGGCGCGAGCCTCGTGTGGCCCGCGCCCCTTCACTCCCCGTGCTCAGGGCGCGGGGAAGTGGTCGAAGTAGTGGTCCAGCGTGCGGGTGCCGTCCGGCTGGTCGATGCCAGTGAAGAGCCAGGGAGGCACCACGCCGCCGAGGACCGCGGGGACATTCATCGGCTGCCGCCGACGGTCCTGGAAGCGGGGCCCCGTCCCGGCCGTCAGCGCGCCCAACTTCAATCCAGGCAACTGCGTGGTGCTGGTGTGGCACGCGAGGCAGAACGCGTTGGCGCTGGTGTCCGGGCGCGGCGTGGTGGCCTGAAGCGTGGGCAGGCCCAGCAGGCTCGCCCGCAGGCAGCGTGACGCCAGGAGCGGGTCGACGTGGGGGTTCTTGTGCACCCGGTCGATGCAGAGGTGCTCGCCATATTGCGCCGGGTAGTCGAGCGGCTCCAGGTACGAGCCCAGCCGCAGCTGCTCACAGAGGCTCACGCGCGAGCCAGGGTAGCGCGTCGAGCGGAAGCGCAGGTTCTCCAGCCCGAGATTCCACGTCTCACCCCGGCGCGGAGCGATGTCCACCATCGTCCCGAGCGCCTGGTTGCACATCAGCTCCTCCGTCCACCCGGCCCGCACGTCCTCGGACGACAGCGCGTAGATGCGCAGCTCATCCACCCACCCGAAGAAGGGCAGCCGCTGCTGGCCCGGGACGAAGGCGGGGCCCGGGTCGCTCACTGTCATCCACGTCCACCCGTTCATCGAGTTCCACATCGGGTCGAAGCCCACGTCGTATGGCGCGACGGTCAGCGTCGAGTGCCATGTCCCATCGATGTAGAACGCCACCTTTCGCTGCCCCTGCTCGGTCATCACCTTCATGCCGAACTGGAAGTAGCGGCCCGGCTGCACCAGCGAGCCCAGGCCCACGGTGAAGTGTTGCCCCGTCGCGCCGTTGTACGCGTCCAGCTCGTGCCACAGGTTGCCGTTGGCGTCCTTCGACTGGACCAGCCCCACCCACGAGTTGTCCGAGAAGTAGAACAGCGTGCGCGGGGTGCCCCGGACCTGCGTCGACCCGGGCCGCACGGTCAGCTCCTCGCGCGAGTCGAGCCACAGGCTGAACAGCCAGTCGCGCCGCGAGGAGTCCACCGGATAGCCCATGTCCATGAAGTCGTTGCGGCCATCCAGCCAGGCGCCCTTGCCGCTGACGCCGCCCAGCGCCACGGGTTCGATGCGCGCGCCACCCCGCAGGCGCACCGAGGACGGAGGCTGGGGCCCATCCGTGCCGGGCACCTGGCCGCCCGTGGCCGCGTTCTGCGCCAGCGGGTTGCGCTTGAAGCGGAAGTCCGCGAGCGCGCCGCCTCGCACGTAGGCATTCGCGTCCCCGAAGGGCACGAAGCCATCCTGGGGGAAGGTGTCCGCGCGCGTCGGGCCCGGGTGGGGATTCACATCCATGCGCATGGCCGCGTTCATGTGCGCCACCACGAAGGCGCGCTTGTGAAGGTAGTCGTCGAACGCCACCTCCGCGTTGCGCTGGTTGGAGGACTGGACGTTCCACACCACGTCGAACGGCAGGGTGGGGCGCATCCCGTCGAAGTGGTTGAGCTGGTTCTCGAACGAGAAGAACTGCGAGCTGCCCTTGGGCGCGAAGCTGATGTCGTCCCCTGAGTACAGTCGCAGCGAGTAGGTGCGCTGGAAGCCGTCCTCGGTGTTGCCCGTCATGTCGGCGAGGTTCAATCCGTTGTCGAGGATGACCGCCTTGCCTCGAGTCCACGCCCCCAGGACGCTGACGGCCTGCGCGGGCGCCCGGTCCGGGTTGAACCGCGCCCTGTCGGAGTTGGAGGGCTGGCCCCAGGTGACATCCGTCTGCGGGGCGGCGGGGCTGGAGCGGTCCTCGCGCAACACCCGTCGCGCGTAGTAGCCGTCATGCGGGTTGTTCTTCGCGGCGAAGAACAGGTTCTTCCCCTCGCGGTCCATCCACGGATAGGCCCACTGGTTGAGCGTGCCGAAGGGGATGGGATTGCCCAGCGTGTCCCGGAACGGCTGGAACCTGCGTCCGGCGACGACCTGCGATTTGGCCATCTCGTAGCGGGTGTTCACCGCCGGGTCCATGGGCATCATGCTGACGGGCTTGAAGTGCCGCCACCCCGACGCGCGGCAGGTCTCGTCCGACGCGGCGTAGTACAGCCCTCCCAGGTTGATGACGAGCAGCTTCCCGTCGCCGCTCACCGCGGGCTCGAAGAGCGCGAGCTGCTTCTGGCCCGTGCCCGGCGTACTCCCCACGACGCCGCTCCAGTTGCCGCCATTGCCGATGACGGCGTCCCCGTCATCCTCCACTTGATAGACGTTCTGGAAGCTCTGCCGGTCGAAGAACTGGCACCACTTGGGCGCGGAGGCGGAGGTGTTCCGGAAGTAGAGGGGCTCGGGCAGCGGCCACGTCTGCACGGGGGTGTAGCAATGGAACGACGGGTTCGTGCTGAACAGCCGGGGCCAGTCGATGGTGTCGGGCGCGCTGGGCTGGGCGTACGCGGAGCCCGCGTTCATGTCACCCCAGTTGGACTCGTGGATGTTGAAGGGACGGAAGGGCGGCAGCTCCCAGGTGGGCAGGGACTTGATTTCGCCCTCGGGGTTGCGTGGGTACACCCAGAGCCCCCAGCCGGAAGGCTCGCCCGTGCTCGAGTTGCCCGTCGTGAGCGTCTTGGGATTGCGCACGAAGACCGTCAGGTCCACCGAGCGCAGCTCCCAGTGGTTCCCCGCGGACGACAGCAGGCCGTACACGAGCGACATGTCGTAGCAGTCGCCGGAGATGAGCGGCCAGCCCGCCTCGTAGCGCGCCGAGCACGCCACCGGGTTGCGCCCGTGGGTGCCCTGGGTGATGGCGCTCATCGAGTCCTCGCACGTGGTGCTGTGCAGCGCGTCCGGGAAGTCGCTGTTGTTCTTCGCCGTGAGGCCCGTCGCCATCGGGTTGAAGTAGGTGAACGGATGCAGCCGCGCACCGGGCTGCCTCGGCTGGACGAGGTGGTTGCCCTTGCTGGCGAAGTCGTAGCGGAAGTCGTGCCCGAGTGTCTCGGGACGGAAGGTGTAGAGCGTGGAGCCCTCCGGGCAGCCTCGACAGCCTCCGCGCACGAAGAGCCGCCCGTCGTTGGTGCCACGGTTGTACGGCAGCACCTGGATGGCCTGGGCCGCGTCCGCTGTCTCGGGTGGCTTCGGTGCTCCCCAGCCCAGGTCGTACTCGTATGGGGGGAAGGGCTGCATCACCCCGGTCAGCGCCGGGGGCCGCAAGGTCAACGGGGACGCCGCGGTGGCGCGGTAGGGACGCCACGCCGTGCTCAGCTCTCGAAAGAGGCTGGGGCGTTGGGGGTTCTCCGCGTTGTAACAGTTGTCGACGAGGGAGTAGTCGTTGGTCCCCGTGGGGCAGGGGGGCGCCGCGACATAGGCCACGTCGGTGAACCACGTGGGCGGGTCCAACCGGGCCTCGTGGGTTTCGACGGGCTCGGCGACAGGCGCCACGGGCTCGGTCGAATCACAGGCGGGACCGCACGCGAGCAGGGCCAGGAGGACGAACGACTTTCGAAGCGGGCGAGGTGGGGAGTCCAAGGGCATGGACGCCATGTACCAAGACAGTCGGACATGGCGTCCGGTCTACTAGGCCGTGGCCCTCTGTCTTCAGGACCTCGGCGGGGGGCTACATGCAGCGGTTTTCACAGACACCCAAGAGACAGAACCAACAAGGGCCCACGCACGTGGGGCGACAGGCCGCGTTGGAGTGCTCGCTGGTGGCGAGCGTCATGTCCGAGGGCGGCAGGCTCACCGTCTCCTCACAGGTCGTCTCGCTCGCGTCCTGGACGAGCGCGGCGGGAGTCTCCCCCGTGGACAGGGCGGCGAGCCCCACCACGAGCAGGGTGCACAGCAACATGAACAGGGACCGCTGGCGCTCGAGCTTCGCGAACATCCGTGTCTCCTTGGTGTTGTCGGGATGAGGCCCCGCCAGTCTGTCATGAAGCGTACTTAACAAGGAAATCGAGCAATCGATGCGGCGGGCTGGTGAGGGGACGCAAGGCGTTGCCGCGGGACGTCGAGGGGCCTATGGAAGAGGTCATGCGCTACTTCGACGACTTCCAACCCGGCGAGGCGAGTGAGGCCGGCCCCTACGTGGTCTCCCGCGAGGAGATCATCGCCTTCGCGAAGCAGTTCGACCCGCAGCCCTTCCACCTGAGCGACGAGGGCGGGCGCGAGGGCATCTTCGGAGGCCTCATCGCGAGCGGGTGGCACACCGCGTCCATCTGCCACAAGCTTGCGGTGGAGCACCTGTTGAGCAAGACCGCGAGCCTGGGCTCACCGGGCCTGGACGAGCTGCGCTGGCTCAAGCCCGTGCGTCCCGGTGACGCGCTCACCGCGCGCTTCGAGGTCCTCTCCACCACGCCGTCGCGCAGCAAGGCGGACCGGGGCGCCATCAAGTTCCGCTTCGAGGTGCGCAACCAGCACGGCGAGGTGGTGATGACCGAGGTCGCCAACGCGCTGTTCGCCCGGCGGCCCGACGGGAGCGCGGCGAAGTAGGGCTTCCTCGGGGCGCGGGTTCGCGAGCCCGTGCGGCCGTCCTCTCGCGCATCAGGTCGCTCCGAGGTCTCGTGCCATGGCGCATCGCGCGCCGGGGCTCAGCACCCGGCCATCCGCTTGTTGTGCCCCGGGCAGGTCCCCGGGGCGATGAGACGTGAGGCCGGGGGCATCCCCTCGCGCGTCCGGCCGTTCCGAGGTCTCGCTCCTCGGAGCGTCGCGCACCGGCCGCGTTACGGCGCGCGATGGAGGGAGACGGGCGACGCCCTTCGCGTGGTCCGGGTCAGCGCTCCGCCATCAGCTTGTTGAGCACCGGGTAGGAGATGCCCGCCTCCGGCGCGGGGGCGGAGGCGCCGTCCCGCAGGAACTCCGTGGTGAGCGCGGCCACGCGGCCAAGGATGGACTGGGCCATGCCGGCGCCGGCGCTGACGCGGCGCACGCCGAGCGTGGCGAGCTCCGACGCGGCGGGCAGCCCCGCCATCGCCATGAGGTTCACCGGCAGCCCGGCCTCGGACGTCACGACCCGAATCTCCGCGGGCGTCTTCAAGCCCGGCACGAAGAGCCCGTCCGCGCCCGCCGCCTTGTAGCGACGCGCCCGCGAGAGCACCTCCTCCACGCGCTTGTCCGCCGGACCGATGCCCTTCAGGAACACATCCGTGCGCGCGTTGACGAACAGGTCCAGCGCGAGCCGCTCCGCTGCGCGCTTCACTGCTTCAATCTTCGCGCACAGCAGGTCCGGGCTCCCAGCGCCGTCCTCCAGGTTGATGCCTACGGCGCCCGCGTCCAGGACATGGACGGCCAGCTCGCCCACTTTGTTCGGGTCGTCCGAGTACCCACCCTCCATGTCCACCGTCAGCGGCACCTTCACGACGCGCGCGATGGCCTCCACGGTATCGAGCAGCCGGTCCACGGGGAGCGCGTCTCCATCCGGATATCCCTGGGCCCACGCCACACCCGCGCTCGTGGTGGCGAGCGCCTTGGCACCCAGGCTCTCCATGACGCGCGCGGTGCCCGCGTCCCACGCATTGACCAGCAACAACAGCCCCGTCTCGTGAAGCTGGCGGAAGGCTCGAATCGAATCGGGAGGCGCGACAGGCATGGGGTGGTCCTCGAGGGGTGTGGGGGAGTGGGCCCGCGTCGACGTCAGGACTTCAAGAGGGGCAGGGCCCTGGACTCGTGGCTGAGTAACCAGCGCTTGCGCTGGATGCCACCTCCATAACCCGTGAGCGCGCCATTGGCGCCCACCACGCGATGACACGGCACGACGATGCCCACGGGGTTCGCGCCATTGGCCAGTCCCACCGCGCGCACGGCCGCGGGCCGACCGATTCTCCGCGCGAGCTCCGAGTAGGAGACGGTGCTCCCACACGGAATCGAGCGCAGCGCGGCCCACACCTCGCGCTGGAAGTCGGTGCCCGCGGTCCTCACGGGCAGCGTGTCGATGACGTCGAGCTTGCCGGAGAAATACGAGCGCATCGTGGCGGTGAGCCCGCCCGGATCGCTCGCCGCCTCCAGCGCGTAGCCCTTCTCGCCGTAGTGCAGGCGCAAGAGCTGGAGCATGCGCGCCTCGTGCTCGGTCCAGTCCACGGCGCGCAGGTGGCCCTCGCGGTCCGCGACGATGACCAATTCGCCGATGGGCGTGTCCGTCCTGTCGATGAGGAATCGAGCCGTCTCAGCCATGACGCACCTCCGGAAGGCGAGGGCGCGGTCCCGGGTCCGCGGCCCACAGGTGTTGCGCGGCGTAGGCCCGCCAGGGCCGCCAGGGCTCCGCGCGTCGCAGCAGCGCCTCGGGCGTGGGGCGCGCGCCTTCGTCCGTGGCCGCGCTCCTCAAGAGCGCCACGTCGCTCGCGGGGAACGCGTCCGTCTCGCGCAGCGCGCGCAGGGCGATGTACTGCGCGGTCCACTCGCCCACGCCGCGGATGGAGCGCAGCCGCGCGATGCCCTCCTCGACGGTGCCGAACGGCTGGAACAGCAGCGGGTCCGCCAGCGCCGCCTCGGCCATGGCCTTGAGGGCCGCCTTGCGCGCGGACGGCATGCCCAGCGCGCCCAGGTCCGCGCGGGCCATTCGCTCCGGTGACGGGAACACCCGCGTCAGCCCCGTGGGCAGTCCCTCCACAGGCGCCTCGGAGCACAGCGCCACCAGTCGCCCCGCAAGCCCGCGAGCCGCCACCACCGTCACCTGCTGGCCCAGGATGGCGCGCACCGCCAGCTCGAACCCGTCCCAAGCGCCCGGCGCCCGCAAGCCAGGCCGCTGCGCCACGAGGCCCGCGAGGAACGGGTCTTTCGACAGGTGCTCGCCAATCGCCTCGATGTCCGCGCCCACGTCGAACACGCGCCGCACGCGCGCGACGATGGCCGGCAGCGACTGCACGCGCGCGAAGCGGATGCACACCACCAGGTTGTTGCGCCCTGGCTCGTGCGACACCTCGACCGTCCCCACGGCGCCGTCCTGGGACACGGTGCGCAGGTAGCTCGTGCCGTGCACGCGCTCCACGCCCTCGATGGCGCGCGCGGAGAGGTAGGCGAGCATCGCGGCCCAGTCATACGGAGGCCGGTAGCGCAGCCGCAGCGTCACGCCCGCGTCCGCGGGCTCCTCGCTCATGCTCTTGCGGCGCAGCGCGCCTGGAGCCCGCTGGTAGAGCGCCTGGAAGGTCTCGTTGAACCGGCGGATGCTGCCGAAGCCCGAAGCCAGCGCCACCTGGGACAGCGGCATGCGCGTCTCCTGGATGAGCTGCTTGGCGAAGAGCACGCGCCGCGTCTGCGCCACGGCCACCGGCGTCGCGCCCAGGTGCTGTTTGAACAGGCGGCGCAGCTGCCGGTCTCCCACGCCCAGCCGCTCCGCCAGCGCGTCCACGCCCGCCTCGCCTCCGTCCAGCGCGCCCTCCGCGATGAGCGCGAGCGCGCGCGACACGGTGTTGGACGTGCCCCGCCACGAGGCCAGGTCCGGCGCCGTCTCCGGGCGGCAGCGCAGGCACGGCCGGAAGCCCTCCTCCTGCGCGGCGGCGGCCGACGCGTGGAACGTGCAGTTCTCCTTCTTCGGCGTGCGGGCCGGGCAGACAGGGCGGCAGTAGATGCCCGTGGACGTCACCCCGACGAAGAGTCGGCCGTCGAAGCGGGCATCCCGCGACTGGAGCGCGCGGTAGCAGGCGTCGGTGTCGAGCAGGTCCATGCCCCGGACAGTGTCATCCGCGCGCCCCGCACGCTCGCGGTTTTCGGACATGAATGGCCCGACCCGCCGCTGCCTTTCCTGGCGGACACCGCCCGGCTAGGCTCACGCGGTCAGGCCTGCCATGGGCCTTGGGGGAGCACGACATGATCATCGTCTACCAGTCCTTGGAATCCACCGGGAAGAAGGAGGACTCCCTGGGGACGGCGCTCATGGGCAACTCGTTCAAGCACGGCGCCCAGTCCAACGTGGAGGAGATCTACCCGCTGGACAACAACCAGACGCTGACCTTCCAGACGCCGGTCTATGACCTCCTCGCGAAGAAGATGACCTTCCCCTCGTCGACGATTCAGTTCGCGACGCAGGCCGAGTCGAAGAGTCTCTCGTCCCGCTACGACAAGGAGCGCAAGGAGCCGGGCGAGGGCAAGGCGCTGCTCTTGAGCTTCATGAAGGGCGTCATCGACACCATCACGAAGAGCGTGATGAACCGGACGCGCTCCAGGGGAGAGCTCCCCAGCGTGCGCCTGCCGGACATCATCGTGTTGGGCGAGGCCTTCACGACGGACCTGCTCAAGGACCTGGGGGTGAGCTCCGTGGGGGGCTATCGGGTCGTCACGGGGATGAACCCCACGGGGGACTCACGCCACCGCTTCACCGTCCTCTTGCGCGAGGACCTGAACCTCCGCGACAGCGACATCGAGATGTTCCCGTACACGCTCACGTCCAACGACAACAAGGACGAGCAGGCCCGCTGCGTCATCCTCCGGGTCATGGGCTGGCTGATGGCCTTCGTTCACACGCCCAACGCCATCTGCAAGGACAGCACGCGGGTCATCAAGTATCTGGCGAACAACGCCAAGAACGTCACCACGCAGGAGAAGCTCGACCTGGTGATGGGCGACACCAATCAGCCCACGAGCGACTTCGTCCGCAGCACCCTGAAGAATCAGCTCGGCGGTGAGGACTGGGTGTCGAGCGTGCTCGACGACAAGCAGGAGCTCGTCGGCTTCGGCGGGCACAACGTGTTCAGCATCTCGGGCACGAACAGCACCTTCAAGACGCACTTCGACATCGCCTGCACGCCACACATGACGGCGGTGGTCCGCGACGGGAAGGTACTCGGGTTCGACGAGAACGACTCCAAGGCGAACCCGGCGTTCGTCTTCCACGGGCTGACGGACAAGTTCACCGAGCTCGAGGGCAAGGCCTACGCCTACAGCGACCACAACGGCGTCATCGTCGAGGTGCTCCGCCAGAAGTCGGTCTACGCGCAGCGTGAGAAGAAGCGCAAGGAGGAGCGCTGCTCGGACTGCCGGCGCCCGCTGACGGCGCTGGACCAGATGGCGGGCAGGCACCTGACGTGTCGCTACGCGCCCCTGGCCCTGCGGTGGACCCCGCTCGACGGCGAGGAAAACGATGACGAGCAGCCCGAGCGCCAGTTCAAGAAGCGCAAGCCCGAGCCGCCTCCCGACAACGGCCTCGGCAACGGCTGACGCGCCTGCCTGAACGCACGAAGGGCCTCCCACCGGCGAACGGTGAGAGGCCCTCCTGATGCGACGGCGGTGCCCTTTGGGCGCGCGCGTCAGGCCGCGGTGCGGTGCAGGAAGTCGATGAGGTCGATCTTCGTGACGATGGCGACCACCTTCTCGCCGTCCTTCACGACGGCCACGTTGTCCTGGGCGAACACCTCGCGCAGCCGCGCGATGCTCGTGTCCAGCGACAGCGCGCCCTGCAGCGGCGCGACGATGGCGTCGATGCTGTCGGCGAACTTCACCTTCCCGGCGACCAGCGCGTTGAGCAAATCGTACTCGTGCACCATGCCCACCGCGCGGCCGTCCTCGGTGACGACGGGCATCTGGCTGATGCCATGGCCGCGCATCGTCTCCACGACCTGGTCCACCCGGTCGCCCTTGCGCGCCGTCTTCACGTCGCGCTGCTTGCTGCCCAGGATGTCGCGCACGGTGCCCGTGCCCTTGTCCTCGGCGAAGCCGTTGTCGCGCATCCACTCGTCCGAGTGGAACTTGCTGATGTAGCTGCTGCCGGAGTCGGGCAGCACCACGACGATGGTCTTCCCCTTGCCCACTTCCTTCGCCAGCTGCACGGCCACGTGCACCGCGGCGCCGGAGGAGCCACCCGCGAAGATGCCCTCCTCGCGCGCCAGCCGGCGGGCGGCGGCGAAGCACTGGCGGTCATCCACCTGGCGCACGTCGTCCACGACCTTGAAGTCCATGGCGCCGCACAGCATGTCCTCGCCGATGCCTTCCACCTTGTAGACGTGCGGCTCGGTCAGCTTGCCCGTCTTGAAGTAGCCCTCGTAGACGGAGCCCTCCGGGTCCACGCCCACGTTCTTCAGGCCGGGGATCTTCTCCTTGAGGAACTTGCCGGCGCCGCTCATCGTCCCGCCCGTGCCCAGGCCGGAGACGAAGTAGTCCACCTTGCCGCCCGTCTGCTCGAAAATCTCCGGGCCGGTGAGGGAGTAGTGCGCCTCGATGTTGTCGGGGTTGTGGTACTGGTTCAGCATGAACGCGCCCGGCGTCTCACGGTGCAGGCGCTTGGCCGTCTCGTAATAGCTGCGCGGGTCCTCGGCCGGCACGTTCGTCGGCGTCACCACCACCTGCGCGCCCAGCGCCTTCAGGCGGTTGATCTTCTCCAGGGACATCTTGTCCGGCATGGTGAAGATGCACTTGTAGCCCTTCACCGCTGCCGCCAGCGCCACGCCCATGCCGGTGTTGCCGGACGTGTTCTCCACGATGGTGCCGCCGGGCTTGAGCTTCCCCTCCCGCTCGGCCTTCTCGATGATGTACAGCGCCATGCGGTCCTTGATGGACGCGCCGGGGTTCATGAACTCGCACTTCACGAGCACGGTCGCGTCGTTGGGACCGACGAGCTTGTTGAGCTTGACGAGCGGCGTGTTGCCAATCGCGCTGAGGATGTTGTCGTGGATGTCCATCGCGGCTTCCAGAAAAAAGGGGGTTCGCGGCGCGTCTTATATGCCGCCCGCGCGGCCCGGTCGACAGCGGGAGACCATCTCCCCCGTCGGGGAGCAACAGTGTGCTCCCCGGGGGCCTTCCCCGCTGTGCTCATCCAGACCGTCCCTGGGGGTAGGCCGCTGTCCGGGCCTGCTCCGTGTGGGGGCGGCCGGCCTTCCGACGCGCCGCGACGGACCCGGGCGGGCGCCGTCGCGTACGTGACAGGCCGAGGGGCCAGGGGGCATCCGCCGCGTCCGGCCTTTGACGCGGAAAGTCGCCCCTCCCATACTCGCGGGCCATCTTCCTCTCGAAGATCCCCATTTGGAGAACCCCGTCGATATGGAACTCGAGGCCGCCCTGCGCGACCAGGTGGGACAGGCCATTGGCCGTCCCGTACCCCAGGCTCCCATCAAGAAGCTGAAGGGAGACGCGAGCAACCGCTCGTACTACCGCGTCGGCGCACCCCCGGAGAGCTGGGTGGTGATGGAGATGCCGCTGGACGCGACGAAGAAGAGCGAGGAGGCCACCAAGGGTGAGCCGCCCAAGGAGCTGCCCTTCGTCAACGTGCACCGCTACCTGGAGAAGCTGGGCGTGCGCGTGCCGCGCATCCTGCGCTACGACGAGCCGGCGGGGATGATGGTGCTCGAGGACCTGAGCGACATCACCTTCGAGTCCGCGCTGGAGGGCGGCAAGCACCGCGAGGCGCTCTACACCCGCGCGGTGGACCTGCTGGCGAAGCTGCGCGCCCAGGCGGAGAAGCACCAGGACCCGGACTGCCTGGCCTTCACGCGCGCGTTCGACGAGGACCTGTACGACTGGGAGCTGCACCACTTCCGCGAGTGGGGCCTGGAGGCGTGGAGCGGCAAGAAGCCCACGGCCGAGGAGCGCGCCGAGCTGGACGCCATCTTCCGCGACATCGCGAAGCAGCTGGCCGCCGCGCCCCGCGGCTTCACGCACCGCGACTACCAGAGCCGCAACATCATGGTGAAGGAGGGCGAGCTGGTGGTCATCGACTTCCAGGACGCGCTCCAGGGCCCGCGCCAGTACGACCTGGTGGCGCTGCTCCGCGACAGCTACGTGGAGTTGGACCGCGCGTTCGTGGACGCGATGCTGGACCGCTACATCGCCACGTTCCAGCAGGAGACGGGCGAGCGCATCGACCCGGTGGCGTTCAAGGCGTTCTTCGACCTGCTCACCGTGCAGCGCAAGCTGAAGGACGCGGGGCGCTTCGAGTTCATCAACCGCGTGAAGGGCAACCCGGGCTTCCTGGTGTCCATCCCGGCGTCGCTGCGCTACGTGCGCGAGGCGTTCCGGCACCGTCCGGAGCTCGCGAGGCTGCAGGCGCTGGTGGCGAAGTACGTTCCGGAGCTGGCCGCCTGAGTCGGGCACCGGGGGAGGGGAGGCGACGATGAAGGCGATGGTCCTCTGCGCGGGGCTGGGCACGCGGCTGCGTCCGCTGACGGAACGCTGGCCCAAGCCAGCGCTGCCGCTGTTGGGGCAGCCGCTCTTGCGCTACCACCTGGCGGTGCTGAAGGCCGCGGGCGTGACGGCGGTGGGCATCAACACGCACCACCTGCCGGACACGATGGAGGCGGTGGCGCGCGAGGAGTGCGCTCGCGCGGGGCTTCCGCTGCACGTCGTTCGCGAGCCCGTCATCCAGGGCACGGGTGGAGGCATCCGGGGCCTGAGGGACTTCCTCTCGGACGGGGACTTCCTCGTCTTCAACGGCGACATCCTCTACCCGGTGGACCTGCGGCCCGTGGTCGCCATGCACCAGGCGTCCGGTGCGCTGGCGACCATGGTGCTGCAGCCCATGCCAGAGGGGGAGAAGTACGCGGCGGTGGAGCTGGACGGCGCGGGGCAGGTCCAGCGCATCGCGGGCCACGGCCCCGGGGGCGAGGGCCTGACGCCGTGGCACTTCACGGGTGTGCACGTGATGTCTCCGCGCGTCTTCGACTTCATGACGGCCGAGGGCCCCGAGGACATCAACCGCGAGGTCTACGTGCGCGCGATGTCGGCGGGGCAGGTGGTGCGGGGCGTCCGCGTGGATGGGTACTGGTCCGATTTGGGCACGCCGTCGCGCTACCTGGCCACGGTGCGTGACGTGCTCGCGGGGCAGGTGCGGCTGGAGTGGCTGGGCGCGGCCTCGCCGCTCGCGGGGACGGTGCGTGGGCCCGGCACGTCGTGGGCGCATCCGGAGGCGGACGTGCGCGCCGCGCGAGTGGAGGGCCCCGCGTTCTTCGAGCGGGGTGTGTCGCTCGCGGAGGGGGTCGTCGTGGGCGCGGGCGTGTCGCTCGGCGCCGAGGTGAAGGTGGGCGCGGGGGCCCGGCTCAGCCGCGCCGCCGTGTTCGAGCGGACGGAGATTGCCCCGGGCGAGACGCTCGAGGAGGTCCTCGCCTGGAAGCAGCACCGGATTCCCGCGCCGCTCACGGGGCGCTGAGTCCGCGACAGGCCGCCCGCGCGTCGGGATGACGCGTCCCGCGCGTGCGCGGCGCTCCTTCTCGCTCGACTGTCCTTCCCGAAAGAAGGGCGTGCCGCGCGCCAGCATGCGCGTCGTCGCGCCCGCTCGACCGCCCATCCCTGGGAGGTGACGTCGGCCTGCGTGAGCGTGCACGGGGGCGTCTGCCCGCCCGGCAGGGCTGCCGTGAGGAAGCGCTCCCTCCCAGGCGAGGCGTGGGCCATCACCCACCGACAGCGAGCCACCGCCAGCCCAGGCTGGCACCTCCCTCCAGCGGGGTCGGCGGGCAGGCGCAGGGCATTCTCCGACCGTCGCCGTCGAGCGTGCCACGCCTTACCGTTCCTCCGGGTGACTCGGTCGCGCGAGCGCGCGTTCGGCGCATGAGGGGAGGTCGGGGGAATGACGTGGCGAGGGACGTTGGGGGCCAGGCCCGTGGGGCAGGACGGCACGCACTTTCGAGTCTGGGCGCCAAGCCGACGGATGGTCGAGGTCTCGGTCCAGGGCGCGGCGCGCCCGTTGCCCCTCGTCCGGGATGCACGAGGCTACTTCGAGGGTGTCCATCCGGTGCCGGTGGGCGCGCGGTACAAGTACCGGCTCGATGACCGCGAGGAGTTCCCCGACCCCGCCTCCCGCTTCCAGCCCGACGGGCCGCACGGCCACAGCGAGGTGGTGGACCCGTGGGCGCACGCGTGGAGCGACGGAGACTGGAAGGGGCTCACCTCCATGCGAGGACAGGTGCTGTACGAGCTGCACCTGGGCACCTTCACGCCCGAGGGCACGTACGCGGCAGCCATCGAGAAGCTGCCCCTGCTCGCGGAGCTGGGCATCACCTGTCTGGAGTTGATGCCGCTGCACACGTGTCCCGGCCGCTTCAACTGGGGCTATGACGGCGCGCAGCTCTTCGCGCCCCATCCCGCCTACGGCCGCCCCGAGTCGCTGCGAGCCTTCGTGGAGGCCGCGCACCGGCTGGGCATCGGCGTGGTGCTGGACGTCGTCTACAACCACCTGGGGCCGGACGGGAACTACCTGGCCCAGTACGCCCCCGGCTACTTCACGAAGAAGTACGAGAACGAGTGGGGCGAGCCGACGAACTTCGATGACGGCGAGCACGCGGGCCCCAGTCGCGAGTTCTTCGTCGAGAACGCGTGCGCGTGGATGGCCGAGTACCACTTCGATGGCCTGCGCCTGGACGCGACGCAGAGCCTCTACGACGACGGGCCCCGGCACATCGTCCAGGTCATCACCCAGGCGGCGCGCGAGGCGGCCGGCGGACGCGGGGTGCTCATCATCGCGGAGAACGAGCCGCAGGATGAGCTGTGCGTGCGCGCGCCGGAGCGCGGCGGCTGGGGCGCGGATGGGCTCTGGGTGGATGACTTCCACCACTCGGCCCGTGTCGCGGCCACCGGGCGCGCGGAGGCCTACCTGCAGGACTACCGAGGCAACGCGCAGGAGCTGTTGTCGTGCGTGCTGCGCAACTCGCTCTACCAGGGCCAGTACTACCGCTGGCAGAAGAAGGCCCGCGGCTGTCCCCTCTGGCGCGTGCCCGCGAGCGCGTGTGTCTTCTACCTCCAGAACCACGACCAGCTGGCCAACATGCTCGGAGGCCATCGGCTGCACCACGTGGGCGGCGAGCGCCGGGCGCGGGTGCTCACGATGCTGTGGCTCTTGTCGCCCCAGACGCCCATGTTCTTCATGGGGCAGGAGTGGTTCGCCAGCTCCCCGTTCCACTACTTCGTGGACCACAAGCCGGAGCTGCAGGCGGTGGTGCGCCAGGGACGCGACGCGTTCATCGGCCAGTTCGAGAGCGCGCGCCACGCCCTGGAGCGCGAGGGGTACGAGGAGCACGTGGATGAGCGGGCCTTCCGCCGCTCCCAGCTCGATTGGACGGAGCGGGAGCGCCGCGTGGGGCCGCTCACGCTGCACCGGGAGCTGCTCCGCCTGCGCCGCGAGGACCCGGTGCTCGCCCGGCAGGACGGCAGCCAGCTGATGGGGGCCGTCCTCTCCGAGAGCGCCTTCCTGCTGCGCTACCTGGGGGGCGACGAGGAGGGGGACCGGCTGCTGCTCGTCAACCTGGGGAGCGAGCTGGAGCTGTCTCCCTGCCCCGAGCCGTTGTTGGCCCCACCCCGGGATGAAGGGTGGCGTCTCGGACTGTCCAGTGAAGAGGTTCGATTCGGAGGGACAGGCTCTTGCTCACTGGATTCACTGAGGGTCGAGACGTCGTGGCGCGTGCCGGGGATGACCGCCCTGTGGATGACGAGCGCTCGGGAGAGCAGGACCGGCCCCGGGCCTCGGATGGCAGGATGAGCCGCATGCGCGGACTGCCAGAGGTGAAGTTCGGATGGCCCGGGGGCGCCCCGGCCACGGAGGTGCTCGGTCGGGAGTGGCTGGTGACGAATGGCCTGGGGGGCTACGCGTCCAGCACCCTGGCCGGCGTCAACGCGCGCCGCTACCACGGCCTGTTCATCCCCAACCTGCCGGAGAAGGGCCGCACCGTCATGCTGTCGCGGCTCATCGAGACGGCCCGGGTGGAGGGGCAGGTGTACAGGTTGGAGGGCGAGGTGCGCGCGGACGGGACGCTGGCGGGCGACACGTCGCTCTTGCGCGGCTTCCGGCTCGACGGCCTCATCCCCGAGTGGGACTACGTGCTGGGGCCCACGCGGCTTCGGCGCAGGCTGGTGATGGTGCATGGCGAGAACACGCTCTTCATCGAGTGGGCGCACCTGTCCGGGCCCGCCGTGAAGCTGCGCTTGCGGCCCTTCCCCACGTTCCGTATCCACGAGCACGACTTCCCCCACGGCTACTGCCAGCCCAAGGTCGTGCTCCAGGGCGAGCGCATCGAGATGTGCGCCGAGAAGGACGCGGAGCCCCTGCGCCTGCGGCTGTACTCGGAAGGCTCGGTGCCCTTCGTGGCGCTGCCGGAAATCTCGCCGCCCATCCTGTACCGCACCGAGCGGGCGCGCGGGATGCCGCACGTGGAGACGCAGGCGAGCCCCGGCTACTTCGAGTGCACGGTGAAGCCTGGAGGCCGGCTGGCGCTGGGCGCCACGGTGCAGGACTGGGCGGTGTTGGACCGGGACCCGGCCATCAGCTTCGACATGGAGCGGGAGCGCGAGTGGCGCCTGTTGGAGCGGGCGCCGACCCAGGCGCGCAAGGACACGGCGGCGCGGCTGGTGCTCGCGGCGGACCAGTTCATCGTGGACCCCATGCGTCCGCGCGACGACGCGTGGGCGCGGGCCATCGGCGAGGATGCGCGCAGCGTCATCGCCGGCTACCCGTGGTTCACGGACTGGGGCCGCGACACGATGATTTCGCTCGAGGGCCTGACGGTGTCCACGGGGCGCCTGCGCGAGGCGGCGGCGATTCTGCGCACGTTCCGCCACCACATCCGCGACGGCCTGTTGCCCAACCTCTTCCCGGAGGGCGAGGCGGAAGGGCTCTACCACACGGCCGACGCGACGCTCTGGTTCTTCCACGCGGTGGACCGCTACGTCACGGCGTCCAAGGACGAGGAGCTGTTGCGCGAGTTCTTCCCCACGCTGGAGGACATCGTCCAGAAGCACCTGAAGGGCACCCGCCACAACATCCGCATCGACCCGGACGACGGGCTGCTGACGCAGGGCGAGCAGGGCTACCAGCTCACCTGGATGGACGCGAAGGTGGACGGCTGGGTGGTGACGCCCCGGCGCGGGAAGGCGGTGGAGCTCAACGCGCTGTGGTTCAACGCGATGAGGCTGATGGAGGAGTGGGCCGTGCGGCTGGGCGTGGACCCCGTGCCCTACGCCCAGGCCGCCGAGCGCGCGCAGGCCTCCTTCAACCAGCGCTTCTGGAACGCCCGCGCGGGGTGCCTGTTCGACGTGGTGGACGCCGAGGGCGGAGGCAACGACGAGGCCGTGCGGCCGAATCAAATCTTCGCCCTCTCGCTCAAGTACCCGGTGCTCGAGCAGGACAAGTGGGCCGCGGTGCTGCGCAAGGTGGAGGTGGAGCTGCTCACCCCCGTGGGGCTGCGCTCCCTGGCGGCGGACCACTCCGACTACAAGGCCACCTACGACGGCGACTTGCGCGCGCGCGACGCGGCGTACCATCAGGGCACGGTGTGGAGCTGGCTCATCGGCCACTACGTGGACGCGGCGCTGAGGGTGCAGCCGGACCGCGCCCACCTGCGCGACGTCATGGACGGCCTGGAGGCGCACCTGCGCCAGGCGGGTGTGGGGCAGGTGAGCGAAATCTTCGACGCCACGCCCCCCTTCCGTCCCAGGGGCTGCATCGCCCAGGCGTGGGGCGTGGCGGAGGCGCTGCGCGTCTTCCTGCGGACCGCCTGAGCCACGCTCAGGCGGGGGGGCCGCGAACCACCCGGACGAGGCTCAGGCCGGGTGGTAGCGGGCGAGCACGCAGGTGACGTTGTCGTTGCCGCCCGCGGCGTTGGCCATGTCGATGAGCTGGGAGCACGCCTTGTCCAGCTCCGGCGTGCGCCCGAGGATCTCCTGCATCTGCGCGTCGGTGACCATGCCGCTCAGGCCGTCCGAGCACAGCAGGAAGACATCGCCCGGCTGGGGCTCCACGCGGGAGACATCCACCTGGACGTTCTCCTTCATGCCCAGCGCGCGCACGATGACGTTCTTGTGCGGGAAGTTCTCGACCTCCTCGGGCGAGAGCTTCTTCGCCTTGAGGTAGTCGTTGAGCAGCGAGTGGTCCTCGGTGATCTGCTTGAGGGCGCCGGAGCGGAAGAAGTACACGCGGCTGTCGCCCACGTGGCCGACGTAGGCCACGTCGCTGGCGAAGTGCACGCTGACGATGGTCGTCCCCATGCCCTTGTACTTCGACTCGCTGCTGGCCTTCTCGTAGATGCGCGCGTTGGCGAGCTTGATGCCGGTGGCCAACCGGTTCTCGTCATAGTTGCGCTGCTTGTCCATCTTGAAGGGCCAGGTGCTGTCCTGGTCCTTGGACGTCATCTTGTAGAACTCACCCAACTCGTCCACGGCGATGCGGCTGGCAATCTCTCCAGAGGAGTGGCCACCCATCCCATCCGCGACGATGAAGAGGTGCTCCTCGGGCAGCATGAGGAAGTTGTCCTCGTTGTGATTCCGCTTCATCCCGACGTGGGTGCTGCCGGCTACCTCGATGCGCATGCGCGGGAACTCTTCTAAGGGGACGAGAAACTGGCGGGGCACGTTAACAAAGCGCTCGGAAATCGGTCAAAACTCGTGCGGCTCGTGGTCAGCCAGGGGACATCGGAGGAGGGGAGGCAGGCTCGAAGGTCAAGCGGTCCCCTTCCTGGGTGCCGCTTGCGGCGAGCACGCCCGCGGGCAGCTCCAGGACGGAGCGTGCCTGCAGGTACACGGAGGTGGCCCGCCAGGGGGGCAGGGCCATCATCTGCTTGACGATGCGCCCCTGGGCGTCCAGGAAGGCCACGTCGATGGGAATGCGCATGAAGAACGTGTGGATGGAGTTACAGGGCTGGATGTGGAGGCCCTCGCCCACGGGCAGCTCGGTGCGGCCCATCAACCCCTTGAAGCGGTGGGCGAAGGACGTGGCCTTCTCCGCCCGGTCCGCCAGCGGCTTCTGCCGCGTCTCGTTGGTCACCTTCCAGCGCATGTAGCGCGTTCTACCCCATGCTCGAGCCCCTGGCGCGTCCTCTGCATCTGGTCCTGGTCTCTCCCCAGATTCCCCCCAACACGGGCAACGTGGCCCGGCTCTGCGCGGTGACGGGCTGCCGGCTCATCCTGGTGGAGCCCCTGGGGTTCTCCATCGATGACCGCCAGCTCAAGCGGGCGGGGTTGGACTACTGGGACAAGGTATTTCTCCGCCTGTACCCGACGTACGGGGCCTACGTGGAGGCGTATCCGGAGGCGCGGCGGTGGTTGTTCTCGGCGCGGGCCGAGACGTCGTTGTTCGAGGCGCGGTTCGAGGCGGGGGACCACCTGGTGTTCGGCTCGGAGGTGACGGGGTTGTTGCCGGAGGTGATGGAGGGGGGGACGGGGACGGCGGTGACGATTCCGATGTTGGAGGGGGTTCGGAGCATGAACCTGTCCACGGCGGTGGGGGTGGGGACGTACGAGGCGCTGCGACAGGTCTGTTTCAGCGGGGTGGGCAGGCGGGCACCCTCGGCAAGTTGAGGGGCGGTGTGGAGGGACTACACTGGGGCGCAGGATGACCCCGTCGCAGGCTGCCGAAGCGCTGTATTCCGCCCACAAGTCCCGAGCCACGGGCTGGTTGACGCTGTCCGCTGGAGGGCGTGAGTCGCGGCTGAGCTTGCGCGAGGGCGACCTCGTGGGGGCGCGGCTGGGGTTCGGCTATCAGAGTCCGGCGCAGGCGTTGTTGCAGGGTGGCCTGTTGGACGCGGAGGCGTTGGACGGGTTGTGGGCGCGGGGTGGGGCGGGGACGCCGGACGAGGATTTGTTGGAGGCGCGGGGGCTGGCCGCGGAGGTGGTGGCGGAGCAGCAGGTGCTCGCGCAGGTGCGCCGGCTGAGTGAGCTGGCGGAGCGCGCGGCCTTCGAGGCGGGGAGCGTGGAGGCGGAGTTCGAGCCCATCTCGGGTGTGCGGGTGGTGCGGGCCGCGCTGGAGCGGGGTGGGGCGGAGGGGGCGGGGAAGCGGGTGTATCGGTGCGCGGAGGTGTCCGCGTGCGGGCCGTGGGTGACGGATGCGGCGGAGCGGGAGCTGCTGGCGACGCTCGGGGAGTTCCGGCGGCCGGAGGGGTTGACGCCCGTGCACGAGGCGCTGCTGCTCGTGCTGGAGCGGGAGGGGGCGGTCGAGGCGCTGTCGGTGGAGGAGTGGGAGGCGCGGGAGGAGGCGAGGCGACGGGCGGAGGAGGAGGCGCGGCTCGCGGAGGAGGCGCGGCGGGCTGAAGAGGCCCGGTTGGCAGAGGAGGCTCGGCTCGCGGAAGAGGCTCGGCTCCGTGCGGAGGAAGAGCGTCGGATCGAAGAGGCTCGGCTGGCGGAGGAGGCGCGGCTCGCTGAGGAGGCCCGTGTCGCGGAAGAGGCTCGGCTGGCAGAGGAGGCGCGGCTCGCTGAAGAGGCTCGGCTCCGTGCAGAAGAGGCCCGGCTTCGTGCAGAGGAGGAGCGCCGGGTCGAAGAGGCCCGCCTTGCTGAAGAGGCGCGACTGGCCGAAGAGGCTCGGCTTCGTGCGGAGGCAGAGCGCCTTGCTGAAGAGGCGCGACTGGCTGAAGCGGCGCGACTGGCTGAAGAGGCTCGGCTCCGTGCCGAAGAAGAACGTCGGGCTGAAGAGGCTCGTCTCGCTGAAGAGGCTCGTCTCGCTGAAGAGGCGCGTGTCGCGGAAGAGACGCGACTGGCTGAGGAGGCGCGGCTCGCTGAAGAGGCCCGGCTTCGTGCAGAGGAGGAGCGCCGAGTCGAAGAGGCCCGCCTTGCTGAAGAGGCGCGACTGGCCGAAGAGGCTCGTCTCGCTGAAGAGGCGCGTGTCGCGGAAGAGGCCCGCCTTGCCGAAGAGGCCCGCCTCGCGGAAAAGGCTCGGCTCCGTGCAGAAGAAGAGCGTCGGGCTAAAGAGGCGCGGCTGGCTGAAGAGGCCCGCCTCGCTGAAGAGGCGCGTGTTCGTGCAGAGGAAGAGCGCCTCGCTGAAGAGGCACGTGTCGCCGAAGAGGCTCGACTTCGTGCGGAGGAAGAGCGCCGGGCTGAAGAGGCCCGCGTCGCGGAGGAGGCACGACAGGCAGAAGAGGCCCGTGTCGCGGAGGAGGCGCGACTGGCTGAGGAGGCCCGGCTCGCGGAAGAGGCTCGGCTCCGTGCAGAAGAGGCCCGTCTCGCTGAAGAGGCGCGACTGGCTGAAGAGGCGCGTGTCGCTGAAGAGGCCCGCCTAGTCGAAGAAGCTCGGCTTCGTGCAGAGGAAGAGCGTCGGGTCGAAGAGGCTCGTCTCGCGGAAGAGGCGCGACTGGCTGAGGAGGCTCGGCTCGCTGAAGAGGCGCGTGTCGCTGAAGAGGCGCGACTGGCCGAAGAGGCTCGTCTCGCGGAAGAGGCGCGACTGGCCGAAGAGGCTCGTGTCGCGGAAGAGGCGCGACTGGCCGAAGAGGCTCGTCTCGCGGAAGAGGCTCGTGTCGCTGAAGAGGCTCGACTGGCCGAAGAGGCTCGTCTCGCTGAAGAGGCTCGACTGGCCGAAGAGGCTCGTCTCGCGGAAGAGGCTCGGCTTCGTGAGGAGGAAGAGCGTCGACTCGAAGAAGCCCGCCTCGCGGAAGAGGCTCGTCTTCGTGAAGAGGAAGAGCGTCGGGCTGAGGAGGCTCGTCTCGCCGAAGAGGCGCGACTGGCTGAAGAGGCCCGCGTCGCGGAAGAGGCTCGTCTCGCGGAAGAGGCTCGCCTTGCGGAAGAGGTTCGTCTCGCGGAAGAGGCTTGGCTCCGTGCAGAAGAGGCCCGTTTCGCCGAAGAGGCGCGACTGGCTGAAGAGGCTCGACTTCGTGCAGAGGAAGAGCGCCGGGCTGAAGAGGCCCGCGTCGCGGAAGAGGCCCGTCTCGCGGTAGAGGCGCGACTCCGTGCGGAGGAAGAGCGTCGGGCCGAAGAGGCACGACTTGCTGAAGAGGCCCGTCTCGAGGAAGAGGCACGCCTTGCCGAAGAAGCTCGGCTTCGTGCGGAGGAAGAGCGTCGGGTCGAAGAGGCGCGACTTGCTGAACAGGTCCGTCTCGCTGAAGAGGCGCGACTTCGTGCGGAGGAGGAGCGTCGGCTCGAAGAGGCTCGTGTCGCGGAAGAGGCCCGCCTCGCAGAAGAAGCTCGCATAGCTGAAGAGACCCGTGTCGCTGAAGAGGCGCGACTGGCTGAGGCGGCTCGGCTCGCTGAAGAGGCGCGTGTCGCTGAAGAGGCGCGACTGGCTGAGGAGGCTCGGCTCGCTGAAGAGGCGCGACTGGC
Organism: Myxococcus fulvus; assembly: GCF_900111765.1. The sequence goes on from NZ_FOIB01000011.1 coordinate 184,891, forward strand.
CGAAGAGGCGCGTGTCGCTGAAGAGGCGCGACTGGCTGAGGAGGTTCGGCTCGCTGAAGAGGCACGACTGGCCGAAGAGGCTCGTGTCGCGGAAGAGGCGCGACTGGCCGAAGAGGCTCGTCTCGCGGAAGAGGCGCGACTGGCCGAAGAGGCTCGACTGGCCGAAGAGGCTCGTCTCGCGGAAGAGGCTCGGCTTCGTGAGGAGGAAGAGCGTCGACTCGAAGAAGCCCGCCTCGCGGAAGAGGCTCGTCTTCGTGAAGAGGAAGAGCGTCGGGCTGAGGAGGCTCGTCTCGCCGAAGAGGCGCGACTGGCTGAAGAGGCCCGCGTCGCGGAAGAGGCTCGTCTCGCGGAAGAGGCTCGCCTTGCGGAAGAGGTTCGTCTCGCGGAAGAGGCTTGGCTCCGTGCAGAAGAGGCCCGTTTCGCCGAAGAGGCGCGACTGGCTGAAGAGGCTCGGCTCCGTGCAGAAGAAGAGCGTGTGGCTGAAGAGGCCCGCGTCGCGGAAGAGGCTCGTCTCGCGGAAGAGGCTCGCCTTGCGGAAGAGGCGCGACTCCGTGCGGAGGAAGAGCGTCGGGCCGAAGAGGCACGACTTGCTGAAGAGGCCCGCCTCGAGGAAGAGGCACGCCTTGCGGAAGAGGCTCGACTCCGTGCGGAGGAAGAGCGTCGGGCCGAAGAGGCGCGACTTGCTGAACAGGTCCGTCTCGCTGAAGAGGCGCGACTTCGTGCGGAGGAGGAGCGTCGGCTCGAAGAGGCTCGTGTCGCGGAAGAGGCCCGCCTCGCAGAAGAAGCTCGCATAGCTGAAGAGACCCGTGTCGCTGAAGAGGCGCGACTGGCTGAGGAGGCCCGCCTCGCGGAAGAGGCTCGTCTTCGTGAAGAGGAAGAGCGTCGGGCTGAGGAGGCTCGTCTTGTCGAGGAAGCGCGATTGGCTGAAGAGGCTCGCGCTGCAGACGAGGCCCGGCAGGCTGAGGAAGCTCGCGCCGCCGAAGAGGCGCGTCTCGCAGAGGAGTCTCGCGTTGCTGAAGAGACGCGTCAGGCAGAGGAGGCCCGCGTAGCCGAAGAGGCTCGCCTTGCCGAAGAGGCTCGCCTTCGTGCAGAGGAAGCGCGTCTCGCGGAAGAAGCTCGTCTCGCGGAAGAGGCTCGTCTCGCTGACGAAGCCCAGCGCGCCGAAGAGCTCCGACTCGAAGTCGACCGTCGCAGGGCAGACGCGGTCCGCCGCGCGAAAGAGGCACGTCAGGCCGAACAGGCCCGCCTCGCGGAAGAACAGCACCAGGCCGAACAGGCCCGCCTCGCGGAAGAACAGCTCCACGCCGAACAGGCCCGTCTCGCGGAGGCCCAGGCCCTCCAACTCCCAGCCCCCACGGCCTCCCCCCAGGAGGACATCGGCGAGCTGATGCTCGACGTCGGCGACATCATCCCCGCCGACGACGTCGAGGAAGTCTCATCTCCCTCCTCTTCCCGCGCCTCCAACGTCCCGCCGCTCGCGGCTTCCTCGCAGTCCGGACTCCCCCTCCATGGCGAGAGCCGCGAAGCCCTGCGCTCCGCGAGGGACCGCGCCCAGGCCGAGCTCCTCCACGACATGGAGGAGGCCCTGCGCCGTTCGAAGTCACAGCCGCTCGAGCCCTGGCTCGCGGAAGAGCCGGCGCGCTCCGTCGTCCCGCCCACCCGCACCAAGGACCAGGTCCCCGTCCAGGACGAGTCCTGGCGCGCGACGCAGACCTCCCTCACCCCAGCGCCGGAGCCCGAGGACCTCCCCCTGCTCGAGGCCGAGCCCGAGCCCGAACTCTGGGCGGAGGCCGTCCCCGCCGCCGAGCCGCTCCCCACCCCGCCGCCCCGCGCCGTCTCCGGTCCCCCCGTCCTCACCCCGGTCGACCCCCCGGTCCTGACGCCGGACATGGACACCCTCATCGAGGGCGCTCCCGAGGATGCCGACGATGACAGCCTGTGGGCCTCCCGCCCGGCCCCCGTCGCCGCGCCGCCCCCCTTGCGCCTGGGCCCCACGCCCGCCAAGAACAAGCGGGCCAGCGAGGATGACCTGTGGCGCATCGTCTCCTTCGACAAGGACGAGGCCGCCGAAACCCTGACGGCCTCCTTCGAGGCCGCCCTCCAGCAGGTGGATGCCCACCTGGAAACGCTCGTCCGCTCGGATGTCAATCAGGCGAACGTCGGCGCGGAGGAGCCCCCGGTCGAAGCCATCGTCGAAGCAACCATTGAAGCGGACTTCGAGACCTTCCCCGGTGACAACACCGGCCCAACTGGCGAGACTGCGTGGTCCGAGCCGTCCGGAGACTTGGACGACTGGGACTTCGACGAGGACGACGTGGCGGCAGACCCCTCCAATCCCGACGAGGCCGCGAAGCTCCGGCGCCAGCGCCTGCTGCGCCGTGCGATGGAGAACATGGGCGTGCTCGGAGGACGCGGGACCCCCGCCGCCCCCGTGGGCACCGCCCCCGTCACCGAGTCCGGCCCCGCCGCGCCCGCCGCCCCCACCGAGCCCCCCAAGCCGGACGAGGCCCGTCAGGCCCAGCTCATCGAGCAGCGCTACGCCGACGTGCAGGCCCGCAAGGACCACTTCTACGTCCTGGGCGTCCCGCAGGATGCCCCCAGGGACCAGGTGAAGGCCGCCTTCCTGAGCCTGGCCAAGGTCTTCCATCCGGACCGGCTCCCGCCGACGCTGCCGCACCTGGCGCAGAAGATAACGTCCGTCTTCGAGGCCATCCGCGAGGCCTACGAGGTCCTCTACGACGACGCCCGCCGCAAGGCCTACATCCAGACCCTCCAGGCCCAGCAGGCGCTGCCCAAGGCGCCGCCAGCGCCGGGCGGGTCCACCGGGGCCGCGCGCCCCGCACCGGGACGTCCGGAGAGCAGCCCCGATGACCTCTACAAGATGGGCGAGGTCTACTTCCGCAAGCGCGACTTCACCACCGCGTCGGAGCACTACGAGCGCGCCCACGCCCTGGACCCCAAGGCCACCTACCTGGCCGCGCGCGCCTGGGCCATCTACATGGACCCCGCCCGGAAGGCGGACATGCCCAAGGCCAAGCAGATGATGCTGGACGCGGTCAAGACGGACCCGAACTGCGACCGCGCGCACTACCAGCTGGGCGTCATCGCCCGCGTCGAGGGCGACATGGACCGGGCCGAGCGCCACTTCCGCGAGGCGGTCCGCGCCAACTCCAAGCACCTGGAGGCCAACCAGGAGCTGCGGCTGATCGACATGCGCAAGAAGAACCCACCCAAGAAGGGCGGGTTCTTCCGCTGAGGCCGCTCTCGTAGCGCTTCACCCCGCGCCCGGGCGGCCGGGGGGCAGCCAGTCCCCCGCGCGCTCCAACCCATTGACATGCCTGGAAAGCGGGCAGGATGCTCCCCCGCGCCGGGCTCTTCCGCGAATCGTCCTCCGTAGATGAAAGGCAAGTAACGTGGCCAAGCAGCACCTGCTCCTGGTGGATGGGGACGCGAAGAGTCTCCGCGTGATGGAGGTCAGCCTGAAGAAGGCGGGCTTCTCCGTGACGACGGCCATCCACGGCAAGGACGCCATCGAGAAGGTGCAGATCAGCCCACCGGACCTGGTGCTCGCGGACACCAAGATGCCGGAGATGGACGGCTTCGAGCTGTGCAAGGCGCTCAAGTCCGACGAGCGCTTCAAGTTCATCCCGTTCGTCTTCCTGACGAGTCAGAAGTCGGTCGAGTTCAAGGTGCGCGGCCTGGAGCTGGGCGGCGACGACTACCTGACCAAGCCGATCTACATCAAAGAGATCGTCACCCGCGTGAAGATGATCCTCCAGAAGGCGGAGAAGGAGAGGATCGAGAAGCGGGAGACGACGAAGGGTGGCTTCGGCGGCAGCCTCGCGGACATGGGCGTGGTGGACCTGGTCCAGACGTTCGAGATCGGCCGCAAGACGGGCGTCATCTCCATCCAGGGCGAGCGCACCGGCACCGTCTACTTCAAGGAAGGCCGCGTCATCGACGCGGAGCTGGGCCGGCTCAAGGGCGAGAACGCCTTCTACCGGCTGCTCAACACCTTCGAGGGACAGTTCGACGTCCAGTTCACCTCGCTGGACCGCCCCGAGCGCATCGAGATCTCCACGCAGGGCCTGCTGATGGAGGGCATGCGTCGCCTCGATGAGTGGGGCCGCATGCTCGAGCAGCTGCCTCCGCTGGAGACGGTGTTCGAGATCGACTACCACCAGCTCGCCGACCGGCTCTCGGAGATTCCCGACGAGGTGAACGGGCTGTTGCGCCTGTTCGACGGCAAGCGCGCGCTGAGCCGCGTGGTGGAGGACTCGGACTTCGAGGACCTGGCCGCGCTGGGCATCATCAGCAAGCTGTACTTCGAGGGCCTCATCCGGGAGCTGGGCAACGCGCCGCTGGAGCCGGTGCAGAGCAGCAAGCCCGGCATCGAGCAGTGGCTCAACGCGGCCCCGCCGCCCACGCCCATCGAGCCCGCGCCCCCTGTCGCGCCGCCGGAGCCCGTCGCCCCTGTGCCGGAGCCCGCCGCGCGGGTGATGCCGCCCAGCGTGCTCGCGCCGCCCGCGGGCGTCGAGGAGGAGCCCGTCACGGCTCCGCCCGAGGAGCCCGAGCCCACGCCCGCCGCCCCCGTGCACGCGGTGCCCGCCAACGTCGTCGTGTTCCCCGCGCGTCCCAAGCGCCCCCTGGGCATGGTGGACGAGACGGGCGCGGACGCGGACGGCGAAGCGCCCACGCTGCCCCCGGCCGTCGCGGAGGGCTCGTCCTTCCTCGTGGAGCCGCCGCCCGCGCATCGCGCCACGGAGCACGCGCGCCGCAGCCTGCTGCTCGACTGGAACCGCGTGGACACCGAGGGCATCAGCGCGCCCACCACGTGGGGGCCGTCCTCCGTCTGGGCCTCGGGGCCACGAGGCTTCGGAGGGCAGGGTGGCTCCGCGCCGCAGCCCGCGCCCGTCTCCGAGCCGCCCGCGCCCGCGCGAGCGCCCATCTTCGGAGGCGCGGCGGTGGGGCCCAACCCGTTCCCTCCCGTGCCGCCGCCCGCGCCCGCGCCTCCGTCGTCCGAGGTGACGCTGGTGAGCGGCCGCGACGTCCCGGCCGTCGACGTCGACACCATCCCCGAGGTGGAAGAGGTCCCCGCCGCGCCGCCGCAGCAGCTCGCCCTGCCTCCCTATCCGGGACATGGCGCGCCCGAGCGCCCGGTTGCGGCCCCCGCCATCCCGGAGGAGCCGCTGACGCCAGCCGCCCCTCCGCCCACGCTCATCACCCCCGCGACGCCGCAGCCCATCGTGGCGCCCACGCCCGTGGCGCCTCCGGTGATTGCGCAGACGCCGAAGCCCGCGACGCCGGCTCCGACGCCGCCCGTGGCTCACGCGGAGGACGCGGCTGCCGTGCGCCCGCGTCGCACGGGCCTGTACGTGGGAGGCGCGCTGCTGCTCATCGGCGCGGTGGTCGCGGTGGTGGCTTTCGGCGGTGGGGACAAGCCGCCCGCCGAGACGCCGCCGAAGGTGGAGACGGTCCAGACGCCCGAGCCCCAGAATCCTCCCGCGGTCGTCGCGCCGGTGGCCGAGCCCGACTCGGGCACCACCGCCGTGGTCCAGGCCCCGGTCGACGCGGGCGCGCAGGTGACGCCCGACGCGGGCAGCGCCGTCGTCGAGACGCCGCCTGCGGCCGTGGACGCCGGTACCGCCGTGGTCGAGGCGCCGCCCTCCGGCGCGGACTCGGGCACCCCCGTCGCCCCGGCGGTGGATCCGGAGGTCGAGTATGCGAGCCTCATCAAGCAGGCCAAGAGCGCCACGGTGGGCGGACGGCACAAGACGGCGGCCGCGAGCTACCGCAAGGCGATGGGCCTCAAGCCGGACTCCACCGAGGCGAAGGCCGGGCTGGGCATCGCCCTGGTGAACGGCTTCGAGTCCGAGTCCGCCTTCCGCGAGGCCACCAAGCTGCTGGTGGACGTGGTCCGGGACGACGAGAAGAACGCCCGGGCCTGGCTGTCGCTCGGCATGGCGTACCAGTCCATCGGCAAGAATTCCGAGGCGGGACGGGCCTACAACCAGTATTTGAAGCTGGAACCGTCGGGGGCCTCCGCCAACGAGGTCCGCGCCATGCTCAAGTCGCTCGGCAACTGAGCGGGCGGCGGACGTCCTGGTCGCTCCCGCCCTGCTGGAAGTGAAGTGAGTCGCCTTGCTCGTCCTCGGCCTGGAAACCTCCTGTGATGAGACCGCCGCCGCCCTCGTGGAGGACGGCCGGCGCGTGCTCTCGGACGTCGTCTCCACCCAGGTGGACATCCACCGTCGCTGGGGCGGGGTGGTGCCGGAGCTCGCCTCGCGCAACCACATCGTCCAGGTGATGCCGGTGGTGCACGAGGCGCTCACGCGCGCCCAGAAGACGCTCGACGACGTGGACCTCATCGCCGTCACGTCCGGTCCGGGGCTCATCGGCGCGCTGCTGGTGGGACTCCAGGTGGCCAAGGGGCTGAGCCTCGCCACCGGCAAGCCCTTCGTGGGCGCCAACCACCTCGAGGGCCACCTGCTCGCCATCCGGCTCCTGGAGGACGCGCCGGAGCCGCCGTTCCTCGGGCTCGTCGTCTCCGGGGGGCACACCAGCCTCTACGAGGTGAAGGAGTTCGGGCACTACCGGCTGGTGGGCAGCACGCGCGACGACGCCGCGGGCGAGGCCTACGACAAGACGGCGCGCATCCTCGGGCTGCCGTACCCGGGCGGGCTGCCCATCGACCTGCTCGCGCAGAAGGGAAACCCGGAGGCCATCCGCTTCCCGCGCGCGCTGCCCGGCGACAACTTCGATGTCTCCTTCTCCGGCCTGAAGACGGCGGTGCTGCAGCACACGAAGAAGCACGGCGTGCCGGAGGGCCAGGCGCTCGCGGACTTGTGCGCGTCCTTCCAGGAAGCCGTGGCGGACGTGCTGTCCAAGAAGCTGGTGGCCGCCGCGCGCCGGCTGGGCCACAAGCAGTTGGTGCTGTGCGGAGGCGTGGCCGCCAACTCGCGCTTGAGGGCCCTGTGCCAGCAGCGCGCCGAGGAGCGGGGGCTGCGGATGTTCCTGCCGCCGGTGCGTTTGTGCACGGACAATGGCGCGATGATCGCCGTCGCGGGGTATGAGGCGTGGCGCCGCGGCTTGCGCGGTGATTTCCGCCTGGCGGCCGACCCCGCCTGGCGCATGTAGAAGAGGGACACCCGGGTGGAATCGCCGCGAGACATCCTCAAGCGCCATGGCCTGCGCGCCAAGTACAGCTGGGGCCAGAACTTCCTCGGAGACGAGGACGCTCTCTCCACCATCGCCGACGCGCTGCACCTGCGCGAGGGCGAGCCCGTCGTCGAGCTGGGCCCGGGCCTGGGCCACCTCACGCGCTTCCTCGCCGCCACGGGCGCGAAGGTGACGGCCGTGGAGCGCGACCGGGACATGGTCACGGTGCTGGAGAAGGAGGCGATTCCCGGCGTGCGCGTGGTGGCCGGCAACGCCGCCACCGTGAACTTCGCCGAGGTGGCCGGCGCGCCCGACGTGGCTGTCGCGGGCAACCTGCCGTACCACCTCACCAGCTCCATCCTCTTCCAGGTGCTGGCGCAGCGCGCGCAGGTCTCTCGCGCCGTCTTCACGCTCCAGAAGGAGGTGGTGGAGCGCCTGGCCGCCGAGCCCGGCTCGCGCGACTACGGCCTGCTCACCGTGCTGCTCGGCCTGCACTTCGACGCGGAGAACGTGCTCACGCTGGAGGCTTGGCGCTTCCATCCGCCGCCGAAGGTGGACTCCGCGGTGCTGTCGCTCACGCGCCGCGCGACGCCCCGCGCGCCCATCATCGACGAGGCCCGCTTCACCCGCGTGGTGAAGGCCGCCTTCGCCCAGCGCCGCAAGACGCTGCTCAACTCGCTCAAGTCCGACAAGACGCTGGCCACGCCCGACGCGCTCCTCGCCGCGCTCCAGGCGGCGGGCATCGACCCGCAGCGCCGCGCGGAGACGCTCGCGCCGGAGGAGTTCGCCGCCCTGGAGCGCGCGCTGGGGCCGGTGGCTCCGGGCAGCTCGCCGCCGCCGGTGGACTTCTCGGACGACAGCTCGGACGAGTAGGGCAGGGGGCCGCCGTGGGCCGGCCCTACCGGCCTCGCAGCCCGAGGAGCTGACCCAGGCCGCCCTGCTGCTCGAGGAACGCCCGGAACTCGTCCTCGGGGATGCGCATGCGGGTCAGCACGTCGCGGAGGATGTCCTCCACGGAGCCGTCCTTGCGGCGCTTGAGCTCCAGCGCCGTCTTCAGCAGCACGACGCCATAGAGCGGATCCGCCTCCATGGGAGGTGGAGTCTCGGCCTTGGGCGTGGCGCTCGGGCGAGCCTCCTCGAGCCGCACCACTGTCTTCGCCCGCTGCCTCCCACTCATGACCGAAGGGCACCCCGCGCACACGCCATGGAATCGCGCGGCAACCTAGGGGGAGCCCACCCATAGCGTCAAGCGAGCCCTGGGATTCCCGCCGCCACCCCGGGCATGGAAAAATCGCCGGACCCCGGTGCCCAGGTTGTGTTATCCGCGCCCCCACGCGTGGCCCCGCGACCTGTTTTCCCAGGTGGAGAATCACCGGGGCCTCATCGCGCGTTTTCCGGGTCGGGAGGCCTCGGCGGATGGACTACCGGTACATCGTGGTCGAGGGGCCCATTGGCGTCGGCAAGACGAGCCTCTCCAACATCCTGTCCGAGCGGCTGAGCGCGCGTCGCGTGCTCGAAGTCGTGGAGGAGAACCCCTTCCTGTCCAGCTTCTACACGGACCGGCAGAAGTTCGGCTTCCAGACGCAGATCTTCTTCCTCCTGTCGCGCTTCCGGCAGCAGCAGGAGCTCTTCCAGCAGGACCTGTTCCGCTCCGTCACGGTCAGCGACTACCTGTTCGCCAAGGACCGCATCTTCGCGCACCTCAACCTGGACGCCCACGAGCTCGCCCTCTACGAGCGCGTCTTCGAGGCGCTCGGGCCCCGCGTCACCAAGCCCGACGTCGTCGTCTACCTCCAGGCCCGCCTCGACGTGCTGCTGCAACGCATCAAGAAGCGCGGCCGCGAGTTCGAGCGCAAGTTCGACTCCGGGTACCTGGAGGGGCTCGTCCACGCGTACAACAACTTCTTCTTCCACTACACGGAGACGCCGCTCCTCGTGGTGGACACCTCGGACATTGATTTCGTGAATAACGAGGCTGACCGGGAAGACCTGTTGGCGGCCATCCGCAAGGCGAAGCCGGGGACGCAGCACTACCTGCCCAAGGCGTCGCGGCGTCCCTGAAATCGGGCTCCCGACGGGTCGCCCGCTTGTTGAGGCCCCACGGCCGGGGCGAGGGCGTTAGAGTGCGGGGGTCGGCTTCGAAGCTTCCGGCGATCCCTGACGGGACGGCGAGGGGCCCGGGGTCGGCACTCCGCCGTATCCACCCTCACCCAACAGGAGGTGAACCGTGAAGGACAAGGTCACCATCCATTCGCTGAAGCGCCTGAAGCAGATCGGTCAGAAGATCTGCATGGTCACCGCGTACGACGCCACGTTCGCCCACATCCTCGACCAGTCGGGCGCGGACGTGCTGCTCATCGGTGACTCGCTGGGCATGGTCATCCAGGGCCATGACTCCACGCTGCCCGTGACGATGGACCAGATGGTCTACCACTCGGCGGCGGTGGCCCGCGGCACCAAGCGCGCCCACGTCGTGGCCGACCTGCCGTTCATGAGCTACCAGGTGTCCATCCAGGAGGCGGTCCGCAACGCGGGCAGGCTCATCTCCGAGGGCGGTGCGGGCAGCGTGAAGCTGGAGGGTGGCGCCGAGTTCGCGGACACGGTGCGCGCCATCGTCCGCGCGAGCATCCCCGTCATGGGCCACCTGGGCCTGACGCCCCAGTCGGTGCACAAGATGGGCGGCTATGTCGTCCAGGGGCGCGACGAGGACCAGGCGCGGCAGCTCGTGGAGGACGCGCTCGCGCTGGAGGCCGCGGGGGCCTACGCGCTGGTGCTGGAGGGTGTGCCGCTGGAGCTGGCGCGCACGATTACGCAGAAGCTGAGCATCCCCGTCATCGGCATCGGCGCGGGTCGTCACTGCGACGGGCAGGTGCTGGTCTGCTACGACCTGTTGGGGATGAACCCGGACTTCAAGCCGAAGTTCGTCAAGCGCTACGCGGACCTGCACGGCTCCATCACCGGCGCCGCCAAGGTCTACTTCGACGAGGTCCGCCAGGGCGCGTTCCCGGACGACGACCACTCGTTCAAGGCGGCCAAGACGCTGCGCGCCGTGGCGCCCGCGGTCCCCGTGCCCGGCCCGCGTGCCGAGGTGCCGGTGGCGGCCGAGGGTGAGGAGAAGATCGGCCCCGTCTACGGAATCCCGGTCTAGCGCATGGCGCCCGCCGTCCTGCGAACCGTGGAGGAAGTGAAGGCGTGGGCGGCGGGCCTGGCCCGTGAGGGGCGCCGGCTCGCGCTGGTGCCCACCATGGGCTACCTGCACGAAGGGCACCTCTCGCTCATCCGCGAGGGGCGCCGTCGTGCCGACGTGGTGGCCGTGTCCATCTTCGTCAATCCCACCCAGTTCGGGCCCCGCGAGGACCTCTCGCGCTACCCGCGCGACTTCGAGGGGGACCTGACGAAGTGTGGCGAGGCGGGAGCGGACGTCGTCTTCGCGCCCACGCCCGAGGTCATGTACCCCCCGGGCTACCAGACGTACGTCGAGGTGACGGAGGTGAGCCAGGGGCTGTGTGGTGAGCGGCGCCCGGGACACTTCCGGGGCGTGGCCACCATCGTCACGCAGCTGCTCGCGCTCTTCCGGCCGGCCGTCGCGCTCTTCGGGGAGAAGGACTACCAGCAGCTGCAGGTCATCAAGGCCTTCAACCGGGACCTGCACCTGGGCGTGGACATCGTCGGAATGCCGACGGTCCGCGAGCCCGACGGGCTGGCGATGAGCAGCCGCAATGCCTACTTGTCCACCGAGGAGCGGCAGCGGGCGCTGTCCCTGTCGCGAGGACTGCGGGCGGCGCTCACCCTTCTTCACGGAGGCACGCGGGATGCCGTGGCCCTGACAGGCGCTGTGCGGCACGAATTGGCCGCGGCGGGCCTGCGCGAGGATTACGTCGCGCTGGTGGATGCCGAGCGCCTGACGCCGCTGGACGTGATAACGCCGGGGCGGGCTGCTCGTCTGCTCGTGGCGGCCTTCAGCGGCAACACACGCCTCATCGACAACATGGCACTGGGCGGTTAGGAGACCCACGACACGTATGGCATCGGGTGGAAAGTCGAAGGGGCCGGCGGGCGGCGAACAGGTCAGGCTCATCGCCGAGAATCGGCGTGCGCGCTTCGACTACACCGTGGATGAGAAGGTCGAAGCCGGACTGGAGCTGACGGGAAGCGAGGTGAAGTCGCTGCGTGACGGGGTGGCCAATCTCTCGGACTCGTATGCCCTGCCCAAGGGCAACGAGCTGTTCCTGCTCAATGCCCACATCGGCTCCTACAAGGCCGCCAGCGCGTTCGACCATCTGCCCACGCGCGGCCGGAAGTTGCTGATGCATCGGGCGGAAATCGACCGGTGGACCACGAAGGTGCGGGAGCGTGGGTATTCCATCATCCCGCTGATGCTGTATTTCAAGAATGGGCGCGCGAAGGTCGAGCTCGGGTTGTGTCGGGGCAAGACACACGAGGACCGGCGCCAGGACATCAAGGAGCGGGAGACGAAGCGGGAGATGGACCGGGTCGTGCGCCGACGCTGACGTGGCGTGCCCGAATTTCTCTTCGCCGTACACCGATGGACGACAAGAAGGATTTGGACAAGAAGGAGCGGCTGATCGCCTCGCTGGACCAGGGGATGGTGATGATCCACCTGGACGCGCGCAGGCCCGGTGTGCTCGTTCCCGCTTCATTGCGAGGAGAGGCGCACCTGCGCCTCAACCTCTCGTATCGCTTCGACCCGCCGGACCTCACGGTGGGCGAGTGGGGTGTGCGCTGCACGCTGAGCTTCTCGGGTTCGCGGTTCAAGGTGGCGGTGCCGTGGTCGGCGCTGTTCGCCATCGCCAGCCACGTGACGAAGGAGTCGTGGATGTACATGGAGGACATGCCCCCGGAGCTGCTCCAGCAGCCGGTGGCGGCGCGTCCTCAGCCGCAGCCGGTGCCGGTGGCCTCGGAGCGTCCGCGCACCTTCCTGCGTGAGGTGCCCGCGGAGCCGGTGGCCGAGGAGGCTCCGGTCGCCACACCGCCGCCTCCGGAGGTGACTCCCGAGGGGCCGAAGGATGACTCTCCGCCGCCGCGTCGGGGACACCTGCGTCTGGTGAAGTGAGGGCTGGAGGGGCCGCTTCACGCGGCCCACTTCAGGAACGTCGGCTCGCGCCGCGCTGATGCCCCAAAAAGGTACGGACCCCTCCGCGCGACTCGGACAGCGAAGGGCTTCGTGTGCGGGGCTCCCTGCTGCAGCGTCGCCGCGAGCCGTGCAGGCTCGCCTCCGAGGAGGGGGCGTTGCCGCGAGCGGCCACCGTGCCGCTCACTGCTGAGCGTCACCTCGAGCCGCCGCCCCCTGTGTTCAGGGAGGGGGCCTTGCCGCAGGCGCCATTCCGTGCGGTTCACCGCTGCAGCGTCGCCTCGAGCCGCGCGGGCTCGCCTCCGGGGAAGGTGCCCTTCCACAGGCGGTAGCCCTTGAGCCGCACCTGCACGGCGACGGGGCCCTCGGGGTAGAGGTTGTCGAGCGCCAGCGGCGTCGTGCCCACCGGCTTGTCGCCAATCAACACCGTCGCGCCCGAGGGCTCGCTCGTGAGCATGAGCACGGGCGGCGGCATGGGGCGGTTGACGCTGGCCATGAGGCGATTCGCGACGGTGGTGCGGTGCGGCCACAGCCACACGCTGCCGCCCACGGCGACGGCGACACCCACGAGCAGGACGATGCGACGTCCCCAGCGCCGAGGCGCCGCGGAGGCAGGGACCTCATCCCAGGTGCTCTCGGGACGCGGAGCCCGCTCCTCGAGCTCCAGTGCATCGCCACGCGCTTGCGTCACGCTCGGAGCGGCAGGGCGACGAGGCCCGGCGTCGATGCTGTCCGCGAGTGACGAGGTGGTGGCGCCCGATCCGCCCGAAGCAGGCCCGGAACCGCGAGCACTCCTGGGGGACGCGTTCGCCGCGCTGGCACTACGAAGCGAGCCCGAAGGCGTGTTTCCCGGGCTCGCGTGAGCACCCTCGCGCGAGGTGTCCGAAGTGCCAGGTGACAGAGGCGCGGAGCCATCCATCTCCAGGGCTTCATCATCCGCGGCGAGGAAGCCACCCTGAGGCGCGAAGGGAGACTCCACGGAGGTGTCGAAGGCCCCCGGAGTCGGCGGCGCGAGTCGCTCGGCGCAGACGGAGCAGGGCGCGCGAGCCGCGGACAGGAGCGAGCCACACCGCACGCAGCGGTGCAGGAGCCGTCCACTCGAGCTCATCTCGATGCCCGCGAGCCCCGACGCCTCGTCCTCCTCCGCGCCCGGAGCCTGTGAATCCTCATGTCCAGGCAGCGCCCCTGTTCCCGCCGATGCACCCCGGGCGAGCGCCTCCGCGAGAGGCCCCATGCGCGTCGGCGCCGAGTGCGCGGAAGGGTCGTTCGTGGCCGGGCGCAGGCTCGCGCTCGCACGAGACGGTGATGCACCGCTCTTCGACCCCGCGCCTCCAGCCTTCTCCCTCAGCGTGGGAGGAGGAGGCAGGGCCGCGAGGAACGCGGTGAGCCCCTGTGCGCTCGCGGGTTCACCGGTCTGCGCCAGCCACCGTGCCAGCACCTCACCGAGGGCCTCGGGCGTGGGGAAGCGGGCCTCGGGCGCACGGGCGAGCATGCGCCGAACGATGTCCGCGAGGGACGCGGGAATCTCGGGAGGCAGCGGCGGCACGTCGCGCGACACGATGGCCAGCGCGACCGAGCCACCTGACTCCGTCGTGGACGAGAACGGATGCGCGCCGGTGAGCAGCTCATGGAGGACGAGCCCCAGGGAGAACTGGTCACTCAACAGGGTGGCGGGCTGGCCCTGGAGGACTTCGGGAGCGCTGTAGGCCTCCTTGCCCTTGAAGTGGCCGGGCGCGGTGTGGGACGCGCCGCTCAGCCGGGCGATGCCGAAGTCCGTCACCTTCACCTCGCCCTCGCGGGACACGAGGATGTTGGACGGCGACACGTCCCGGTGGGCCATGAGCAACGGCCGCCCCTCGTGGAGCTTGCGGTAGGCGTGGTGCAGCCCCGCGAGCACGTGGAGCGCGATGTGTGCGGCCAGGTGCGGCGGGAAGCGGCGCCCCAGCTTCGAGGTCTGGCGCAGCAGCACGCCCAAATCCCAACCGTCCACCAGCTCCATCACCAGGAAGAGCCCCGAGGCGCTCTGGGCCACGTCGAACACGGTGGCGATGTTCTGGTGTTGCAACAGCGTGGCGAGTCGGGCCTCGGCCAGGAACATCCGCGCGATGTCGGGCTCCTGGGCCAGGTGGGGGAGGATGCGCTTGATGGCGACGGTGCGCTCGAAGCCCTCGGCGCCCTTCGCCACGCCGAGGAAGAGCTCCGCCATGCCTCCGGTGGCCAGGGGACTGACGAGCCGATAGCGTTCGTTCACGAGGAGGCGCTCCGGGCTCGTGGGCCCTTCAGGAGATGGGCTGCGTGACTTCGCGCAGGAGCTTCCAGGGGTAGATGCCGGTGGTGTGCCCGTCGCTGAAGTTGAACGTCAGCGCGTAGTTGCCCACCTGCTGCAGCTGCTTCACGCGCAGGTCCGCGGGCACCTTCGTCTGGTCCAGCGTGCGTTGGTTCGTCCACTCGTCCACGCAGGCCGCGCACGGGCACTGCTGGCGCAGCAGCTGCGCGGTGGCGGCGCTCCGGGCACCGTCATCCCACGTCAGCTCCAGGCGGGAGCCGTCCGGAGACAGGCGGGTGTCCGTCGCGGTGGCGGCGGGAGTCGAGGGCTTGATGCGGTCCCAGAAGCTCAACGTTGCACCTTTCAGAAGCTCAACAGCGGTGCGCCCTCCCTACCATCCTTCGGGCGCGGGGAGGCGTGGGACTCACGAGGCCAGCTTGACGGGCTGCCGGTGGCCCTCCAGCCGCACGCCCTTCTTGGCCAGCACCCGTCGCAGCGCGGCCACCACCTGCGGGTCCAGCTGCGCGCCGGTGAGGGTGTCCAGAATCTCCATCGCCTTCTCCAGCGGCATGGCCTTCTGGTAGGGGCGCGTCGACGTGCAGGCGTCGAAGGTGTCCGCGCAGCCGACGATGCGGGCGAGCAGGGGGATGTCCTCGCCCTTGAGCCGGTCGGGGTAGCCGGTGCCATCCCAGCGCTCGTGGTGGTGGCGCACGCACGCGCGCACCGCGCCCAGGAAGCTCACCGGGCCGATGATGGCGTCGCCGATGGCCGGGTGCTCGCGCATGATGGCCATCTCCTGGTCCGTCAGCTTCGTCTGCTTGCAGAGGATGGACTCGACGATGCCAATCTTGCCGATGTCGTGGAGGATGCCGCCGTACTGGAGCTGGCGCAGCTCGCGCTCGGTGAGGTTCAGCTCCCGGCCAATCTCCACCGCCACGTCGCCCACCCGCTGGCTGTGGCCGCGCGTGTACGCGTCCTTCGAGTCGATGGAGTTGGCCAGCGCGACGATGGTCTCCAGATAGCCCTTCTCCAGGCTCTCGTAGAGGCCGCGGTTCTCCATGTCGTACGCGAGCAGCTGCTTGCTCATGTAGTTGAATGTCTGGGCCAGCTCCCCGACCTCGTTCTTCTGGGTGATCTTCACCTCGACGCCGAACTTGCCGCGCGCCAGCTCCAGCGCGCCCTCGGTGAAGACCTTGAGCGGCCGGGTGAGGGTGCGCGAGAAGAGCGCCGCCAGCACCAGCGCCACGAGGATGGCCGCGCCCAGCCCCACGAGGATGCGCCGCTCCATCGTCTCCACCTGACGATAGGCGTGCTCCACCGGCTGCTCGGAGATGATGGCCCAGCCCGTCTCCGGGAGCACCGTGTACCCGCCCACCACCGCGTCGCGCCCCTCGCCGAAGTTGCCCACGTGGAACAGCTCCGCGTCGGGCGTGGTGGCCAGCTGTCGAAGCAGGTGCGCCACGGGGCTGCGCTGCGAGACGTCGCCGCCGAGCGCGCCCACGCCACCTCCGCCGACGACGAGGCGCCCGAGGTGGTCGGTCAAATACGCGAAGCCGGTGCTGCCCACGCGCTCCTGCTCCAGCATCTGCCTCAGGCCCGACAGCAACAGGTCCGCGGAGATGAACCCCTTGACCGGCTCACCCACGGGGAATGCCAGCGTCACCACGGGCCCGGCTTCCTTCGGGGCCACCACGACGTCCGAGTAGCGCAGCGTGTCCATGCCGCCCGCGAGCAGCGCCCGGCTCCGCTCCTCGTGTGCGGCGAGCGCGGTGGGGGACACGTCATGCCGCGAGAAGGCCTGCAGCCCGGGCAGCCGCTTGCCGTCCGGACCGAAGACGGTGATGGCCAGCACCTCGCGGCGCTGCGAGAGCACCGACGCCAGGTGGGTCTGTTGCGCCTCGATGGGCAGCAAGAAGAAGTCCGGCACGCGCGCCAGGCCCAGCACCGCGTCGGTGGGCTCGCCCAGGAAGATTTCGGCCTTGAGCCGCAGCTGCTTCACGCGCTCCTGCGCCAGCTCCTGGGCGTCGCGGACCAGGAGCTCCCGCGTATGGGACACGGAGAGCCAGCCCACCATGAGGGTCGGGACGATGCTGACCACCAGCATCAAGAGGAGCATGGCTTTGAACAGGCGCACGGCGCGACTCCTCCAGACCTACTGCCAGGGGCCCTTCTGGACCTCGAGTGGGATGCTTTCGGGCACCAGCTCGAACCGACGCGCCCCAGAGGGCTCCGAGCGGCCCGAGGCGCCCACCGCCCTCACCGTCCACCAGTAACGTCCCGCCGGCAGCGGCGGCAGCTTCACCTCCGCCATGGTGGGCGTCAGGGTGAGCACGGAGGCCCCGGGCGCGTCCCGGGCGACCTCCACCTCATAACGCTCCACGCCCTGCTGCGCCGCCCAGGAGAGCTTCACGGGCCCCAGGTGCCGCTTCGCGTCCGCCCGCCGCTTCAGCGTCACGCCATCCTCGGGTTGCTCCAGCCGGGGCACCGACGGCGGAGGCGCCGCGGGAGGCCGCCCCTTCTCCACGAGCACCGTCTCCCCGGGCGCGACGGGGCGGGTGACGCCCTCGGCCTCCACGCGCACGGGAGGGCCTCGGGTGACGTTGACGGTGGTGGTGCCCGCGTCGGGCTCCACCTGGACGCTGAAGGTGGAGGGCTGGGGCGCGCGGCCCTGTGTCACCAGGGTGCCCGCGGCGTTGGCGGCCTCGGAGGCCTGCGCGTAGCGCGCGGTGCGGAAGTGCACCTCCGCTTCCTTCAGGCGGGTCTCCGCCTCGGCGGGCCCACCCGAGCCCCGCGCCTGGGCGACGAGCGTGCGCGCGGTCTCCAGCGCCTTGAGCGCCAGCGCCCGCTCCTGACCGGGCAGCTTCAGCCGTGTCCCGGGAGAGACGGCGTCCGAGGACAGCGCGTTGAGCGCGCGCAGCTCCGCGGTGGCGCTCGCGTCTCCCAGGGCGCGCTCGGCCACGTCGCGCAGCGACTCCTGGGGCCCCACCACGGTGGTGTCGGGAGGCGCGGCGCACAGCCACGCGAACAGGAACAGGGTCGTCCTCATTGGAAGACAATCTCCCTTCCCGCCTGGATGGTGGCCCCGGGCGTGGTGACGGACAGCGACTGTTCGGCGGGCTTCTTCAGCTCCGCGTCGATCCGGCCTCGCAGCACCGTGAGGTCCGTGCGCGAGCGGCCCGGCCTGGGCCGCGTCTCGGCGATTCCGATGAGCGAGTCACCACCCAGGTGCACCGTGCTGCCGTTGGCCTGGAAGACCAGGTCCGCGCCCGCGCCCGCCTCGGTGCGGACCTTGTCGTTCTCGAAGAGGGGCACGCCGTCGCTGGCGGTGCTCCACTCGTCGGCGGTGGCGCGCTTGATCTGGACGTTGCCCTTCAGTCCCCTCAGGTGCGCGCGCGGCACGGGCGCCGGAGCCTGCGTCGCCGCGGGCATGGCGGGCGCATCCTCGGCGGTGCAGCCGAGCGGTGAAGCCGGGAGCGCGAGCACGAGCAGCATGGGGAGCCAGGGTCGACCATTCACGAGAATCCCAGGCTAATCCAATCGGCGGTGTCGCAGGCAGGGCAGGTCGCGTCGGATGCGATTCAGGAGCTCCGGGTCGACCGGCGCCACGGCCAGTCCCTCGCCCTCCGAGGCGCGCGCCGTCACCAGCCCCCACGGGTCCACCACCATGGCGTGGCCATATGTGAGCCGCTGCGCCGAGTGTCGGCCTCCCTGGGCGGGCGCCAGCACGTACGCCTGGTTCTCGATGGCCCGGGCCCGCAGCAGCACCTCCCAGTGGTCCTTCCCGGTCATCATCGTGAAGGCCGCCGGGACGGCCAGCAGCGTCGCCCCGTCCTTCGACAACCGCCGGTACAGCTCCGGGAACCGCAGGTCGTAGCAGATGGACATCCCCAGCCGACCCACCGGCGTGTCCGCCGCCACCACCTCCGTCCCCGGCGCCACCGCCGCGGACTCCTGGTAGGTCGCACCGTCACCTACCTCCACGTCGAACAGGTGCATCTTGCGGTAGACACCCAGCCGCTCACCCTCCGGGCCGAACAGGACGCTGGTGTTGTAGAGCCGACCGCCGGGGGCCCCCGCCTCCAGCACGCTGCCGGACAGGAGCGTCAAACGAAGCTCCCGGGCCAGCTGCGCCATCCGGGACAGGGTGGGGCCCTCGAGCGTCTCGGCGGCGCCTGGGCGCTCGGCCTCCGGGCCCATCCAGGCGAAGTTCTCCGGCAGGCCCACCAGCCGGGCGCCCAGCTCACGGGCCCGTCGGACGAGCCGGGTGGCGACTTCCAGGTTGTGGGCCTTGTCCGCGGTGGACACCATCTGGGCGGCGGCGATGAGGTGCATGGGCCCGTTATAACGCCCGTCCTCCCTCGTGGAACCCCTGGGAATTCCTGGTCCTGTTGGGCAGGTTTCAAGGGGCCGTAGAGGGAGCGTCCTTCCTTTACACCCCTCTGGGGGGTGTGTTACGGACGCGCCCGACATTTTTCGATGTGCACCTCGAAAAGTGGGCCGCCGTGCCCGCTTTTCGCGTTTTTGGAGTCTGGTTTCCCGGTTATGTCGGAGAAGAACCTCAAGCAGACGGTGGAGGAGCGGGCGAGCGCGGTGCTCGACCCCATCGTTGCGGGCGAGGGCCTGGAGCTCGTGGACCTGGAGTTCGTCCGGGAGCGCGAGGGGTGGGTGCTGCGGCTCTTCATCGACAAGCCAGGGGGCCGGGTGGGACTGGACGAGTGCAGTCAGGTTTCCCGCGCGGTGGACCCCATGCTGGACGTGGAGGATTTCATCCCCCACGAGTACAGCCTGGAGGTCTCCAGCCCTGGTGTGGACCGGCCGCTGAAGAAGCCGGCGCACTTCGAGCGGGTGGTCGGTCAGCGGGTGAAGGTGAAGACCTTCGGCCCGTTGGGCGAGCCGCCGCGCAAGAACTTCGCCGGCAAGCTGGCCGGGGTGGCGGGCGACGGCATCTCGGTGGAGGTGGAAGGCGCCGGAACCTTCCACATCCTCTTCAAGGACATCGCGAAGGCGAACCTGGAGTTCGAGTTCTAGACGTCGACATACAGGGCACCCTGCCGCGCGGGGGGCCCGTGGCCCATTCAGGAGAAGACCATGCCCACGCAGCAAGCCAACCCGAGCGTCAACCTCAACCTCGTCCTGGACCAGGTCGCCAAGGACAAGGGCATCGACCGGGCTGTGCTGATTGCCACCCTCGAGGATGCGATGAAGACCGCGGCCAAGAAGCACTTTGGCCAGGACCGCAACCTCGAGGCCAAGTACGACCCCGAGAAGGGCGTGGTGGAGCTGTTCCAGGCCATCACCGTGGTGGAGGAGATCACCGACCCCGTGCAGGCGGTGAATCAGATCACCCTCGGTGAGTCCCACAAGAAGGGCATGGAGGTGGAGCCCGGCGACGAGCTCGTCTTCCAGATCTTCTACCGGGACGAGGACGCCAACGAGGCCAAGGCCCAGGACGACCAGTACGGCGACATCCTGCGCCTGAAGACCTTCCGCCGCGGCTTCGGCCGCATCGCCGCGCAGACGGCCAAGCAGGTCATCCTGCAGCGCACCCGCGACGCCGAGCGCGAGAACGTCTTCAACGAATACAAGGACCGCAAGAACGAGATCGTCACGGGCATCGCCCGCCGGTTCGAGCGCGGCAACATCATCGTGGACCTGGGCCGCGCGGAGGCCGTCCTGCCGGTGCGCGAGCAGGTCCCGCGTGAGACGTACCGCCCGGGCGACCGCGTCCAGGCCTACGTGCTGGACGTGCTGCGCGAGTCCAAGGGCCCGCAGATCGTCCTGTCCCGCGCGTCCGTGAACCTGCTCACCAAGCTGTTCGAGATGGAGGTGCCCGAAATCGCCGAGGGCATCGTCGTCATCGAGGCCGCCGCGCGCGAGCCGGGTGGCCGCGCGAAGATCGCCGTCTCCAGCCGGGACTCCGACGTGGACCCGGTGGGCGCGTGCGTGGGCATGAAGGGCAGCCGCGTGCAGGCGGTGGTGCAGGAGCTGCGCGGGGAGAAGATCGACATCGTCCCGTACGACGAGGACCCGGCGCGCTTCGTGTGCTCGGCCCTGGCCCCCGCGGAGGTCAGCCGCGTCATCATCGACGAGGCCAACCACGCCATGGAGCTCATCGTCCCGGACGACCAGCTCAGCCTGGCCATCGGCCGGCGCGGCCAGAACGTGCGCCTGGCGGCCCAGCTGACGGGCTGGAAGCTGGACATCAACAGCGAGAGCCGCGTGCGGGAGATGCGCGAGTTCGCCAACCGCTCGCTCGGCGCGCTACCGGGCGTCAACGAGATGCTGGTGGAGACGCTCTACGCGCACGGCTTCCGCCAGGCCCGGGACGTGGCCGAGGCCAACGCGGAGATGCTGGCGCAGATCCCCGGCGTGGACCCCGCCCGCGTGCCCTCCATGCAGGAGGCCGCCCGGAAGCGGATGGTCGAAGACCAGGCGGAGCTGTCCCGCATGGATTATGAAAGGGAGCAGGCCCGCATCGCCGAGGCGCGCCGCCACCCCGACGAGCTGAACCAGTCCGAGCGGATGGCGCGCGTGCGCGGCGTTGGCGAGAAGACCATCGAGCAGCTGCAGTCGTCCGGCTACCGCACGGTGGAGGACATCGCCAACGAGAAGGACCTCGCGAAGCTGGGCGACGTCCCGGGTGTGGGCATCAAGAAGGCCCGCCAGCTCAAGAGCGCGGCGGAGAACTACCTTGTGGAGGAGGCCAAGCTGCGCGCGGAGCTGAACGCCGAGCGCGGTATTTCGGCGGCGACCCTGGACGGTGGCGCGGAAGCCACCAAGTCGCCGTAAGCTAGAAGAGGAGAGGGGACGTGGGGCGCCCGACTGGCCGCTCGGAGCCAGCAGCAAGCGCGGAGTCAGGCCCGGTCCGGATGTGCGTCGGATGCGGGTCCAAGCGACCGCAAGCAGAGCTCACCCGGTTCGTGGTAGGCCCCGGGGGCGCCATCGTGGTGGACAGGGAGCGGCGGCTGCCCGGACGGGGCGCCTACCTGTGCGGTGTCGGTTGCATGACGGCAGCGCTGAAGCGGAAGGCGTTTGCAAGGGCCTTTCGCGGGAAGGCGGGGTTGTTAGACCCGTCGCAGCTCGGGTAGGCAGAGCAGCCTGCGCCATGAGGGCGGAGGGGTGTTGGGGGGGAGTGGGTGTTAAGGACCACTCGCACACATTTTCGGGTTTGAGCTAGGGTGCTGCGCCCCGGAGTCGCCGGGTGCGGCAGGCCAACAAGGGCAATATGTCGAAGAAGCGCGTCCACGAAATCGCCAAGGAGCTCAAGGGCCACGGCATTGAGCTCGACAACAAGGAGGTCGTAAACGAGCTGTCCGCGCTCGGGTACGACGTCAAGAGCCATTCGTCCTCCCTCGATGACGACCAGGCGACCGCCGCCGTCCAGAAGATTTTGGACAAGCGCAAGCCGAAGCAGGCCGCGCCCCCCGTGACGGCGAAGGGGTTCGTGGTGCGCCGCAAGGTGGGCCCCCCCGCCGGCGCGTCGGGTGACGCGGGCATGGAGTCCCAGTCCGCCGATGCCGGGTACGAGGGTGTGCCCGAATCGGCGCCCGAGGCTCCGCCCCAGGCCGTCAGCCACACCATCGAAGCGGCCCCGCCGACCGTCGAGGAGCCCCCTCGCCACGTCGAGCCGCCCGCGCCCGCCGTCGAGTCGGCTCCCGCCCCTGTGGCGGAGTCGGCCCCCGTCGCCGCCGCGCCCGTGACCCCGCCCGCCTCCACGGTGGCCGAGTCGCCCGCGCCCGTCGCACCCCCTGTCGCAGCCGAGGCCCCCAAGGCCCCGGTCGAGGCGCCTCGCGCGCCTGTCGCCCCTCCCGCTGCCGCCGCGCAGCCTCGTCCCCCTTCTCAGGAGAGTACCCACTTGCCCCAACCCCCTCCGCGCTCGCCGGTTCCGCCGACTGTCCGGACGCCTTCTTCCCCGTCTTCGTCCGCGACCGTCGTGTCCCGAGGCCCCGCGCCGGGCTACGGGCAGCGGAGCGGTCCTCCGGGCAATCGCCCGGGTGGCCCCGGTGGTCCGGGTGGACGTCCCGGTGGTCCGGGCGGTCCGGGTGGACGTCCCGGTGGTCCGGGCGGTCCGGGTGGCGGGCGTCCGGGTGGTCCTGGCGGCCAGGGTGGTCGTCCGGGCGGTCCGGGTGGGCGTCCGAGCTATCCGTCGTACCAGGGCCAGGGCGCGCGTCCCGGCCAGGGTCCGGTGCGGCCCAGCACGTCTCCGTCCGCGCAGGCCTCGGCCGGCGGCACTGCGGCGCCGCAGGGTCCCACCATCATGGTGGGCGGTGTTCCCCACGCGCAGGTGACCCCCACGGGTGGCCAGGCGCGGCCCACGGCCACGCAGGCCGTCGTCATCTCGCGCCCGCTCATCCAGGTGCGGCGCGTGACGCCCACTGCGGGTCAGGCCAAGCAGTACCCCATGGCGCCGGGCCGCGCGGGCATCCCCGAGCGGCGTGAGTACAAGGTGGTCCCGGACCACCTGGGCCGTGGCCGCGAGCTGGTGGACGTCTCCAAGAACAAGGAGCGTGGCCAGCGCAAGCGCACCAGTGGCGATACGACCAGCGTGTCCAAGCAGGAACTGACGGACATGGTCTGGGGCCGCGTCACCATCCCCATCCGTGGCAAGAAGCGCAAGCCCACGAAGAAGGGCGCCAAGACGCAGATCACCCAGATGGCCGAGGAGAAGAAGGTCATCAAGCTGCAGGAGGGCATCTCGGTGTCCGACCTGGGCCAGCGCATGGGTGTGCGCACCCCGGAGATCATCAAGAAGCTGATGAGCCAGGGGAAGATGGCCACGGCGAACCAGATGGTGGACGCCGACACCGCGGAGCTCCTCGCCACCGACTACGGGTGGAAGGTCGTGCGCGTGGGCTTCGAGGTGGAGGACTACCTGCCCGAGGTGGAGGCCCGTCCCGAGGACGAGCGTCCGCGGCCGCCGGTCGTCACCATCATGGGCCACGTCGACCACGGCAAGACGAGCCTCCTGGACGCCATCCGCAGCGCCAACGTGGCGTCGGGCGAGGCGGGCGGCATCACCCAGCACATCGGCGCGTACAGCATCACCACCGCGCGCGGTGACGTCACCTTCCTGGATACCCCGGGTCACGAGGCCTTCACGTCCATGCGCGCCCGCGGCGCCAACGTGACGGACATCGTGGTGCTGGTGGTGGCCGCCGACGACGGCGTGATGCCGCAGACGGTGGAGGCCATCAAGCACGCGAAGGCGGCCGAGGTGCCCATCGTCGTCGCCATCAACAAGATGGACGTGCCGGGCGCCAACCCGGACCGCGTGAAGAAGGACCTGGCCAACCACGAGCTCACCCCGGAAGAGTGGGGCGGCGACACCATCATGGTGCCCGTGTCGGCCAAGACGAAGCAGAACCTGGACCTGCTGCTGGAGAACCTGGCGCTGCAGGCCGAGGTCCTCGAGCTCACGTCCAACCCGAACCGTCCGTCGGTCGGCGCCATCATCGAGGCCAAGCTGGACCGCGGCCGTGGCCCGGTGGCCACGGTGCTGGTGCAGGAGGGCACGCTCAAGCTGGGCGACGCCGTCGTCACCGGCTCGCACTACGGCCGGGTCCGCGCGATGAACAACAGCCGCGGCGAGCAGGTGAAGGAAGTCAAGCCGGGCTACTGCGCGGAGGTCATCGGCCTGTCCGGTGTCCCCAGCGCGGGCGACGCCATCAACGTGGTGGCGGACGAGAAGGCGGCCAAGCAGATCGCCGAGCACCGCAACATGAAGGAGCGGCAGACCGAGCTGTCCAAGGTCAGCCGCGAGTCCCTGGAGCAGCTGTTCGCCAAGACGAAGGCGGGCGGTGGACCCAAGGAGCTGCGCGTCGTCATCAAGGCGGACGTGCAGGGCTCGGCAGAGGCCGTCAAGCAGGCGGTCCAGAAGCTGTCCACGCACAAGGTCAAGGTGGAGATCGTCCACACGGGCGTGGGCGCCATCACCGAGGGCGACGTGATGCGGGCGGCCGCCTCCAAGGGCGTGGTGCTCGGCTTCAACGTGAACCCGGAGTCCGGCGCGGAGGCCGCGGCCAAGGCGCAGGAAGTCACCCTGCAGAGCTACTCCATCATCTACGAGCTCATCGACGGGGTGCGCTCGCAGATGGAGGGCCTGCTGGAGCCCATCCGCACGGAGAAGAAGCTGGGCCGCGCGGAGGTCCGCAACACCTTCAACGTCCCCCGCCTGGGCACCATCGCCGGCGCGGCGGTGCTGGATGGTGTGATGAAGCGCGGCGCCTTCGTTCGCCTCATGCGCGAGAACAAGCAGCTGTTCTCCGGCAAGATGGCGTCGCTGCGTCGCTTCAAGGACGACGTCAAGGAGGTCGCGCAGGGCTTCGAGTGCGGTATCGGCATCGAGAGCTTCAACGACCTCAAGGCCGGCGACATCATCGAGGCCTACGAGATCGAGGAGACCCGGCAGAGCCTCACCTAGTCGTCGCTCGACCGAGTCCTCTTCGCCTCCGGGATGGCCCCACCTTCCCGGAATGGTTTCGCCCGGGAGACCTCGCGACTTCGCGGGGTCTTCCGAGGCCGGGGGATTGGCATGTTCGTGGGTGTCGCACGTCTGACCCTCCAGATTCCGGAGAGCGGCTCGCTGAAGTCCAAGCGGCAGGTGCTCCGCCGGGTGATGGACCGGGTGAAGGTCCGCTTCAACGTGGCCATGGCGGAGGTGGAGGACCAGGACCTCTGGCAGAAGGCCACGCTCGCTCTGTCGGTGGTGGGCAACGAGCGCCGCCACGTGGACGAGCAGCTCGAGAAGGTCATCCACTTCATCGAGGAGATGTACGTCGCCCCGCTGATGTCGCGGGAGACGGAGATACTCGCCTTCGGAGACCAGCTCTTCGCGGGAGGCCCTTCGCAGGCCTCCTCGCTCGGGGCGAAGTCCGCGCGGCAGGTGTTGGACGAGGAGGACGAGGCGCTGTCTCCGGAGGAGGCGGCGGCCGAGTCGGAAGCGGCGATTGCCCGCTTCCTCAGGGGTGAGCGGGCTTCGTTGGCGGAAGCCGAGGGACTGGGAGATTGGGAGCGCCGTCATGACGGCGACAACGACGGTGGCCCCGGTACGGGCCGCCCGTCTCCGTCGGGCGGTGGACGGATGACGCTGGACGAGGCACGGGCTCGCGCCCGCGCCCTGCGCAACCCGCGAGACTGGGAGAAGAAATGACGACGCATTCCCGACCTGAGCGAGTGGGGCAGGAAATCCAGGCGGCGCTGGGGGCCTTGCTGGCCCGCGGCGAGCTGCGCGACCCCCGCATCGGCTTCATCACGATTACGGGCGTGAAGGTCTCCCCGGACCTGCGCGTGGCCCGTGTCTTCTATTCGATGATGGGCACGGCGGAGGAGCGCTCCGAGACGCAGAAGGGGCTGGAGGCGGCCAAGGGCTTCGTGCGCCGCGCCGTCACCGAGGCCGTCAACCTGCGGGTGTCGCCCGAGGTCTTCTTCTCGTTCGACGAGTCCGTCGGCGAGGGGGACAAGATCGACCGTCTGCTGCGCGAGGTCCGGAGCAAGGAAGGCTGGTAGTTCTGGCGCCAGCCCCACAATATTGACCGGACATGGACGGCGTCCTCGTCATCGACAAGCCCACAGGCCCCACGTCTTTCGACGTGGTGCGGCAGGTGCGTTCGCTGCTCAAGCTGAAGAAGGTGGGCCACACGGGGACATTGGACCCCATGGCCACCGGGGTGCTGCCCCTGTGTCTGGGGGAGGCCACCAAGGTGGCGGGCTTCATCACCGAGGGCGACAAGGCCTACGACGCCACGGTGCGGCTGGGCGCGGAGACGGACACCCAGGACGCCGAAGGCCAGGTGACGGCCCGGGCGCCGGTGCCCGCGCTGACGCCCGCGCTGCTGGAGGCCGCGCTCGCGCGCTTCCGGGGGCCCTTCGAGCAGGTGCCGCCCATGTATTCGGCGGTGAAGGTGGCCGGCAAGCGGCTGTACGAGCTGGCCCGCGCGGGTGAGGAGGTGGAGCGCGCCGCGCGGCAGGTGACGGTGTACGAGCTGGTGCTGCGCGACTTCTCCGCGGACCGGCTCCACTTGTCCGTGCGCTGCTCCAAGGGCTTCTTCGTGCGCACCCTGGCCTTCGATCTGGGCCGCGCGCTGGGCTGCGGTGCGCACCTGGAAGCGCTGCGTCGCACCTCCAGTGGCCCCTTCACGCTGGCGCGGGCGCTGCCCCTGACGGACGTGGCGTCCCTGGCGAAGGAGGGCCTCCTGGCCCAGCGGCTGGTGTCGCTCTCCGACGCGCTGGTGGACATGCCCGAGGTGCGGGTGAACGCGGACGAGGCGCGCCGTGTCTCCCACGGCGTCCCGGTGGAGGTCCCCGCCTCGCTCAAGCCCGGGCGCGTGCGGGTGATGGGCCCGGACGGTGCGCTGCTCGCCGTGGCCGAGGGCGTGGCCGGCCGGCTTCGCTACCTGCGGGTGCTCGTCTAGGCGCCCGTTGCCCCGGGTTGTGCGTCTTCTCACGCTCCCAGGGCTGGGGAGCGCACGGGCAGGCGTCCAAGGTTGACCCTGGGTAGGGTGAAGCTTATAAGCCCCCCGCTCGTTAGAAGCATGAGCATGAGACCCGGTCTGTACCCCTCCGCGGACCTGGGTGACTCAAGTGGTATCCACGCCGGAGCGGGACAGAAGGACGAGAATCACATGTCGCTGCATCAGGAGCGCAAGTCGGAGCTGGTGACGAAGTTCAGGACCCACGAGTCTGACACGGGGTCCCCCGAGGTGCAGGTGGCGCTGCTGTCCGAGCGCATCAACATGCTCACCGAGCACTTCAAGACGCACAAGAAGGACCACCACTCCCGCCGCGGTCTGCTGAAGCTGGTCGGTCAGCGTCGTCGGCTTCTGGACTACCTGAAGTCGAAGGACGTCACCCGGTACAAGAAGCTCATCGAGGGCCTCGGCATCCGCAAGTAGGCATCTCGGCAGCAAACGGGGCGCTGGTTGAACCAGCGCCCCGCGCGTTTTGAGAAGGACGAAGCAGTTTCGAGTCGCGGTGGGTGGTGGCGGGCGAGGGAGTGGTGCCGTCGGAGGTTTTGGTTTCCGTTCGGACCGGCTGACCTGGGGTGTGAGGTCGGCCGGTGCGGTCAGGGATCAAAAGTTCCGAGACATCCCTCCGGCGCTCCGCAAGCGCCCTTCCGCAGTACAGGCTGGCGGTTGCCTGTCATGTGCCTTTTCGGGCCTTGGCGACCGCTCATACACCCCGAGGGCCCTCCCGGGGTGCCGGGTCCATTGGCAGCGGACCGGGTGCGTGCGGTGGGGTCCTCGCCCGAAGAAATATCGAGGCAAGGACATGTTGAAGAAGAGCGTCAAGATTGGCGAGAGCGAGCTGAGCATCGAGACGGGCCGTCTGGCCAAGCAGGCCGATGGTTCCGTGGTGGTCCGCTATGGCGACACCATGCTGCTCGTGACGGCGGTGAGTGCGCGGGAGAAGAAGGACATCGACTTCCTGCCGCTGACGGTGGAGTACCAGGAGAAGCTGTACTCGGCGGGTCGCATCCCCGGCAGCTACTTCAAGCGCGAGGGCCGGCTGACGGAGAAGGAGACGCTGGCCAGCCGCATCGTGGACCGCTCCATGCGTCCGCTGTTCCCGGAAGGCTACGCGTACGAGACGCAGATCATCGCCAGCGTCGTCTCCGCGGACCCGGAGAACGAGGGTGACGTGCACGGCATCACCGGCGCCTCCGCGGCGTTGTGGGTGTCGGACATCCCGTTCGATGGCCCCCTCGCCGGCATCCGCGTGGGCCGCGTGGGCGGTCAGCTGGTGGCCAACCCCACCGCGAAGCAGCGTGAGCAGAGTGACCTGGACCTGGTCATGGCGGTCAGCCGCAAGGCCATCGTCATGGTGGAGGGTGGCGCGGAGGAGGTCTCCGAGCCCGACATGGTCGCCGCGCTGGAGTTCGGCTTCCAGTCCGCCCAGCCCGCGCTGGACCTGCAGGACGAGCTGCGCCGCGCGCTGAACAAGCAGGTGCGCTCGTTCGACAAGCCGGCCTCCGTGGACGAGGGCCTGCGCGGCAAGGTGCGCGAGCTGGCGATGGACGGCATCAAGGCCGGCTACGCCATCAAGGAGAAGGGCGCGCGCTACGAGTCGCTCTCCAAGACGAAGAAGGAGACGCTCGCCAAGCTGAAGGAGCAGCTCGCGGAGGCCTACACGCCGCTGGTGGAGAAGCACGCCAAGCAGGTGGTGGAAGACCTCAAGTACGAGCACATGCGCGAGATGACGGTCAACGGTGGCCGCATCGGCGACCGTGGCCACGACGTGGTCCGCACGATTACGTGCGAGGTGGGCGTGCTCCCGCGCACCCACGGCAGCGCGGTGTTCACCCGCGGCGAGACGCAGGCGCTCGTGGTGGCGACGCTGGGCACCAGCGACGACGAGCAGCGCCTGGAGATGCTCGGAGGCATGTCCTTCAAGCGCTTCATGCTGCACTACAACTTCCCCCCGTTCAGCGTGAACGAGACCAAGCCGCTGCGCGGTCCGGGCCGTCGTGAAATCGGCCACGGCGCGCTGGCCGAGCGCGCTCTGCGCAACATGGTGCCCAAGAGCGAGTCGTTCCCGTACACGGTGCGCCTGGTCTCGGACATCCTCGAGTCCAACGGCTCTTCGTCCATGGCCTCGGTGTGCGGTGGCACGCTGGCGCTGATGGACGCGGGCGTCCCCATCAAGTCGCCGGTGGCCGGCATCGCCATGGGCCTGGTGAAGGAGGGCGAGAAGATCGCCATCCTGTCCGACATCCTCGGTGACGAGGACCACCTGGGCGACATGGACTTCAAGGTGTGCGGCACCACCAAGGGCATCACCTCCATCCAGATGGACATCAAGATCACCGGTCTCACCACGGAGATCATGAGCCGCGCGCTGGAGCAGGCGCGTCAGGGCCGCATCCACATCCTGGAGGAGATGCTCAAGACGCTGGCGCAGCCGCGCAAGGAGATCAGCCAGTACGCTCCTCGCATCACGACCATCCAGATTCGTCCCGAGTTCATCAAGAACGTCATCGGGCCGGGCGGCAAGGTCATCAAGGACATCATCGCGCGCACCGGCGCGGCGATTAACATCGAGGACTCCGGCCGGGTGGACATCGCCAGCGCGAACGGCGAGGCCGTGAAGGCCGCCATCGCGATGATCCAGGCGCTGACCCGCGAGGCGGAGATCGGGAAGATCTACACGGGCACCGTGCGGAAGATCGCCGAGTTCGGCGCCTTCGTGGAGCTGTTCCCGGGCACCGACGGCCTCATCCACATCTCCGAGCTGTCCGACAAGCGCGTCAAGAGCGTCTCCGACGTGCTGAAGGAGGGCGACGAGGTGCTGGTGAAGGTCGTCAGCATCGACAAGACGGGCAAGATCCGCCTGTCGCGCAAGGAGGCGATGGCGGAGCGCGCGGCGGCCCAGCAGGGCGCGGCCGACGCGGTCGCCGCCCAGCCGTCTCCCGAGGCCACGCAGCCCAACGCCAAGGCGTGATGCCCCTGGGCACCCGGGCCCGCTCGTAGGGCCTCCGGGCAGCCTCGCACCCCCTTCCGCCACCTGCGCGGGAGGGGGTGTTTTCGTTTCCGGGGAGACTGGCTTAGACCTGGACGGGGGGCGCGTGCGTTGGAGGTGCGAGCCCCGCTTCCCGGAGGCCCGGTTGCCGCCTGCTCCACCGCCCAGCTCCACTGGATTCGTCACCGACGTTTCGCGTCTGCTGGGAGGCTTCCGGTGGGCGTTCATGCCGCTGGGGCTGCTCGCGCTCGTCGCGGTGGGCGTGCACGCGGCGGCGGACACGCTGGATGACCGGCTCTTGTCGCTGGTGGACCGCGCGGACGCGGCCTTCGACGGAGTGGTGGGCCGCCATGATTTGACGGCGCCCATGGTGGAGTGGGTGTCGCTGGAGCTGCGCACGGAGATCGCGCGGGCCCTGGCCCTCCTGTGGGAGCTGGCCGCGGACCTGGTGCTGGCGCTGCCCGCGCTGGGCTACCGCGAGGCGGCGGCCGCGAAGCCCGCGGAGGCGTGGCGCGTGGCGCTGGAGGGAAAGCAAACTCAACCCTCGTGGCGCGCGTTGTGGCGGCGGTGTCTGCGTCAGCCCACGCCCATGCGGTGGCTCCGGCCCTTGTCCACGGCGGCGGTGGTGGTGGCGGGCGCGTGCACGGTGGCGCGGCTCCTCCAGGGCACGGTGTACCTGTCCTGGCGCGAGCTGATGGGCGACCGCGTGGCGGACTGGGGCGCTCGCGGACTGGCGCTCGCGGTGCTCGTGGGGGTGCTGGCCACGCTGGGCTGGCGCGCGGTGCTGCGAAACCTCCAACACGCGGACGAGGCCTGCGCGAGCGTGTCCGGACGCAAGGCCTTCACCCGGGGCCTGCTGGGGTGCGCGGTGGTGGCGCCACTGGCGGTGGCCGCGGTGCTGGACGCCTCTCCACTGCTGTCCTTCCTTCGCTAGGGGCCCGTCATGTTTCCGCGCCAGGCCCGAGGACTGCTGGACTTCGTGATGGCGGTGCTGTGCGTATGGACGGCGTACCACCACACGCCCGCGGGCGCGCTGGTGCGCAAGGCCTCCGCGTGGGCCTTCTCCACGAAGAGCACCGCCCGCCCGCTGCTCGCGTACTACGACGGCGTGACGGGCACCTCGCTGGCGGCGCCCGTGCTCGCGCCCGAAATCTCCATCGTGCGCCCGCTGACGGACGCCGAGGCCCTGGCGTGGGGCACGCACCTGGCGCTGAAGGGCCTGGATGCGCGGGCGCGCGAGCCCTCGGCGGCGCTGGCCCAGGAACTGGGCATCCCGATGACGACGCTGTTGGACCCGGTGGAGGGCCCTCGCGCCGCGCGCAGGCTGCACGCGGCGCTGGCGGGGGACTTCCCCCTGGAGGAGGCGCGGCTCGCCGCCCTCTTCGTCGGCCGCGTCCCCGCGCGCTATGCCGTGGAGCGCGTGGCGGCGGAGGGGAGCACTCCGACGCTGGAGGCGCTGAACCGTCAGTTGCCGCCGGGCTTCGAGGGTGCGTCCGTCGGCGCGGCGCAGGCGCTCGCTCTGTCCACGACGTTCGGCCTGGGCTGGCCCGTGTACGAGAGCGCCCGCGTGACGAGCCCCTTCGGCGAGCGCCACCACCCGGTGCTGGGCACCCGGAAGATGCACACGGGCGTGGACCTGGGCGTGCCCGTCGGCACGGAGGTCTTGGCGGTGGCCGAGGCCGTGGTGCGGCGGGCGAGCGAGGACGCGGTGAACGGCCGCGTCCTCGTCCTGGACCACGGGCGCGGCGTGACGACGGCGTACTGCCACAACTCGGAGCTGCTGGTGCGGGTGGGCGAGAAGGTGACGCGGGGGCAGCTCATCGCCCGCTCCGGCAACACCGGGCGCTCCACCGGGCCTCATCTGCACTATCAGCTCGAGCTGGCCTCCCGGCCCATGGACCCGCTCAAGTTCCGCGCCACGGTGCGCGCCATGTCCCAGGACACCGCGCCCTGAGCGCGTCCGGGACGGGCTTCCGGACCTGGAAGACTGCCCGTGCCTGTCGTCCCTTCCGGGGACAACCCGTGACGTCGGCACGGGAACTGGAGACGGGGCAGGGGTGTGGTACATCCGCGCCATGGCCTCGCCCTTGATTGTGCAGGTGCGCCGTGTGCGGGCGCATCCGGAGCCCTTGCCGCTTCCCCGCTACGAGACGGAGCTCGCCGCCGGGCTGGACCTGCGCGCCGACATCGACGGGGAGCGGGTGCTCCGGCCCCTGGAGCGGATGGCGGTGCCCACGGGGCTCGCGCTGGGGTTGCCCCCGGGCTACGAGGGGCAGGTGCGGCCCCGCTCGGGGCTGGCGCTGCGCCACGGGGTGACGCTGCTCAACGCGCCCGGGACGGTGGACGCGGACTACCGGGGCGAGGTGCAGGTCATCCTGGTCAACCTCTCCAGCGAGCCCTTCACCCTGCGTCGGGGCGACCGGGTGGCCCAACTGGTGGTGGCGCCGGTGACCTCCGTCGGCCTGTCGGAAGTCGAGGTCCTCGACGCGACGGCGCGGGGTGGAAATGGTTTCGGCTCCACCGGCCGCTAGGACGTTCGTCGGAAGCCTCCGGCATCGTTCCTTGATGACAGGGGAGCGTGCAGAATATGAGGCCTGGACCGCGTCCCCGCCTGCGGTCCTCCCTCGACCGGCCCCTGGAGTCCGACTGCTTTGCTCTGCTACCGCTGCGGCAGCCACGTCCCCGAGACGACCGACACCTGTCCCACCTGCGGGATGAAGTACGACGCGACCGCTCGCCAGGCGGCCGGCGTCGCTCGCAAGCGTGGATTGGAAGGCGCCCCCTACAAGCCGGGGGACGTCCTCGCCGGCCGCTACGCCATCCAGGAGGTGGTGGGCTCCGGCCCCATGGGCTTCGTCTTCCGCGCGCAGGACCAGGAGATCGACGTCGAGGTCGCCCTGAAGACGGTGCACCCGCGCCTGGTCCAACAGCCCGAGGAGCGCACCCAGTTCTCGTTCTCCATGCGGGTGGGCAAGAAGCTCAACCACCCGAACCTGCTGCGCGTCTACGAGGAGGGGCTCGACGGTGAGCGGCCCTTCTTCACCATGCAGCTCTTGGAGGGCATGACGCTGCGGCGGATGATGGAGCAGCGCGCCTCGCGCGGGCAGCTCTTCTCGCTCAAGGACGTGGAGCCGCTGCTCGCGCAGATGGCGGCGGCGCTCGACGCGGCCCACCGCTTCGGCCCGCACTCCGACCTCAAGCCCGAGAACGTCATCGTCCTTCCGGACCTGCTGAAGGTGACGGACTACGGCCTGGGGCTCGCCGTGCCGCAGCTGCCCTTCGTCCAGGCGCAGAAGAGCCACCGCGCGGAGGTCTACATCGCTCCGGAGTACGTCGCGGGCGGTGAGCTGGACACGCGCATGGACGTGTACGCGCTGGGCGTCATCATGGGCGAGATGCTCACCGGCCTGGTCCCCACCGAGGGCGTGGTGCCGGGGCTGACGTCGCTGCACGCGGACCTGCCCACGTCCTTCGAGGCGCTCTACCGCCGCGCGCTCAACATCAACCCGCTGGCGCGTCCGAAGTCGGCCGGAGAGCTGCACGCCGAGTTCGCCAGCATCCTCTCTCGCTCACCGCCCGCCGTCGTCACGCGCGTGCGCGGCGTGCCTCCGCCCTCGGGCTCCGCGCAGGCCGCGGCCATCCGCATGTCGGCCCGGCCTCCGCCGCCGGTGCCCACGGGCATGATGCCGGTGGCCACCGGCAGCGTGAGCATCCCGTCCAGGGCCACGTCGCACGAGGAGGAGCCGCCTCCTCCGGACGCCACCCAGCCGCTCGACGCCGCGACGCTGGCCGCCATCATCGGCGCAAACCCCACCGCGTCCCACCAGCACCTCACCGAGCAGGCCCTGCCGTTCATCACCGCGTCCGCGGCGAAGGCCGCCACGGAGTCCGCGCGCGCCGAGCCTCCCGCGGGTGCCCGGGGCTCGCCGGAGTCCATCATCTTCGCGCGCTCCCCGGCTGCGGAGCCGGCCCCCGTCGCGGGTTCGCGAGGCGCGTCGGAGCCGGTCATCTTCGCGCGCTCGTCCGCCGCGGAGCCCTCCGCTCCCGCGGGTGCACGAGGCTCGCCGGAGTCCATCATCTTCGCGCGCTCCCCGGCCGCGGAGCCCTCGCCGCCGGGCCGCTCGGAGCCCTCCGCGCGTCCGGCGCCACGGGGCTCGGGGCAGGTGGCCTCGGCCCAGCCTCGCTCGTCGCAGCGGGCGCAGTCGTCGGGGGAGGGGAGTGAGCCCGGGCCCTCCGACTCGGGGCCCCGCTCCGCGCCCTCCGGTGGTGGCAGGCCGCCGGCTCGCACGCTCGACGCGCCTGCGGTGCCCGCGGTGCCGAGCATCCGGACGGCACGCACGTTGGAAACCACGCCGGCGATGTCCGGTGCGCGTACCGCGCCCCGCTCCCTCGATGGCTCACCGTCGATGTCGGGCGCGCGCACGATGGATTCGCCCGTCGTCTCGGGAGCCCGCATCGCGCCCACCCAGCGCGCCACCCGGCCCCGGAAGTCCGCGGCCGCACGGCGTCGCTCGATGTTCATGTGGATGGCGGTGCTGATTGTCGGCGGGCTCGCGCTGGGCGGCGGAGGCGGGTTCCTGTTCCTGCGCTACTGGGAGGCGCGTCAGGCCGCGAATGCGAAGGTGCCCATCCCGAAGGAGATGGCGATGGGGAACCCGGGCGCCGACGTGGACGCTCCACCCGTGGTCGCCCTGGCGGACAAGTGTCCGCCGGAGATGAAGCTGGTCAGCGGTGGAGCCTTCCGGCGAGGGAAGGCCAAGAACGACACACTGGCGAAGGTGGACGAGCCTCAGTTGGAGAGCGTCCAGCTCGCCTCGTTCTGCATCGACGCGTTCGAACATCCGAACAAGCAAGGCGCCAGCCCCACGGTGAACGTCACCTGGGAGAAGGCCCAGTCGCTGTGTGAGGCCGGGGGCAAGCGCCTGTGCACCGAGGACGAGTGGGAGAAGGCATGCAAGGGACCGGGCCACGCGCGCTTCCCGTACGGCAACGATTACGTTCAGGACACGTGCAATGCCAAGGTCAATCGGGTCGAGTCGGAGACGGCGCTCGCTCCCTCTGGGACGTACTCGGGCTGCGTGTCGGGTTATGGGGTGATGGACCTCTCCGGCAACGCGGCCGAGTGGACCTCGGCGCGAATCGAGCACAAGGGGGCCGTCCAGCGGGGCGGTGCCTTCAGCCAGCACCACGAGGAGTCGCGCTGCAGCGCGCGCGCCTTCGGCCCTCCCGAGAAGGCCTCCGCCACGGTGGGCTTCCGCTGCTGCAAGAGCACGCAGCCATGAGCCGCCTGGCCCTCGCGCTCCTGCTCTGTCTGGCGCCGGCGCTGGCGTGGGCACAGAAGGGCGGCCGTCCGCAGGTGGTGGCGGTGAAGTCCGC
The DNA here is from genome assembly GCF_900111765.1 of Myxococcus fulvus. The sequence continues at coordinate 220,236 of NZ_FOIB01000011.1, forward strand.
CAACCTGGCGCCCTACACCTCGCTGCTCGCGGGCTTCTCCGTGGAGGCGCGCGCCGAGGTCCAGGAGATGACGCTCGACGAGAGCCCGGGCGCGGCCGCGCGCATCTTCAAGAAGCTGGCGGCGCAGAAGCCGGCGCTCATCCTGGCGCTGGGCCCGCTGGCCGCCAACGCCGCCCGCCGCTCGCTGGGCGAGGATGTGCCCGTCCTCTTCGCCATGGTGCCGTACTACGAGAAGTACGGCCTGGAGGGCCCCAACGTCACCGGCATCTCGCTCACCAGTGACCTGGGGCCGGAGCTGGAAGGACTGCTCGCGGTGGCGCCCAAGGCCAAGCGCGTGGGCATGGTGCACGACCCGCGCTTCTCCGCGAGCACGGTGGCGCTGGCGCAGGCCGCCGCCGCCGCGCGGGGCCTGTCCATCCTCGCGCTGGAGGTGGACTCGCCGGGCAAGGTGACCAAGGCGCTCGAGGGCGCCGCGGGCCGCGTCGACGCGATGCTGATGGTGGCCGACAAGACGGTGGGCAACGCGGCCGTGGTGCAGGAGCTCATCGCCTTCACGCACGCGAAGCGGCTGCCGCTCGTCGCGCTCACGCCCAGCCAGGTGAAGGAGGGCGCCACGCTGGCACTGTCCCCCAGCCCGCTGACCATCGGCCTGCAGGCGGGCCGGCTGGCCAACCGCATCATCCACGAGAAGGTGGATCCGGGAGCGCTGGCGGTGGCGCAGCCCGAGGGGTTGGACCTGTCCATCAACCTCAGCACCGCCAGGAAGTTGGGTCCGTCCTCCGAGTCCGTACTGGAGCTGCTCCGGTTCGCGGCGCGGAAGGACTTTGCCGTGAAGGTCTACGAGTGATTCCGCGATACAGCCGACAGGAGATGTCCAACCTCTGGTCCGACGTGGCCCGCTACCGCCGCTGGCGGGACGTGGAGCTCGCCGCGCTGGAGGGGATGGTGGAGGCGGGGCTGGCCCCTCGCGAGGCGCTGGAGGACTGCGTCGCGCGCGCCGGCGACTTCACCCCCGAGGACGCAGCGCGCATCGAGGACATCGAGCGCACCACCAAGCATGACGTCATCGCCTTCCTCACCTTCATGGAGGAGCGGGTGGGGCCCAGCGCGCGCTGGCTGCACCTGGGCATGACGTCCTCGGACGTGCTGGACACGGCGCTGGCGCTGACGCTGCGCGACGCGGTCGACCTCATCCTCCAGGATTTGGAGCGGGTGAGGGCCGCGGTGGAGAAGCGCGCCTTCGAGCACAAGCACACGCTGCAGATGGGCCGCAGCCACGGCATCCACGCGGAGCCGGTGACGTTCGGCCACAAGCTGGCCATCTGGTACGACGAGCTGGGCCGCGCGCGCACGCGCCTGCTCCACGCGCGTGAGACCATCGCCGTGGGCAAGATCTCCGGCGCGGTGGGCACCTTCGCGCACCTGCCTCCGGCCGTGGAGGAGCGCGTCTGCGCGAAGCTGGGCCTGAAGCACGCCCCGGCCTCCAGCCAGGTGGTGCAGCGCGACAGGCACGCCGAGTTCTTCACGGCGCTGGCGCTGCTGGGCGCGAGCATCGAGAAGTTCGCGGTGGAGATCCGCCACCTGCAGCGCACCGAGGTGCGCGAGGCGGAGGAGCCCTTCACCGCGGGGCAGAAGGGCTCCAGCGCGATGCCGCACAAGCGCAACCCCATCCTCTCGGAGAACCTCACGGGACTTGCGCGCCTGCTTCGCGGCTACGCGGTGAGCGCCATGGAGGACGTGGCGTTGTGGCACGAGCGCGACATCTCGCACTCGTCCGTGGAGCGCGTCATCGGCCCGGACGCCACCATCCTCGCGGACTTCATGCTGGTGCGCTTCGCACGGCTGATGGAGGACCTGCGCGTCTACCCCGAGCAGATGAAGAAGAACCTGGAGCTGCTCGGCGGCGTGGTGAACTCGCAGCGGCTCTTGTTGGAGCTGGCGCGCAAGGGCATGGACCGGCAGGCCGCCTACGTCATCGTCCAGCGCAACGCGATGAAGCTCTACGAGCAGGGCGTGGACTTCCGGCAGGCGCTGCTCGCGGACGCGGACCTGCTCAAGATGATGACGCCCGAGGAGATCAACGACTGCTTCTCCCCGGGCTACCACACGCGGCACATGGACGACATCTTCCGCCGCGTCTTCGGCCGGAGCGAGTAGGGCGCTCCCGGCCGCGCGCTGGAGGGGCTACTTCAGGTAGCCCTTCTGGCGCAGGTTCCGTTCGATTCGCTCGTGCACGTTGCCCGGCTCGAGCGTCAGCGACGTGCCGGTAATCTGCTCGAAGGCCGCCACGTACTTGGTGGCCAGCTCCACGCGGACGTCATCCGGGATGGCCGGCGGCGTGCCCTGGCCGGAGAAGCCCCGCTCGCGGATGAGCCACTGGCGGATGTTCTCCTTGTCCAGCATGCGCTGGTCCTCGCCCTTGGCGAAGCGGGTCTCGTACTCGTCCGCCACCCAGTAGCGGCTGGAGTCCGGGGTGTGCATCTCGTCGATGACGTAGATGTCGTCGCCCACCTTGCCGAACTCGTACTTGGTATCCACGAGGATGAGGCCGCGCGTGCGCGCCCACTTCTGGCCCTCCTGGAACAGGCCGCGCGCCGCCTCGGTGATTCGCGCCCAGTCACGGGGGCTGGCGAGCCCGCGCGCGAGAATCTCCTGCTCGGAGATGGGCTCGTCGTGCTGGCCGTACTCGGCCTTGGTGGACGGGGTGATGATGGGCGCGGGGAAGGCCTCGTCCTTGCGCAGGCCCGCGGGGAAGGGCAGGCCGTAGGCGGTGTGCGTGCCCTTCTCGTAGTCGCGCCACAGGCTGCCGGTGAGGTAGCCGCGAATCACCACCTCCACCGTGAAGGGCGTGCAGGCGCGCGCCACGGTGACGTTGGCGTCCGGTACGTCCAGCACGTGGTTGGGGCAGATGTGCTGGGTGCGCTCGAACCAGAAGGCCGCGAGCCGGTTGAGCACCTCGCCCTTGAAGGGGATGGTGGTGAGCACGTGGTCGAACGCGGAGAGCCGGTCCGTCGTCACCAGGACCAGGCTGTCGCCCTGCCGGTACGTTTCACGGACCTTGCCGCGGTAGTGCTGGCCGAGCGCCGGCAGGTCCACCTGCCGGAGCGTGAGGGGAAGCTGAGCGTGAAGTGCGGAGGTATTCAAAGGCGCCTCGCGGCCCGCCCCTCGGGAAGGTGAAGTCCAGCAGGGAGAGGGGGCTGCTTCGGGCGCGGGACTCTACTGGAGCGCGGCCGGCATGGAAGCAGGACCGTAGGCCGCCGCCAGGTAGAGGAAGGCCGGGTTGATGCGCAGGATGCCGTCCACGTAGGCGACCGCGTAGGGCGCTCCGGACGCGCGGTCCACCTGCACCGCACTCTCGGGCTGGATGCCCCAGTGCGCGAGCAGCGTGCGGGCCACCAGCTCCGCCGCCTCCCGCTCGGACAGCCCCTGCAGGCTCTCGCGCCGGTCTTCCGGCCAACGCTCGCCCGCCCGGGCCTCCAGCACCAGCTGCAGACCCTTGCCCGCGTCCGGCGCCTGGAACAGGTCCATGCGCGCGTCGAAGCCCGGAGCCGCGAGCAGCTCGCCGTCCTGGCTGATGGGGAAGAGCACCAGCGCCTGCGCCGCCTGCCCGGCCTCCAGGTCCGACTGCCTCGCCACCTCGCGGAACATCTCCAGGCGCGTGGCCGAGGACTCGAACTCCATGAACTCGGGCGGATGCGTCAGGGCCTGACGGACGCTCATCGTCGCGCGCGCGGGTGTTCCCGCACCGCCACAAGCGGTGAGGACCGAGACGAGCGAGAGGAGCAACCCAGGGAGCCAGCGACGCATACGGGCGGGAATATACCGATCTACTTCAGGATCAACCAGCGAAACTCGGCGGCATGCGTCCAAGGGAGCATCTCTCCGTTGTCGTGCTCCCAACGTGCTCGCCCGCGAATCTTCCCGCCTCGTTTTCCGAGGACGGGTCGCCATCGCCCCGCCCGCACCGTGGCGCAGGAGACCGTCCGACATGACGCGATGTGGGCGCCCCGGCGTCGTCGCATGACGGACCTCAAGGGGCGGGGGTTGTGCTCCAACCGGCGCCTGGGAGCGCACCCTCGACGCGGAGCGCGGACCTCACCCCACGCCTGGTGCGCCTACGCGAGTCCCGGGGGGCTCGCGAGGCTCCGCTGTCCGGTGGTGACCGGCCGAGGTCTCTTCGGGGTGCTGGGTGGAATTCGGTGCGGCGGACCTGGTGCGAGGCGGAGCGGAGCTCACGTCCTTCCAGCACGACAAGGCCGCGGTGGCGCGGGGGACTGCTCCCTGCATGAGAGGGAGACACGCGCCCCCGGCGCCGGATGCGGACGACTTACGCCGCGTCCTTCTTGAACGCCTCGCCGTGGTGCTTCTCGCACAGGCCGGCCTTGAAGGTCTTGATGCGGCACTCCGGCTTGGAGCACGTGCGGTAGCGCGAGTGGGGCAGGTCGCCCTGGCGCCACTGCTTGAAGTGGAAGAAGCAGTAGTTCTTGGCGCGGTAGGGGCGCTTGCAGCCCTCCACGGTGCACGCCTTCTTGCCGCCGCCCTTCGCGGTGCGCGGCCAGTGGGTGAGCTTCTTCTGGGTCGTCGGGGTGGCCTCGGCCATTGTGGAACTCTCCTGCGAAACGATGCGAGAACCGCGGCGCCACACGGGGTGGACCAACCGCCGGGTACGAAAAAGGCGCACTGTCTAGCGCCCATGCCACCCGAACGCAAGGACACGCGGGAAGACCCGTGTGGGCTTGGGGCGGCCTCAGGGCGCCGGAGCGCCGTTCTCGGAACCCCAGCCGTCCGGCTCGACTTCCGGCGCGGCCGGAGGCTGCACCTTCTTCCGGGGCACGGGCGACAGCAGGTCGTCCAGCACGGACTGGGCCCCGGCGGGCCGGCGACCCTGTCGGTGGGCGGCCAGCGCGGTGGCGGGCTGCTCGGTCGGCATCTCCTCCAGCTTCACCTTCAGGTACAGGGGCTTGCCCAGCCGGTTGACGCGCAGCCGCACGTCATGGCCCACGCCTCGGGCCGCCACCTGCCAACGCAGCGTGTGTGCGCGCTTCACGCGCCGGGTGTCGAGCCCGACGATGACGTCGCCGCTGTGCAGGCCGGCGCGCTCACCCGGGCCGCCCTCCACCACCTCCGTCACGACCACGCCCGGACCCTGGCGGAGGTTGAACTCCTCGGCCACCTCCGGCGAGAAGTCCTGCACGCTGATGCCCAGCCAGCCCCGGCGCACGCGCCCGTGCGCCTGGAGCTGCGGAATCACCGTCTTGGCGATGTCGATGGGGATGGCGAAGCCGATGCCCTGGCCCGCGACATTCACCGCGTTGGCCACCGCCACCACGTCGCCGTGCAAATCCAGCACGGGCCCACCCGAGTTGCCCGGGTTGATGGAGGCGTCCATCTGCATGTAGTCGAAGTCGCCGTCGCGCCCGTTGGGCGTCACGTCCGTGCGGCCCATGTAGCTGACCACGCCCACCGTCACCGAGTGGGACAGGCCGAACGGATTGCCGATGACGACAATCCAGTCCGCCGAGCGCACGTGCGACGCGGAGGCGAGCTTCAGCACCGGCAGCCGGCGCGGCGCCTCGATCTTCAAGAGCGCGCAGTCGGTGCGGTTGTCCTCGCCCACCACCCGGGCCGGGTACTCCTCCGCGTAGCCGCGCGGGTGCATGACGGAGACCATCACCTCGGAGGCTCCCTCCACCACGTGCGCGCTGGTGAGGATGTAGCCGTCGGCGTGGATGATGAAGCCCGAGCCGATGCCCTTCTGGGGCTCCTCGCCCGCGGGCGTCTCGTCACTGAGCTGCCGCGTGGTGATGGAGACCACCGAGGGCATGGCCCGTCGGGCCACCTCGCTCAGGGTGGCTCGCTGGTTGTTCAGCGAACGATTCTGCGCCTCGAGCCACAGCCGGCCGCGACCGGCGGCCTCTGCCGGTGTGGCCAGCGCGCACACGAGCGCGCCAAGAATGACGAATCTGTTGAAAGGAGCCCCGTTCATGCCCCACCTCCGCCCCGACGCCGCCCATCCACCGGGTGCAACCTAGGGAGGGGAGGCGTGTCGCGGAAGCGGGCCTGTCCGCCAGGCTACTTCTTCTGGGCGATGATTCGGTTGACCGCCGCGCGGTCCTCCGCGGTGATCCGCTCGCGCGGGGCCGCATCCGTCGACCGCGAGACAGCGCCCTTGGCGTCCTCGTACGCGTCCTCCAGCCCCTCCTTCATCCGATCAACGGTGTCGGGCTTCACGGCGCGCTTCCAGGTCCGCTCCATGTGCTGCAGCGGCGTCCTGCCGTCCACCTGCCCCGAGGACAGGAAGATGCCGAGCCCCACCGCGCAAGCCGTCCAGACGATGAACTTCAAAGCTCCCATGCTCACAGCCTCCTACGTCGTCTTACATGAGGCGGCGGCGCGTGGCCAGTTTCCGACCGGGGGTGTGTCATCCGCGCTGACAGGTGGGCGGACGGCACTTAATGTCCGCGGGCTTGCAGCCCGAAGAACTCTTCCAGGCCGCCCGGACGCGTGCGGCGCAGATGGACGTGGGACGTGGAGACGCGGTGGTGGAGCGTATCCGGGCGTCCGCGTCGGCGTTGTTCACCCGCATCCCCGAGCCCCCCGTGTACCGGCGGGCCGAGGACCCTTCGCGCAAGGCCGCCCAGGCGTTGTTGCCGGAGATGGAGAAGGTGTTGGCGGAGGCGCTCGCGGCGGGGCGTGACCCGTCGATGGCGCCCGCGCTGGAGAAGCTGGTGGCGGCGCTGCTCGCGCATGGCGAGGCGCTGTGTCACACGGCCGGCGGGCGGCTGGAGGCGGCGGAGACCGCGTGGCGACGCGCGCAGGAGCTGGAGCGCGCGGCCCATCCGACGCGGCACCTGGTGACGTCACCGCCCAGGCCTCCGCCGGTGTTCGACAAGACGTCGGGAGGCTCGCGGTACGACCCCCGGCCCGCGCCGCAGGCGAGCGTGAAGCTGGTGTGCCCCAACACCGGGTGCAAGCGGGTGGGGGACTACGCCTTCCTGACGAACCACGCGTACAACCGCTTCGTGTGCCCGGTGTGTGGCACGCCGTTCCTGGCGTACTTCGGGGAGCTGCGCGGGCTGGAGGTGGAGGTCCGGCGCAGCTCGAAGCGCTACTTCTTCACGGTGGACGAGGTGGGCTCCACCAACTCGTCGCGCATCGAGTTCGAGGAGGCGAGCGGCCAGGAGTTCCCCGCGGCGCGCAGGGACCTGCTCGGCTTCTTGTACACGGAGGCGCGGGAGCTGAAGGTGGTGGTGAACCTCACCAACCAGCGGCTCATGTGGGTGAGCCCGGCGTCCTCGTGTTTCGTGGCGACGGTGGCGTTTGGTGAGGGTGCGCCGGAGCTGGTGGCGTTCAGGGCGTACCGGGACGACGTGCTCAGGAAGAGTGTGCTCGGGCGCGGGTTCATCCGTGGCTACTATCGCTTCGGTCCGGACGTGGCGCGGTGGGTGTCACGCAGGCCGGTGGCTCGGAGCGGAGTGCGCTGGATGTTGAGGCAGGTACATGACCGCCTGACCAGGGGTGGATTTTCGTGACGCAGCAAGGAATCGGCGCGCCGCCGCCCGTGAAGCCGACGGGCGTGGGGACGAAGGTGTTCATGGCCCTGCTCGCCGGACTGGGGCTGGCGGGGGTGGTGTACCTGGGCGTGTTGGAGGCGCGTCGTTCGCAGCTCGTGCCGGATGGCGCGGCGGCGCCCTCGTTCGAGATGAAGCGCCACGAGGGTGGCGTGCTGAAGCTGGAGGAGCTGCGGGGCCAGGTGGTGATGCTGGACTTCTGGGCGACGTGGTGTCCGCCGTGTCGCGAGGAGATGCCGGCGCTGGTGAAGCTGGCGAAGGAGTACGAGTCGCAAGGGCTCGTCTTCCTGGCGGCGAGTCGCGACGACGGGGACATGGCGCCGAAGCTGGTGGACAGCTTCATCCGCAAGCACCTGCCGGACCTGAAGCCCTACGTCGTCTACGCCGACGACGACATGGCGCGGGCGTTCGAGGTGAACGCGCTGCCGACGCTCTACTTTTTGGACCGCGAGGGCAAGGTGACGGACGCGCAGCGCGGCGCCCTGTCCGAGGACGCCCTGCGCAGGCGCATCGAGCGGGCGCTCAAGCAGCAGTAGCAGGGGAGGGCCCGGCGTCCCGCGTGGATGCATCGACCGACGCCCTCGAACACGCGGCGCATCGCGAGACGGTGAGGTCTCGCGGCGCCGCGAGTGAGGCGGGTTACTTCCCTGGAGTCGTCGCCGGCTTCGAGGTGGTCTCCGGTGCCTTCGTCGCCGGAGCCGTCTTCGAAGCACCCTCGGGAGGCTTCGTCGCGGGCTGAGCCGTGGCAGGCGCGGTCTTCGCCGCACCTTCGGGAGCCTTCGTCGCCGGAGCCGTCGCGGGCTTCGAAGCACTCTCGGGAGGCTTCGTCGCGGGAGCAGGCGCACTCTTCGTCGCCGGCGGAGTCGCGGGCGCGCTCTTCGCGCCACCCTCGGGCGGCTTCGTCGCCGGAGCCTCCTTGCCCGCCGGAGGCTGCTGTCCCGCGGGGACGACGGTCTCCCGGCCCTCGGTCTCCACCTCGGAGCGGATGAGGCGGAAGTCGACGCGGCGGTTCTTCGCGCGACCCAGCGCGGTGTCGTTCGTCGAGATGGGTCGGTCGAAGCCGAAGCCCTCCGAGCTCAAGCGCTTGCGGTCGATGCCCTTGCCCACCAGGTACTCGAGCACCGAGCGGGCCCGCTTGTCGGACAGGCCCATGTTGAGCTGCCGCGAGCCCCGGTTGTCCGTGTGCCCTTCGATGAGCACCGGCCCGAGCGTGGGATTCTTCCGCAGCACCGTGGCCACCTCGTCCAGCAGCGGATACGAGCGCTTCTGGATGACGGCCGAGCCCGTCTCGAACAGCACGTTGCCCTTGATGCGGATGCGGTCCGACTCGACGAACACGTACGGCGGCGAGTCGAACGGGCAGCCGTTGTTCTCCGGCGGGCCGAACATGTCGGGGCAGTCGTCCTCGTTGTCGGGCACCTCGTCGCCGTCCGTGTCCGGGCAGCCGTCGTAGTCCTTCGGGCCGGGCTTGTCCGGGCACTTGTCGAACTGGTCCGTGATTCCGTCGCCGTCGGTGTCCACCTCGGGGCAGCCCTTGAGCTCCTTCGTACCCTTCACGTTGGGGCAGCTGTCCTCGCCGTCCACGATGCCGTCGTCGTCGTTGTCCGGGTCCGGGCAGCCATCGCTGTCCATGAACCCGTCCTTGTCCTCGGGCTCGTTGGGGCAGCGGTCCCGGTTGTCCGGCACGTTGTCGCCATCCGAGTCGACGAAGCTCTGGTCGTAGCGCAGCCCGAACATCACGCGCAGCGCCTCGCGCCCGTAGCCGGTGGTGAGGTTGATGCCTCGGCCCACGTTCAGCTCCAGCCCCCAGTTGCCCCAGACCTTCGTGCGGGCGCCCACGAGCACCTCCCACGGCGTCTTGAGCGTGTCGGACTGGTCGAAGTTGAAGGGGCGCACCAGCGGCGTGGCGATGTGCATCTCGGCCGTGGCCTGCACGTCCGTGAAGCGGCCCATGTTCGGCAGCTCCGCGATGACACCACCGCCGAGCGTCAGCTCGTCATCCACGAGCAGGTTGAGGTATTGGGCCTCCTTGCGAATCCGCACGCCCGCGTTGCCGACGACGCGGATGGGGATGGGCAGCACCTCGAAGCGCTGCTCCACCGCCAGACGCGGCGCGAAGAGGAAGCCCCGCTCACCGGTGAAGCTGTCCGCGGAGCCGGTGGGCGCGCGCACCTCCGCGATGAGCGACAGGCCCACCGGGAACTTCTCGCGGTCCAACAGGTGCACGCGAGGCACCACGCGGATGTCGCCGAGCGTGGTGCGGCTGACGCCCGCGGCTCCCGGGAAGTTCGGCGCGTCGAGTGCGTCGCGCAAGAGCTTGAAGTTGTCGCCCTGCAGGAGGGTGACGGGCAGGTCGACGCCAATCTCCAGCCGCTCGTGGAGCTGATAGGCGAACAGCAGGTGCGCGTCGAGCCGGTACGGCAGCAGGTCGCCGAGCTTCTCGTCGCCGAGCTTCAGGGCGAGGATGCGCCAGTTGAAGTCGAACAGCAGCGCGCCGCGGAAGCTGCCCACGGGCTCACCGCCGTAGGTGCCCTCGAGCGCGATGCCGCTGTTCTGCGCGGTGGTCGGCTTGTTGGGGACGGCGTCGAAGCCGCGCGTGAAGGGGTCTGTTTGAGCGTGGGCCGCTACCGAGGCCAGTACGAGGCCAAGCAGGGCAAGTCGGGCGACGGAGCTGCGCAGGGGCCGCCACCAGGAGAGAGAGCCGGAGCTGGTGCCTCGCATGATGGCAGCTCATACCATCGGCTCCCGAGGGGCGGAAACAAATGACCCACCCCTCGGGCCGAAATACAGCCTCGCGCTACTTCTCCATGAATGACTGCGCGGGAATGATGGTGACGGCGTCCGCTCGGACGGGGAGCTTGAAGGGGACGATGGACTTGTCCACTTCCAGAAGCTCCGGCGACTTGTCGGACGCGTAGGTGATGGGGGACGGCGGGCTTGCGCGCAGCGCGTCGGCGAGCCCCTTCGCATCCTGGGTGACGAACGCGAAGGACAGCGCGCTGGGGTGCAGCCGGCGGCGCAGCACCTCCTGCACGGACTGGGGCGTCATCTTCGTGAGGGCCTGGCGGTACTGCTCCAGGTAGTTCGGCGTCCCGTAGAAGAGCGAGTCGATGGCGTAGCCCAGCCTGCGCGGGTCCGTCTGCTCCCACAGGCGCGAGTAGCCCTGGAGGAAGCCGCGCATCAGGTCGAATCTCTCCTGGGGAATCGGCTGGTTGACCAGCTGCTCCAGGTAGTAGACGGCGCCGCGCGTGGCGAACATGCCGTGGGTGGGCTCCACCGGGCGCAGCCACACGGTGAGGTCCTGCTGCGTGCGCGCGATGTTGGTGCGGTTGTACGTGGTGCCCGGGTCCTCGATGAAGTGCTCGGCGTAGGCGTAGTCGCCGTAGTTGAGGCCGCGCTTCTCACGCAGCTCGGTGAAGAGCAGGCCGATGGACTGACGGTGCTCTCCCAGGTGCGACAGCGCGAAGGCGAGCGGGAAGAAGTCCGCGTCACCGCGCCGCACGGGGTTGACGTAGCCCATGCTGACCGCGGTGGAGAGCGTCTGCTTCTGGATGATGACCGCGCGCCCGGCGGTGGAGGGCACGGTGGGCAGGCTCACGCGCGGCGCGCCCGAGGCGGGCAGGCCCGCAAGGCGCGACAGGAGCGAGTCCTTGAGCGCATCGTCCACCGCGCCGGCCAATCCGACGACGAGCCGGTCCTGGGTGAAGACGCGCTGGGCGTGGGCCTTCACGTCGTCCAGGGTAATCGCCTTGAGGCCCTGGACGGTGCCGCCGGTGTAGTGGGCGTAGGGGTGGCCTTCGTAGAGGAGCGCGTCGAGGGCGACCTTGCCGAGCCCCTCGTCATTGGCGCTGCGCAGGCCGTTCTCCACGTCGCTGATGGCGTTGGCGCGCAGGCGCTCGAGCTCCGCGGCGTCGAAGCGCGGCGCGAGCAGCACGTCGGTGAAGAGCTCCAGGTAGCGCGGCAGGAAGTCCTTGTGGACGCGGCCGGAGAAGGTGGTGAACTCCTTGTCCGTGGCGACGTCCAGCTCGGCGGCCATGGGGAAGAGCGTCTCGAGCAGCTGCGCGGAGGTGAGCTTCTGCGTGCCGCCTTCGGCCATCAGCGAGGCGGTGAGCGCGGTGAGGCCCTCCTTGCCCTTCGGGTCGTCGATGGAGCCCGAGTGGAACACGAGCCGGAACGTGACGATGGGCGTGCCCGGGCGCGCGAGGACGACCAGCTCCAGGGGCTTGGGCTGCTGGAGCGGAACCGCGGGGACCTCGGTGGGCGGCGTGCTCGCCGTCTGGGCGGGGGCTGCGGGCGCGGGAGCCTCGGGCGCGGGGGCCTCCGGCGTGGGCGAGGGCTTGGGCGTGGACGCGCAGCCGACGAGGGACGCGAGGGCGACGAGGGACAACAGGCGTGGGGTCTTCATCACTTCGTCCCTCCGGCGTCGGAGACCTTGGGGGTGAGGCTGAGCAGGGTGAGGTTGGTGGCCTTGAGGTGGCGCTTGGCGAACTCGGAGAGCTGCGCGGGCGTCACCTTGGCCAGGTTGGCGAGCTGGCGCTGGAGGCCATCGGGCGTGCCGAGGATGCCGGCGTACCAGCCCAACTGGATGCCCACGTCGCGCGGCGTCTGGAGCGCCATGAGCGCGCCGTAGCGGGCGTTGTCCTGGATGGCCTTGACGCGCGCGGCGTCGACCTTGCCCGCGGCGAGCCGGCTGACCTCCTGGAGCAGGGCGAGGCGCACGCGGTCGTAGTCCTTCTCGTTCTTGAGCGTGGCGGTGAGGGAGAACAGGTGCGGGTCGCGGTGCTCCACGTAGTCGCTGCCGATGGCCTCGACGAGCTGCTTGTCGAGGACGAGCTGCTTGTAGGCGGGGCTGGTGGGGCCGACGAGGTAGGCGACGAGCACCGTCTGGAGGGCCGAATCGGAGGTGTTGGCGGAGGCCGCGGGCGTGTGCCACGCGAGGACCAGGCGCGGCTGGGTGGGCTGGGGCCAGTCGACGTGGGCGGTGCGCGGCTGCGTCTGGGGCGGCTCCTTGGGGACCTGGATGGAGGCCGTCTTTCGGTCCCACGGACCGTAGTGCTCGCGCACGAGCTGCATGACCTGGTCATCGTCGAAGTCACCGACGATGAAGAGCATCGTGTTGTCGGGGGTGTACCAGCGCTCGAAGAAGTCGCGGCTGTACTGGTAGGCCTCCGGCATGGCCTTGATGTCGTCGTAGAAGCCGAGCGTGGTGTGGCGGTACGTGTGCTTGGTGAAGGCGGCGGCGTTGAGGGCCTCCTCCATCTTGAGATACGGGGCGGCGGCGTTCTTGTGGTACTCGCCGAGCACGGCGAGGGCCTCGGTGCGGAAGGACGGCTCGGAGTACTCGAGGTTCCGGAAGCGGTCCGCCTCGATGTCGATGAGGAAGGGCAGGCCGGCGCTGGGGCCGTACGAGTAGTAGAGGGTGATGTCGTCGGTGGTGAAGGCGTTGTCGTCGAAGCCGAAGGTGCCGAGGATGCGCTCGCGCTCGCCTTCGGGGTGACGCTTGGTCCCCTTGAACATCATGTGCTCGAAGAAGTGGGCGAAGCCCGTCTTTCCGGCCTCCACCTCGTTGCGCGAGCCGACGCGGACGACGGTGACGTACGAGACGATTCCCTGGGACGGGTAGGGCACGCGCACGACAGTGAGGCCGTTGGCGAGCTTCTCCGTCTTGAGGGTGTAGGGGAACGCCTGGGAGCCGGCCTGGGGCTGCGCGAGCGCGGGGAGCGCGGTGCCCAGGAGCAGGAGGAGGAGGGGTAGGAGTCGTCTCATGCGGTGTCCTCGAGGGCTCGGGCGGGGCGGGTAGGGCGCTGGCCGAGCGAGGGGGCGACCCTACGCGGGTGAGGCGGGAGGGGAAGCGACTTCGAGGGTGAGTGTCCGTCCGCGTGCGGGAACGTGGGCTGGTGGACGCTCAGGAGGATTGACGAGGGCGCTTCAGCGGTTAATGTGGAGAAGACGCGGTCGACGTGGTGACCGCCAGTGGAGCAAGCAGTCAACTACCGGGGGCGACCTGGTTTCGACGGGGGCAAGGAAGTTCGAGACGCGTGCCGAGCTTGTCAGGTAGCTCGTAAATCCAACCCGGCAAAGACACAAAAGCCAACGACAACGTTGAGCTCGCGCTGGCTGCCTAAAAACAGCTCTTAGTGCGCGGTCCCCCAGCTCTCGGCCCGTGGGGTTGGGATCGACCGTCATAATGCGGGCTGGCTGCCGAGGGTGCCTGGACCCGAGGTGGCGAGACCTATCCAGGACCGGCTCCAGGAATCCCGTCCGTGGGAGTCTTGGGGACGTAGCAAATCGCGGACTACGCACGTAGGGTCGAAGAGCGGAAGGCTTTCGGACGCGGGTTCGATTCCCGCCGCCTCCACTGAGTGAGAAGCCCAGCAGCCGTGAGGTTGCTGGGCTTTTTGTTTGCCCTCTTGAGCCCATAAGCCCTCAGTTAGCCCTCTTGCCTCTAGTTCAGAGCGTGGCCGGAGGGCTAGGCCGAGCCGTAGCCGTCCGGTCAGCGACGTGGCGTGAGCGGTTGAAGATGGACGAGGTCCGTGCCCGACGGACGTCGCGACCGGAAGGGCGTTCAAAGCGAGAATTGGAGGTGTGTCTCGGGCGGACCGGTGGTCTGCCGACGCTTCCACTCGTGCGGCAGCAGCTGTGAAATGCGCGAGTTGGGATGCGTCTGGACGCGCAGCGTTGACGCCGTTGGCCTCGCAGGTGGCCACCAGCGCGTTAAAGCCCGCGAGCTTCTCTTCCGCGGCCTCGTGCCCGACACAGAGGAAATTCTTCCGGCCCAGGGCTGCTTTTCTCAGCGCCGCCTCCGAGCGGTTGTTGTCCAAGAGCAGTCGCGCATCCTCGATGAAGCGAGACAGTGCGTCCCATTGCTTCGTCGCATGGGAGAGGGCCTGCCCCAATGGACTCTTTGGCGGGTATCGAGGCGTCTGAGCTGCGAGCCACGTTCGCAGACGCGCGAGAATGGGAGCGCTGCACTCCTGGCGCAGCACTCGGTGAGCATCGGTGCCCACGACGCCCGCGTCACGCGCCTGGGCTTCCACGCAGAGTTCGAGGATGAGGTTCGTGGCCGGGCCTATCGGAGGCCGCGCTGGCGCATCAGGGCCTCGCTGGTGGCGTCCCGGCCGCGGAACGCGCGGTAGCCCTCGAACGGGTCCACGGTGTTGCCCACGGAGAACACGTGCTGCCGCAGCCGCGCCGCCAGCTCGGGGTCGTGCAGCCGCCGGACCTGTCTGAAGGCCTCGAACGCGTCGGCGGCCAGCATTTCCGCCCAGAAATATCTGTAGATGCCGGCGGCGTACGCGTTGCTCGCGAAGACATGGCCGTAGTGCGGTATCCGGTTGCCCATGCCGACCTCCGCCGGGGCCCCGAGCTGCTGGAGCGTGTCGCGCTCGAACACGTCCGGGTCCAGGGGCTGTTCCTTCGCCAGGTGCAGCTTCATCTCCACCAGCGCTGAGGCGAGGAAACTCACCATGTAGAAGCCCTGGTTGAACGTCTCGGCCTTCTGGATTTTCGCCAGCAGGGCCGGCGGCATCGGCTTGCCCGTCTTGTGGTGCAGCGCGAAGCGCCCCAGCACCTCGGGCGTCGCCACCCAGCGCTCCAGCAACTCGCCCGGAAACTCCTGGTAGTCGCTCACCACCCGGCCGCCGCTCAGGGAGGGATAGGACACGTTGGAACTCAGATAGTGCAGGGCGTGGCCGAACTCATGGAAGAGTGTCTCCGCGTCGCGCCAGCCGACCAGGGCAACCTCGCCGGCTCCTGGCTTCACGAAGGGCATATTCGTCGACACGATGGGGGTGACTTCTCCCCGGAACCGCTCCTGGATGCGGAACGGGTCGCTCTGGCCGCCGTTGTACTTGCCCTGGCGCGCATAGGGGTCGAAGTACAGGAGCCCCACGTGACGCCCGCTGGCGCGGTCCTTCACCTCGAAGACGCGCACGTCGGGGTGGTAGACGGGCACGCCGTCCGCGGAGGCGAAGGTGAAGCCGAACAGCTCGCCGGCCACCCAGAACATGCCCTCTCGCAGCTTCTCGAGCTGGAGGTAGGGCTTCACCTCGGTGTCGTCGAAGTCGTACTTCGCCTTGCGCACCTTCTCCGCGAAGTAGCGGTAGTCCCACGGCGCGATGTCCTCCGTCAGTCCGGAGCGCCGGGCCAGCGTCCGCATCGCGGCGACGTCCGCGCGCACCTGGGCGACGGAAGGGGCCCAGGCGTCCATCAGCATCTTCAGGGCGCGCTCGGGCGTCGCCACCATGGTCGCCTCGAGCTGCCGGTGCGCGTACGTCGGGAAGCCCAGCAGCCGGGCCTGCTCGACGCGCAGGGCGTGGATCTCGCTGACGATGGCGTTGTTGTCGTGCGCGTCGCCGTGGTCGCCCCGGCTGTCGTAGTTGCGCCACACTTTCTCCCGCAGCGCCCTGTCGTCCAGGTACGTGAGGAAGTCCGCCACGGCCGAGCGGGTATTGGACACCACCCACCGGCCCTTCAGGCCGCGTGTCTCGGCTTCGGTTGCCCCTGCCTTGCGCAGGGCCTCCGGAAGTCCCTCGAGGTCCGCCTCGTTGTCGATGACCACCGCGTCCGCCTCGTCGGCGCGCACGTTCTGACTGAAGGACGTGTAGAGGGTGGCGAGTCGCTGGTTGAGCTCGGCGATGCGCTTGCGGCCCGGAGCGTCGAGCTTCGCGCCGGAGCGGGCGAAGTCCTGGTAGTAATACTGGACGAGACGCCGCTGCTCGGGCGTCAGCCGCGCCATCTCGGGCGAGTCGTGGATGGCCTGGACGCGATGGAGGAGGGCGAAGTCCTGGGCCTGCTCGTCCCAGAAAGCCGCCAGCCGGGGCTCCATGACGCGCTCGACCTGCTGGAAGTCGGGCGTGTTCATCACCTTGGACCAAGCGCTGTAGACCTCGTAGACGCGGGTGAACGTCCGGCCCGCGTCCTCCATCGCGGCGATGGTGTTCTCGAACGTGGGGGCCTCCTTGGTGCGGACGATGGCGGCAATCTCGCGCCGGTTCTCCTCCATCGCGACCTCGAACGCCGGCTCGAACTGCTCGACCTTCACCCGGTCGAAGGGCGGCACTCCGCCATAAGGGCCCGCCCAGGGCTCCAGCAGCGGGTTGGCGGGGAGGGCCGGAACCGCCCGGATTTCTGGCACGTCGAGGGTGCCTGTCTCATGCCGGACCGGCTCACCCCCGGTCGTCTTCACCGACGCGGTCTCTTTCTTCACCTCGCCGGTCTGGTGCGCGCCCGCTGAGCAGGCCTGCGAGGTGAGAGTGGCGAGAGCGAGGGCCACGAACGTCGCGAATGTACGACCAATCCACGTCGGTTCGATGCGCGCGATTGATTTCTCCATGTCGAAGTCCTCCTCGTGTGACGCGTGCGTTGACTCGGCCCCAGACGCTTCTCGAGCGTGCGGGTGACGTAAGGGCCCTTCAGAGGCGCACGTTACCCGCCTGCGTGCAGCGGATCTTGAACGCGATTAGGGAGGCCTGCCCTCGCGGCGCGCGGCCGTGGCGCCCGCCCTCGGCTCGTCACGGGCGTCGGGGACACGGCGCGCATCGTGGGCCGCGCCCCGTACGTCGCGAACGCGTCTCACGTCGGCTGACTGCCGTCGCAGCGCCCCCGGCGGAGCGCCCCGCTCCAGGCGAATGGCCCGCGTCATATGACTCTGATCGGCGAAGCCGACTGCCGCTGCCGCTTCGGCGAGCACGACCCCTCGGTCGATGAGTTCTAGCGCGTGAAACACGCGATGTGCTCGCAAGTAGTGCCGCGTCGTCATGCCCCAGTGGGCGCGAAACGATTGCGCGAGGTGCACGGGGTGCGCGCCGACGACGCGCCCGAGCTCGCTCAGCGTTGGCGGCCGGGCCATGTTCGCGATGAGCAGCTCGCGGGCCTCGTCGAGCCAGGCTGGCGGGCGCGGTCGGGGCATTTCATCGAGCGTGCGCAAGATCGTATTGACCGCATCGCGCACGAGACGGCCCCGGCACGGGCGGGGCTCGCCGAACGCCCGCACCAGGAGTCGTCCGAACTCGGAGGCGGTGGCGAGGCTGAGGCGGGGCGGGTCGATCGCGGCGCGCGCCCGTCGGTCGCCGGGGTCCAACTCGACGAGCAGCAAGCGAGCTCCCTGCGAGTGGTATTGGGTTTCGTGCGAACGGTAGGGTCGACGCGTAAAGAGGGCGAGCGGCGTGTGGCTCTCGAGGTCGAGCCCGGACCGTTCACTGCCTCCCCCTGCCAGCAAGACGCCGAGCTTCGCCGTGCTGTGCGCGTGCGTGGGCAAGACGAGTGCTGACGCGTGACGCACCTCGATGACACGCAGCCCGTCGACTTGCACCTCGTCGTCGACGACACCGTGACCCCTAACGAGCTTCATCGCACTGGCCACCTGTTCTTGGTGAGGAGTCCGGTCCCGCCATCATGTCTGCATATCACCGTGCGTCACGGCGAGTATGCGGTGTGTGCGAACCTCACGCCGCGCTATCCGGGCAGGAGGCGAAGTTTGCGGACGCTCAATCGGCGCTCAGGGGCCGTGGACCATGACACCTACCACGGCCTGCGCGAGCTTCATTCCGGGAGTGGGCGTCAGTCGGCTCGAGCGAACCGGAACACCTGGCCCCTCCGACTCCCATCCAGAGTTCCCGGCCGTTCGCCGCCGGATTTCAGCGGCACCCTGGCTGAGGGTGACGTGGGCTGAGCCATCCGGGCGCATGTGACAGGGAAGATGTCGCCTCGGCTGACCTGCCGAGCTGACCACTCGATGGGGGTGAGCGCAGGCGGTTGCAGCGCCGTACACAGACGCATTCAAGACGCAGCTGGTGAAGAGGATGGTGGGCCCGAGCCCGGTGAGTGCCGCGACACTGGCCCGGCAAGTGGGAGTGGCCCAGCTGACGCTGTCGCAGTGGTTGCGTGCAGCGAATAGGGGAGCGGGCATGACGCCCTCGTCCGACGAGAAGAAGCCCGTGCCCGCCCCCGTGCCGAAGAAGTGGACGCCCGAGGAGAAGCTGCGCGTGCTGGCGGCTGCCCAGGAACTCAAAGGGCGATGGAGGAAGTCAGCCACGGCAGGGGACCGGCGGTGCGGTCCGCACACTTGGCTGGCCAATCAGCTGTCCGAAGTGGATCGGCGCCGAATCCTGCGGGTGGCCAACCGCGAGGAGTTCCGGGACGTCTTGCCCAAGCAGATTGTCCCCGGCTTCGCTTCCACCTTCGCCGCTGACTACGAAGGTCTCTGTGCTGCGCGGATCGTTGCATCGGCGCTCTCAGCTTATCTGGCCGGATGACGCCGTCACATACCACCGGGGAGGGTGGCTCTACCACCAGGGGGTGATGGTTCTCTACACGCCTGTAGCGGCATGTATCTCCCGTGCCAATCGCTCCCATGCCGTGCGCGGGTGATATCGCGCAGGTCCGACACCGTCATTACTTGGTCAATGAGGTCATCGCTCCTTCGGATGTCCGGGAGCAACACACCCTCGTTCGACTCACATGTCTCGATGATGACGCACAGGGACGTCCACTGTCTGTCTTGTGGGAGCGAGAGCTCGCTGCTCGGGTCATCCGGCCTCACCAGGGTGGACTGGGACCTCCTGCGCGTTTCGATGAGCCGCGGCACTTCGCCGCGTATCTGCATGCACTCAAGTGGAGCTCCGTCACCGCCACCGACGCGCGGCTCTTCCAGGCGCCGTTCCGCGCGGGCATCCACTTGATGAATCACCAGCTCACGCCTCTCAAGAAGGCGCTCGAGCTGCCTCGGGTGAATCTCTTCATCGCCGATGACGTGGGCCTCGGAAAGACCATCGAGGCAGGGCTGGTGCTGCAAGAACTCATCCTCCGCCAGCGCGTGGACCGCGTCCTCATCGTCTGCCCGGCGTCGGTGACGCTCCAGTGGCGCGATGAGATGGAGAAGCGCTTCGGTCTGCGCTTCGAAATCTTCAACAGCGAGTTCGTCTCCCGCCGCCGTCAGGAGCGCGGCTTCCAGGTCCCCGTCTGGGCCACGCACTCCCGCTTCATCGTGTCGTACCAGACGCTGCGGCGCAGCGAGTACTTCGAGCCGCTGAAGACCCTCCTGGAGGAGAAGGGTCACCACAAGTCCTTGCTGGTGCTCGACGAGGCGCACGTCGTCGCGCCCGCGTCGGCCAGCCGGTACGCCATCGACACGGAGACCACTCGCAGCATCCGCTCCCTGGCGGAGCGCTTCGAGCACCGACTCTTCCTCTCCGCCACGCCTCACAACGGCCACTCCAACAGCTTCTCGGCGTTGCTGGAGATGTTGGACCCACAGCGCTTCACGCGGGGCACCCGCGTCCGCGAATCCCAGCTGGCCCCCGTCATGGTGCGCCGGCTCAAGGGCGACCTTCGCGCCCTGGGCAGCTCACAGCGCTACCCCGAGCGGCACGTGGTGGGCGTGCGCCTGACGCATGTCTCGGGACGCTGGCACGCCGAGTGGCTCGCACCGGACGGAAAGACCGTCGAGCAGCGTGTCGAACTGGGGGAAGCCTCCGCCCCGGAGCTGGAGCTGTCCCAGAAGCTCGCGCGCTACACGGAACTCATGGCGCCCGGCACGAAGCAGGGGCGCCTGGTCTTCATCAACCTCCAGAAGCGCCTCCTCTCCAGCATCGAGGCGTTCCACCGCACCCTCTCCGTCCACGCGGCGGCCTTTGGCTCGGGGCAGTTGGTTCCAGACGGCGGAACTCTTACCGGCGACACGGCTCCTGAGTCTGAGGAGCACGGCGAGACGGACGACGCCCTCGAGCTGTCGTTCGCGGAGACCATCCGCGAGCACAGTCAGGACCTGTCCGCCAGCGTCCAGGCGCGCAAGCTCCTGGATGAGATGCTCAAGCTGAGCGCCCGGCACCGCTCGGCCCGGGACGCGAAGCTGCGGGCCCTGCTCCACTGGATTCGCGAGCACCAATGCCCGCTCACCCGAGGCGCCGAGTGGAAGCCCCGCCGGGTCATCCTCTTCACCGAGTATGGCGACACACTCCGCTACCTCAAGGAACAGCTCACTGCCGCCTTCGAGGGGACCCAGCGGGGGGATGAGCGCATCCTCACGCTGACGGGCGGCATCGATGACGTGAAGCGCGCGGAGGTGCAGGCCGCCTTCAACGGCTCGATGGAGGAGTTCCCTGTGCGGGTCCTCCTCGCGACCGACGCCGCGCGCGAAGGCATCAACCTGCAAGGCCACTGTGCGGACCTCTTCCACATCGACGTCCCGTGGAATCCCTCACGCATGGAGCAGCGAAACGGTCGCATCGACCGTGCCCTGCAACCCGCGTCCACCGTGCGCTGTGGCTACTTCGTCTACGGCCAGCGCGCCGAGGATGCGGTGCTCGACACCCTCGCTCGCAAGGTGGAGACGATTACTCGTGAGCTGGGCAGCCTGGGCTGCGTGCTGATGGACCAGATGCACGACGCCCTCGCCTCGGGCATCACGAAGGGAACGCTGGAGCGCGTCTCCCGCGCCGCGACCTCGACTCGCACGGAGGTGACGAAGCGGGAGCTGGAGCCCCAGCGCACGCTCCAATCCCTGCGCA
Source organism: Myxococcus fulvus (assembly GCF_900111765.1). The sequence goes on from NZ_FOIB01000011.1 coordinate 241,315, forward strand.
AGGAACTGGATTCGATTGGAGAACTCCGCGAGCGCAGCGGCAAGGTGATGGACTTCAATCCCGCCCTGCTGCGCGACGCACTGGACGTGGGGTTCGAGCTCGCCGGCGCGGGCCGCTTGGAGCGGGAGGCCATCACGGAAGAGGGCCGGACGCTGGAGGCCTGGAAGGTCCCCGCGCTTCCTGCCTCGTGGAGCACGACCCTGGATTCCATTCGTCCGCGCCGGGCGCACGACGAGGCCACGTGGGAGTGGCGCAAGCGTCCCCTATCTCCCGTCGTCTTGGAGGCACCTCCAGGCGTCTCCAGCAAGCTCGTCCACCTGCACCTGTCCCATCCGCTCGTCCAACGGGTGCTCCAGCGGTTCCTGGCCCAGGGGTTCTCCGCGAACGACCTGAGCCGTGTCACGGTGGTCCAGACCCAACGCGACGCCGTGGCTCGCGTCATCGTCTTTGGTCGGTTGTCGCTCTTCGGCGAGGGCGCCGCGCGGCTCCATGACGAGGTGGTCTCTGTTTCCGCAAGGTGGCTGGACGGCGGCGGCCGCGGGCACCTGAAGCCCTTCGCGGACGAGGCGGACCGCAAGGTCATCGACCAACTGGAGACCACGCTGGCGGAAGCGCCCGCGCTCTCCGCGATACCGAAGGCCGTCCAGAAACGGCTGCTTGCCAGTGCCGAGTCCGACTTCTCGAAGCTCTGGCCCGCCATCGAGGAACAGGCCTCGGTGAGAGAGCAGGGGGCTCGCAAGAAGCTGGCGGCTCGCGGCGCGTCCGAAGCCAAGGCGCTGACACAGATTCTCCTGACGCAGCAGGAGGCCATCCAGGAGGCCTTGAGCGCGCAGCTCGAACTCTCGCTCGATGCCCAGGCCGAGAAGGACCAATGGAGGAGGGACAAGGTGCACCTCGAACAGCGATTGACGGCGCTCGGAAGGGAGTTGGTCGAACAACCTGAAGCCTTGAAGGCCACCTATGCCGTGCGGGTTGCCCGTCTGGTGCCCGTGGGCATGGTCTACCTGTGGCCGGGGGCGCGCTGATGAGCGGCCAGAGTCTTGGCGGGGACGTCGAGCGTCGCTATCACCAGACCTGGATGGGGATGGCGCAGCCCATCGAAGGACTGGTGGTCTCCATCCCGGTCCTCGAAGACGCGCAGTGCATGCAGCGCCTGCCGGTGTCCGCGCAATCGCGGTTCGTCCTGCTGGCGGGCAGGGATGCCCCTCGCGTGACGGATGTCCCGCGCTTCCTCCGGGAGGTGCTGGGCTATACCGAGGATGATTTCACCACGAGGTTTCCGGAAGACCTCCAGCTCGACATCGCGGAGGGGCAACAGACCCTCAAGCCCACACGGGGACTGTTGCGACGCGGGCCTCCTCCCGCGAAGCCCGAAGGGCTGCCGGATGACTCCACGCACATCAGCCGCGCCGCGGAAGGCTTCTCGCTCCTGACCTGGGAGCTGCCGGTCGGGTTGGACCTGGACAAGAAGGAAGACACCACGGGCGCATGGTTCTACGAGCCCACCGCCAAGTTCGACCGACTGCTGCGCGCGGCCCGTGTCCCCATCGGCCTGCTGTTCAACGGGGACTCCGTGCGCCTGGTCTATGCGCCCCACGGAGAGACGTCAGGGCACATCACCTTCCGGTTCAAGGACCTCGTCACCGCCGGCGGTCGTCCACTGTTCGACGCGATGGTCATGCTCCTGCACGCGCGCCGCTTCTTCGGTGTGCTGCCCGAGCATCAGCTTCCCTCGCTCCTGGAGCAGTCACGCCGCCGGCAGGCGGATGTCACCGACGAGCTGGCCGACCAGGTCCTGGAAGCGCTTGGCATCCTTCTCACGGGCTTCGAGACGGCCGCTGAACGGGATGGCTCCCGGGCCCTGGACGACGCGCTCTCACGAGGTGAGGCCCATGTCTACGGCGGGCTCCTCTCCACGCTTTTGCGGCTGGTCTTCATCCTCTATGCGGAGGACCGGGGTCTGCTTCCCGTGGGCCAGGAGCCCTACCGCGACGACCTGTCGGTGAAGGCACTTCACGCGCAACTCGTCGAGGACTCCAGCCAGTACCCCGACTCGATGAACCGACGGTTCGGTGCGTGGCCTCGGTTACTGGCGCTCTTCCGGTGCATCTACCTGGGGGCCTCGCACGACAAGCTGCAAATGCCGGCACGGCGTGGACAACTCTTCGACCCCGACGAGTTCCCCTTCCTGGGGGATGCGAGCTCCGTCGATGCGGAGATGGAAGCGCGGGTGCCTCCCATCGATGACGAGACGGTCCTCCAGGTACTGGAACGGCTCGTCTTCCTCAAGGGGCAGCGCCTGAGCTTCAAGTCGCTCGATGTGGAGCAGATCGGCTCCGTGTACGAGGGGCTGATGGGCTTCCACGTGAAGCGCCTGACCAGTGCTGGAGTCTGCCTCAAGCCCTCGAAGGTCTGGGTCTGCGTGGATGACGTCCTGGCCCAGCCCGCGAAGCGGCGTGCGGCATGGCTGGAAGAGGAGGCGGGCCTCGACGCGAAGGCGGTGAAAGCCCTGTCGAAGGCGCTGGAGCAGGCCTCCACGCAGCAGATGGTCCTGACCGCGCTGGAGCCGTACCGTGTGAGGGGGACCGAGACGCAGCGGGCATCCCAGTGGGTCCTCCAGCCTGGCGACGAGCGTCGACGGACCAGCAGCCATTACACGCCTCGAAGCCTGTCAGCGCCCATCGTCCGCCGGGCTCTAGAGCCTTTGCTCAAGACGATGGGGCCACAGCCGTCTTCAGAACGACTCCTCAACTTGAAGATCTGCGACCCGGCCATGGGGTCGGGGGCGTTCCTGGTGGAGTCCTGCCGCTTTCTCGCGGACCAGGTGGTCGCCGCTTGGACACGTGAGGGCGTGCTGCAGCGCGACAAGCACGAGGACGAGGTGATGCGGGCTCGCCGGCTGGTGGCCCAGCGATGCCTGTACGGTGTGGACAAGAATCCGTGGGCCGTGAAGCTCGCGAAGCTGTCGCTGTGGCTCGTGACCTTGGCGAAGACCGAGCCCTTCACTTTCCTGGACCATGCGCTCAAGTGTGGGGATTCACTGGTCGGGCTCGACCTGGAGCAGCTTCAAGCGTTCCACTGGGCTCCGGCGAGCAAGAAGCAGTCGGAGCTGCCCTGGGCGTTCATCTCGCAGGCGCTGAAGAGCTCACTGGAGAAGCGCGAGGAGATCCTCCAGCTCGCGCTCGACCTGGAAGGGCCTGCGCGCAAGCCGCTGCAGTTGGACCTGGAGCCCGGCCGGATGAAAGAGGGGCTTCTCCGAGACGCGGACTCGGCGCTGGGGGACATCAAGCGGATCGCCAATGCGTGCGTCGGGGCGTTCTTCGCCCATGGCTCGGACAAGGCTCGGGAGAAGGAGCGCGTCCGTCGGTTGGACTTGATCGGGACGTGGCTGTCCAAGGCAAAGAATGGGGTGCTGCCTCCCATGCCAGCGGACATCGCGGCGTTCTCCTCGCCGTCATCGACGTTCCACTGGCCGCTGGAGTTCCCGGAGGTTTTCCACGGGAGACGGCCGGATCCGCTCGACAACGAGCAGCCCAACAAGGCTGCTTGGGTCGATGGGTTCGTGGGGAACCCTCCGTTCGCTGGAAAGAACGCCATCGTCGAGACGGGCGGAGAGAACTACCTTCCTTGGCTCCAGGCTGTGCATGAGGGTGCGCACGGCAACGCGGATCTCTCCGCGCACTTCTTCCGCCGCGCGTTCCATCTGCTGGGGGAACACGGCAGTTTCGGATTCATCGCCACCAACACCATCGCGCAGGGGGACACGAGGGCCACGGGGCTGAAGCACCTGGTGGACCACGGCGGCCACCTCTACGACGCCGTGCGCTCCATGAAATGGCCGGTAGATGGCGCCAACGTCTCGGTGTCTGTGGTGCATCTGGCGAAGGGGCATGTCTCCCTGAATTTGGAGCCTCGCCTTGAGGGGCTGTTCGTGAAACACCTCAACTCTCGACTGAGAGGAAAACCCGAGCGAGCAGATCCCGTGGCACTCACCGCGAACATAGGGAAGAGCTTCCAGGGAAGCATCGTCCTTGGAATGGGGTTTGTATTGAGCCCCGAACAGCGCGCGACTCTTGTTTCGAAGTCATCAAAGAACGCGGCGCGCATCTTTCGCTACGTGGGGGGCGAGGAACTCAACTCCGACCCGAGTCCAGAACTCGAAAGGCACGTCATCAACTTCGGGCAGATGGAACTACTGGAGGCCGAGCGCTGGCCGGAACTCATTCGCATCGTTCGGGAGTTGGTGAAGCCTGAGCGAGACAAGGTCAAGGACAGAGGCGCGAAGCAGTGCTGGTGGCAATTCATCCGACCTCGCCCCGAACTCTATCAGGCGCTCCGCCCGCTAGGCCGTTGCCTCGCGACCTCCCGACACTCGAAGCACTTGATATTCTCGTGGCAACCGTCGTCTGTTGTATTCAGCGAAGCGGTCATTGTCGTTCCCGTCGAGCAATCCCACTGGCTGACGGCGTTGCAGTCACGGGTGCATGAGGTCTGGGCGCGTTTGCTGTCATCCTCCATGCGCAACGACCTTCGGTACGCACCGAGCGACTGCTTCGAAACCTTCCCTTTCCCAAACTCCGCAAGCACCTCAGCGCTCGACGCGATAGGTGAACGGCTCCATTTTGAGCGCAGCCAATACATGCAAGCCCAAAACATCGGCCTGACGACGACGTACAACCGGCTCAAGGACAAGTCGGTCACCGACACCTCGACGCAGTGCCTGCGGGACCTGCACGTGGCTGTGGACCAGGCTGTCCTGGAGGCCTACGGATGGACGGACATCCACGTCCCTCCGTACTGCGGCGCCACTCCCAAACAGCTCGAAGCCTTCGAGGACGAGGTTCTCGACCGCCTCTTCGACCTGAACGCGCAGCGTGCCCACGAGGAAGCCCACCCCGCCGCCCGCCGTCCCTCGAAGTCCCGCGCCCAGACCGCGTGAGCCCTCCCATGAATGCCTCTGACACGGGAGCGGTCCGCTCCCACCTCATCGATGCGCTCGAAGCGGACCTCGTGGGTCCGTTCCACAAGCCTCCAGGTGCTCCTGTCTCGGACGCCCCGGAGGTGCTTCGCACGCCACCGTCCCGCTGGTACCTGACGGGCTTCCTCGTCCCTCTCGACCAGGGCGTCATTGAGGATGACCCCGACGACGAGGAAGACGACCTGGCCGCGGGCAATGACGAGGACGACGAGGAGTCCTCCCGTCCCGACCCGACCGCCAAGAAGGTGCGCCGCCTGCCCGCGTCCATGGGCCTGTCCGTCTTCGTCCCCGCAGGCACGTCCCAGCTCACCGCCCATGTCTGCTGGGCGGACTACCAGCGCATCGATGCAGAGGGGCGCAAGCAGTGGCGCCGCACCTTCCATCAACGCACCGTCACCCTGCGCCTGCACGACGCGACTCTGCGGGAAGGACTGTACCTCCAGGACAGCGGCGGCCTGCGCCTGGAAGGTCACGTGGAAGAGACGCGCGAAGGCGAACTCGCGGTCGCCATCTTCCTCGTCAACGCACGCCCTCCCACCAGCACCTCCGCCGACCGGGATGAGGCCTATGCCTTCCAGACCCACCTCGCCCTGGAATGCGTGCAGGGCTTCGTCGGCCGACAGGACTCCAGCGACGCCAGGAGCGAGGACGACGACGACCTTGTCAACGACCTCCAGTTCCGCGACCGCCAGCGGTGGGCGGTTGGCCATGGCATCTCCGTGCGCGTCCCATCCACTTCCGTCCCCGTTACCCGCGTGGAAACGGATTGGCTGCCACGCGTCGAGGTGCTCCCTGTCGAAGCGCGGCAGCTCGACGAAGTCATGGTGGGCATGGAGCAACTCGCCGCGTTCACGACACCCTCGGAGGCCGTGGCGGCCTTGCTTCCCCTGGTCCGGGCCTACCGTGAATGGGTGGCCGCCCAGGCCACGCTCTCTGTTGGCAGCAAACGCCGCGAGAAGACACGGGATGAGCTTATTCGCGGGGCTCGACGCGCGGCCGATCGCATCGAGGACGGCATCCAACTCCTGGCCCGGGAACCTCTCGCCTTCGACGCCTTCCGCTGGATGAACAGCGTCATGGCCCAGTCGGAACGCAAGGTCCGGCAGGACGAGGCGCCCAAATGGCGACTCTTCCAGCTCGCCTTCATTCTGCTCAACCTCCCCTCCGTCGAGGACGAAGGCCACGCGGACCGTGAGCTCGTGGAGCTCATCTTCTTCCCCACCGGCGGCGGAAAGACGCAGGCCTACCTGGGACTCATTGCCTTCACCTTGCTCCTGCGTCGCCTCCGAGGTCAGTCACACCTCCACGGCGGCCTGGGCGTGGCCGTGCTGCTTCGCTACACGCTGCGGCTGCTCACCCTCGACCAGCTCGGTCGCGCCGCGACACTCATCTGCGCGCTCGAAGTGCTCCGTCAGCAAGAGCCGAAACGCCTGGGCGCCGTGCGCTTCTCCATCGGACTGTGGGTCGGCCGCTCTGCGACCGCGAACACGCTGGAACAGGCCTCCACGCAAATCACCGAGTACAAGAACGACAACAGCGCCCGCGCGCAATCTCCGTTCCCGCTCGCCACCTGTCCCTGGTGCGCCACTCCATTCGAACGGGAGTGCTTCATCCTCCGGCCCTCCAAATCCAGGCCGGAGGAAGTGCTCGTCGGCTGCGCGAACATCGCATGCGCCTTCAACCTCGGCCGCAACCCGGAAGGCCTCCCCGTCCTCTTCGTCGACGAGCAGATCTACCGCGAGCTGCCGTGCTTCCTCGTCGCCACCGTGGACAAGTTCGCCATGCTGCCGTGGCGTGGAGAGACGGGCCTGCTCTTCGGTCGTGTCCTCGGTCGCACCGGCAAGCGCTTCGTCGGTCCGTGCAACGATGCCGCGGACGTGAGGGCGGCGCTCGTGATGCTCCCGAAGGGACTGCCTCCCCCGGAGCTCATCGTGCAGGACGAACTGCACCTCATCTCCGGCCCGCTGGGCTCCATGGTGGGCCTCTACGAAGGCGCCGTCCTGACGCTCGCGCCCCGGGCGAAGTTGGTGGCCTCCACCGCCACCGTCCGCCGCTCCCGGCAACAAGTCAGTCGCCTCTATGGCCGGGACGTCGCGCTCTTCCCTCCGCCCGGTGTGGATGCCTCCGAGACGTTCTTCGCCTCCGTGGGCAAGAAGGGCGCGCGCCAATACCTGGGCGTGGCGGCGCCCGGGCGGCCCATGAAGGCCCTCCTGCTGCGCGTCTATGTCAGCCTGCTCGCGGCCGCCGCGCGCGGAGAACAACTCCACGGCGCCGTGAACGCGGACCCGTACCTGACGCTCGTCGGCTACTTCAACAGCCTGCGCGAGCTGGGCGGCATGCGCCGGCTGGTCGAGGACGAGGTGCGCCGACTGGTGATGGACCGCGTCCGCCGTCGTCCCGAGGACTTCGGCAAGGACGCCGAGCATCCCTGGTACCGCGGCAGGACCATCCGCGGCGAGCCCATCGAACTCACCAGCCGGGAGAAGACCGCCGACATCAAGGCCTCGAAGAACCGCCTGGAGCTCACGCACGGCCTGCCCCAGAGCATCGACGTCGTGCTCGCCAGCAACATGATCTCCGTCGGCGTGGACATCGACCGGCTGGGGCTCATGGTCGTGGCGGGACAACCCAAGACGACCAGCGAGTACATCCAGGCGTCCAGCCGCGTGGGCCGCAAGCTGAACAAGCCCGGCCTCGTGGTGACGTGTCTGAACGCAGCCAAGCCCAGAGACCGCAGCCACTACGAGCGCTTCGGGACCTACCACGAGTCGTTCTATCGCTTCGTCGAAGCCACCTCGGTGACGCCCTTCTCGGCGCCGGCGCTCGACCGGGGGCTCGCGGGCGTGGTGGTGGCGCTGGGCCGGCTGCTGGACACATCCATGACCGCGCCCCTGGAGTGGAAGTCCCTGCAGGCGCACCGCGACGTGCTGGAGCAAGCGCTCGAGACCCTGGCGAAGCGCGCGGGCCGAGGACTGTCCACGGAAGAGGCGGAGCGCGCCAGCGACATCGTGATGCAGCGCGCGCGAGGCCTGCTCGACTCGTGGCACAACATCATCGAGCAGGCGAAGAAGGACGCCGCCCAGCGCGCGTACTCGCCCTACGACCCGGAGGGAAAGGGGCTCAAGCCCCTGCTGCGCGGCTTCCTGGACCGCACCGAGAACCTCACCCAGGACGAGCTCAAGTTCGAGGCGCCCACGTCCATGCGTGACGTGGAGTCCTCGGTGCACCTGTGGATTTCACGGCAACCCCTGGGCGGCTACCGCGCCCCGAAGGCCGCGACGGAGGAGGTGGCGCATGACGAACCGTAGGAAGTGGACCCGGGCCCGCTCGACGCGGCCGCCGGATGGGCGCGTGCGTCAGAGCCAGGTGGTCTCCACCTTCGGTCCGGGCAGCATGCTGGACCTGCTGAACGACGCGGTCCTCGTGGGCGGCCTGGACTTCTGGCGCCTCAAGGGGCAGGGCGAGGTGGTCAACGAGCCACGGCTCTTGGAGATCGTCGAACCGCTCTACCACCGCAACAAGTGGCCGCTCAGCAAGGAGGCCCCCTTCCGCAAGCCCCCCGCTGGGGATGAGCGGGAACCGACGGAGTCCTGCGGCATCCAGGTGTATGAGTTTCCGCGCTGGTTCGTCTGCCAGAACCCCCACTGCCGCACGCTGGTGCGGGCCAACAGCCTGGAGCGTGTGAACCAGGAGTACCGCCACCGCTGCGCGGGTGGGGACGCGAAGCCCGAGCGCTGCGTGCCGGTGCGCTTCGTCTCGGCCTGTCCTCGGGGGCACCTGTCGGACATCGACTGGACCTGGTGGACACACGAGCGCAAGCCTTGCGACGCCCCACAGCTCAAGCTCGAGGAGGGCGTGAGCGGTGACTTCAGTGACATCGAGGTTGTGTGCTCGACGTGCGGCAAGCGCAGGCGCCTCATCGACATGACCCACAAGGAGCAGCAGGACCGCTGCGAAGGGGAGCGGCCCTGGCTGGGATTGGAGGCGCGGGAGCGCTGCGACGAGAAGCAGCGACTGCTGGTCCGCACCGCCAGCAACGGCTACTTCGCGCAGACCACCAGCGCCATCACCATCCCTGAACCGGAGTCGCTCCGACGCAAGGTGCAGTCCGCGTGGAGCATCCTCCAGTCCGCCACCGCGGAGACGCTGCCAGCCTTCCGGACCATCGCCCAGGTGCGGGCGGCGCTCGGCTCCGCCTCCGACTCGGAGGTGCTGGCGGCCATCACCGCGGAGCGCGAGCACTCGCCCGAAGCCGTCCCGGAGATTCGCACCGCGGAGTGGCTCCAATTCCTCTCCCAGCCCCAGGAGAAGCCTGGCGAGATGCCCAGGGACCGCACCGAGGTCTTCTGGGCCCGGCGCATCGCTCGGCCCCAGGGACTGCCCCCGCTGGTCGAACGCGTGGTGCTGGCGCGACGGCTGCGGGAGGTCCAGGCCCAGGTGGGCTTCACGCGGCTGGAGCCCCTGACGAAGGACCTCCAGGGCCGCTACGACCTGGACGTGGCGCTCGCGCCGATGTCGCTCCACCGGGACTGGGTCCCCGTCACGGAGATGCAGGGCGAGGGCATGTTGCTGGTGCTCGACGAGCAGCAGGTGCACGCCTGGGAGCTGTCCGAGCCCGTGCTGCGGCGCGAGGAGGTGCTCCGGGCCGGATATGAGCGCTGGAAGCAGGGCTCCGGCTCGAAGCTCCCTTTCCCGGGCGTGCGGCTGTACCTGCTCCATTCCCTGGCGCACCTGTTGATGACGCAGGTGGCGCTGGAGTGTGGCTATCCCGCGAGCTCCATCCGCGAGCGGCTCTACTGCGCGCCGCACAACGACGCCGTCCCCATGGCGGGCATCCTGTTGATGACAGGCACCACGGGCGCGGAAGGCACGCTGGGGGGCCTGGTGGAGGAGGGGAGGCGACTGGGGCAGCACCTCGCCCGGGCGCTGGAGGACGCGCGCCTGTGCTCCAACGACCCCGTCTGCGCGCATCACGAACCCACGGGCCGTGACGACCGCGACCTCGAGGGCGCCGCGTGCCACGGGTGCCTCTTCCTCCCGGAGTGCTCCTGCGAGCGCTTCAACCAGTACCTCGACCGCGCGCTCGTCGTGCCCACGCTGGGCCATGAGGACGTCGCCTTCCTGAAGACGCCGTGGACCTGAGGGGCGTGGCGTCCGTGGACCTGGAACATGCCCAGCGGTGCTGTCGGCCCCGGTTCACCACGGGCGCCTGAGCCGGCACGGCGCCCGATGGAGTTCAAACCCAGTCAAGGAAATGGGACTGCGGTAGGAGGACTCGGCCCCGCAGAGATGCGGGGTTGATGATGACACTCACCCGCAGAATCTTCACTTGTTTCATTGGCGAATCATCTGTCGCCACAGGGTATTTCCTGCCCCGCGTCGAACGTGATGGGGTTGAGCAGGGCCTGTACGAAGGTCGCGGTGGGAAGACTGCCGTCACTGTGCGAGACCGAGAGGCTCCGGCCGCGGCGTGAAGTATTGTCTGTTGAAAATGGGCGTGATGCTGTAGTCTTGTTTGCTGTGGGTGAACCCAGACGCGCCCACGAACAACAACAGTCTGCTGGATGCCCGCGACCTCCGCGCAGCTCGTCGCGAGGCCGTGGTGCGTCCGTTCAGGGGGACTCAATGAGACGTCCATTTTCTTCTTTTCTCGTCATGCTCGCGGGGGCGGGTCTGATCGGCCTCAGCGGCGGTTGCAGCCCCGTCTCCGACGGAGACGATGACGCGCACGTCGGTTCGGCCGACTCCGCTCTCTCCGCCGAGCAGTGTGATTACTTTGATGTCAAAGGCAAGGTCCACATCTGTCACAGGACGAGCTCGGCGACGCATCCCTATACGATTGTCCGGGTGAGTGAGCAGGCGTGTATCAACGCGCACAGCGCTCACGACGGCGACTACATCACGAGCCTCGACCCGACCTCGCCACTCTACGACCCGACGTGCAGTGGCCAGGGATGCCTGCCCGTGAACGCGCCCTGCGACGCCACGGTTCCCTGTTGCGATGGCCTCTCGTGCCAGAGCGGCACCTGCGTCGACGTCAACGAGTGCGCCGCCGGGACCGACAACTGCGACGAGAACGCCACCTGCACCAACACCGTGGGCTCCTTCACCTGCGCCTGCAACCCGGGATACGAGGGCGACGGTGTGACGTGCACCAACATCGACGAGTGCGCCCCGAATCCGTGCCAGAACGGCGGCACCTGCACCGACGGCGTCAACAGCTACACGTGCGCGTGCCCTCCCGGCTACACGGGCACCAACTGTGAGATCAACATCGATGAGTGCACCCCGAACCCGTGCCAGAACGGCGGCGCCTGCACCGACGGCGTCAACAGCTACACGTGCGCGTGCCCTCCCGGCTACACGGGCACCAACTGTGAGATCAACATCGACGAGTGCGCCCCGAATCCGTGCCAGAACGGCGGCGCCTGCACCGACGGCGTCAACAGCTACACGTGCGCGTGCCCCCCCGGCTACACGGGCACCAACTGTGAGATCAACATCGACGAGTGCACCCCGAACCCGTGCCAGAACGGTGGCTCCTGCACCGACGGCGTCAACAGCTACACGTGCACGTGCGCGCCCACCTACGAGGGGCCCCAGTGCCAGTCCTGTTCCGGCACCCTGGGGGACTGCAATGGCACCTCGGCCGACGGCTGCGAGGTGAACCTCCAGAGCGACGCCAACAGCTGCGGCGCCTGCGGCATCGTGTGCTCGACGGGGCAGATCTGCTCGAACGGCGCCTGCCAGGCCACTCCTCCCGGCCAGGTCCCCGGCACGCCCGTCAGTTCCCCCGCGAACCACAACCCGCTGGCCCCCGCGGTCGCCGATGTGAATCGTGACGGCAAGCTCGACATCCTGGTGGCCAACGCCGAATCGGGGTCCATCCTGTTCCCCTCCGGCTCGCTCTCCGTCTTCCTGGGGAATGGCGACGCGAGCGTCCAGCCGGAGGTCAACTACGGGAGCGCCTCGCTCTCCAGCAACGCGGTCGTCGCCGTGGACGTGGATGGCGACGGGTGGCTCGACGCCGTCACCGTCGACGGTCAGACCAATCTGCTCCTCAGCAACGGAACCATCAGCGTCTACAAGAACCTGGGCCCGAGCGCGCCCGGGACCTTCGGCGCGCCGGCGAGCTTCACCACCGGCACCCCGGGCTCCGTGCACCTCTGCTCTGGCGACTTCAACCAGGACGGAGTGGCTGACATCGCCACGACCAGTGTGACGCTGAGCCAGGTGAGCGTGCTCTTCGGCACCGGCGCGGGCAACTTCGGCGCGCCCACGTTCATCGGCATCTCGGGAACGGGCGGCGCGCAGTCGACCATCGCCTGCCGTGACCTGAACGGTGATGGCTTCTCCGACCTCGTCGTGACGAGCCCCGCCACCGCGCGCCTGTCGGTCCTCATCAACCAGGGCAATGGCTCGTTTGCCCCGCCCGTCGCCTACAGCAACAGCGCGAGCGGCCAGACGGCGGGCATCGCGTTCGGTGATGCCGACGGCGATGGCAGGCTCGACATCCTCTCGAACGGCGCGGCGGGCCGGTTCCTCTTCTTCTTCAAGGGGAACGGCAACGGCACCTTCGCGAGCGGCGTTGGGTCCACCGCCGCGCCCACGACGGCCGCCAACTCGGCGCTGGGGGTCGTGGCCGCGGACTTCAATGGTGATGGCAAGCTCGATGCCTACATCCTCGTGACCACGGCCTCGGGCGGCGTCCGCCCGATGACCGGCAATGGCTCCGGAGGCTTCACCTCGGGCACCGTCGTCACGACCGGCGCCTCGCCTGGCCTCAACGCCATCGCCACCGCGGACATGGACGCGGATGGGTACGCGGACCTGATCCTGACCAACAGGGGCTCCGGCACCGTGACCGTGGTCCCCAACGGACTGTGAGGTGCTGTCCGCGATGGGGTGGGGTGCCCTGATTCCAGCGCGGTCTGGGTAGGGGCGTCGGTGCGCCGCGTGCTTCGAGCGCGGCGCACCGACTCGCGCCCACGGAGGTGAGGCACGCGACGTAAACGAGCGAGGCCACTCGCGTTCCCCTTCACTCCTGTCACGAAATGTCTGCGGAGCAGGCGTGGCGTCTTGCCCATGCGCCCTGAGTCATCGTCCGCTGAAACACGCGAAAGCCTCTCCTTCCGTCACCCCTGGATGCTGTCCTGAGGTCTCCTCTGTCCTTGTGTCGCACCAGGCTTTGATGTCGGGTTGACATTGGGCGCAATGCGTCAAGAGGGTGGCACTTGACCCCAGGTGCGGGCCCGCAGTTGGATTCGAGGGCTACAACTGCAACGGGGTTTCCATCATGGTTCGTCGTGTACTGGCGTTCGCGGCTTTCGTTTCCATCATTGGCTGTGGCGGAGCAGAGGTTGCGGAGGGCACCGAGACCGGCGCCCTCCCCGAGCAGGAGGTGTCCGCGCAGGCTGTCTCCTGTGAGGCCCGTCAGGGCAAGGTCTGCAGCCCGGAGACGGAGATCAGCTGCACCTGGGCCAACGGCACCTGGGGTTATTGTATGTGTCAGGCCATTCCCCACAACCGGTGGGTCTGTCTGACCGACTGAGAGGCTCGGCCGAGTCTGGAGAGAGCGCTGCCCGCGACGCTCGAAATCGAGGTGGCGGGCAGTGTCCAGTCCTTCTCGTACCCCGTCCTCAGAGCAGCTTCGTCACCACCAGCGTGACGGGGCCCGCGACGTCCGTGACGCCCTGGGCCGTGAAGCACCCCAGCACATCCGTGTTGAGCAGCGTCAGCGTGCGAACCACCGTCGCACCCAGGAACCGGCCGCTCACCACCGTCCCGGTGAGCACGACGACGGTCTCTCCCGCGGGATTCGCGTTCACCAGGGTGGTGCCCGACACGATGCTCACCGTGTCATCACTCCACTGGATGTGGATGGTGGAGGTCGCCTGGCCGAACCCACAGCCGAGGATGCCATCCGCCTCCGTGGTGGCGATGGCCGAGGGAAGATTCAGCGGCAGCCCCGCACACCCGTGGGTTCCGGTGGCGGAGACGTGGGTCGGCTTGGCGTCGTTGGTGATGCCCGGCTCGAATTCGGTGACCTCCGCTCCGACACACGCGAGGACGACCGTCTCCGCTCGTGCCTCCGTCGTGACGAACAGGGCCCATACGAGGAACAACCCAGATACGGACTTGAAGAGGATGGTGGACGTCATGACGACTGCTCCCGTTCGAGGTGACGAAGCCCCACGAAGGTGAAGCCCGTGACGGCAGCGTGTGAGACAACTCACGTCCCCCTTCGCTCCCGTCTCTAAAGCCTACGGAGCAGGCACGGCGTCTTGCCCCTGAGCCCTGTGTCATCGTCCGTTGAAACACGTGACAGCACCTTCATCCGTTACCCCCTGGATGCTGTGCTGGTTCGAAGGTACAGCCCCACATGCCCCGCACTGCGATGGATGCTTGTCTGGAGATCTGGCTCCCCGAAGTGAACCTGAACGGGAGCTTCTCTCGGAAGGTTCGAGTCGTGTCCTGGGGAGGAGAGGAGTTCACCGAGGACCTCGGTGGATGGACTTCGCCTGCTGGGGTGGATCTCCTGGAGAGAGAGCCTCCGGCGCACATCGTGCGCTCGCTGCCAGCGGATTTTGTCACGGCGGGTTGGAAGTACCTCCGCGTCGAGGCCGCTGAATGGGACGCGCTCGAGAGCATGCTGCCCGAGCAGTTGAAGCCCGGCGGGCCCTGGGTGGTCATCTTCGAGCCGCACTGCGACCAACTCGACATGGTCGTTGAAGCGGACCTCGAGCAGGTGTTGCGCCTGCTCGGGCAGGGCGTGCGGAGAGAAGAATCGGCGCTGGGGTTCTTGGCCTACTGTCGTCCGGCCGTGTAGCAGCACGCCGGGGCCGCGTGGCTCACGGCGCGCTCAGGGTGAAGCGCCAGCTCTTGGCGATGCCCACCAGTGGGTCCGGCGACGAGAGCACCACGCGGTGCCGCCCCGGCGTGTTGGTCGTCACGCGCCGGGTCCTCGTCACCGCGTCGTAGACGACAGGAACGTTCGTGCCCCCAGCGTCGAACAGGCGCACGGTCGCTTCGCTGGAGGACACGACGTAGGTCGTTCCTCCTTCCAGCGTGACGGCGAGCTCGTCGAGGTCCGAGCCCAGCTCGAACACGCCCTCCAGGCTCACCGGGAGCGTCACCGGCGTGGCGTGGGCCGGGTCGTCGCCATGGTCATCCGTCCCCACCCGTTCCACCCGGAACGTGAAGGCGTAGGGCGCAGAGCGCGAGTCGATGATGAAGGTGACGAGCGTCGATGCCAGCAGGTGCGCCTTCCAGACCCCCTTGCTGGAGGTCGCATGCATGCGGAAGGGGAAGGTGCTGCCGGGGGCGCTCGCACGCAGCGAGCAGTCCGGCGTGCAGGTGACCTGATAGACGCCGTCCGCATCCAACTGGAGCGCGATGGCGTCCAGGTCGTCGGAGCTGTGGATGAGCCCCTCGACGCTCTGCCCCACCTCGACGCGGGTGGCGGTCTCGGGCGTGTCGCCGTGGTCATCCGGTCCCAGGTCCTTCAGCTCCACCTGGAAGTCGCTCCACCAGGGGGCGTCCTTCAGGGCGTGCGCGAAGACGAAGTAGCGCCCCGTCGAGGCCGCTTCGTGGACGATTCGCCCCCAGGCGGTCTCGCTCAGGACCGTGCCCGCGGCGTCCGTGAGCTGGATGATGCGCTCGCGCGCGGGAGCGTCGCCGACGGTGTAGACGTGGCCCTGGGTTGCCTCGAAGGAGAAGACATCCACGTCGTTGGCGCCCTGCAGCCGCGCCGTGACGGGGACTCCCAGGGGGAGCGGGGTGGCGCCGGGCATCCCGTTCGCGTGCTCGTCGGGTCCCAGGTCATCGAGCTGGCATTGCGTGCTGAACACCCGGCTGCCCTTGTCGACGCGGACATACCAGGTGCTCGCCTCCTGGCTCAGGCGGCCCACCGAGGTGCGCCCTGTGTTGTCCTGCACGGGGGCGCCCGCGCTGTCCCTCAAGGTCACCGAGACGTCGGAGTCGCAGGAGAACCGGAAGCCGCGCCCCGGCTCGGTGCGGAAGGTGAAGAAGTCGCTGTCCTCCGCGAACTCGAGCGCGACGGGGAACGGCGCGCTCGGCACCGCGATGGGCGTCGCCGTGGCGGGCGTGTCGCCGTGCGCATCCTTGCCCAGGTCCTCCAAACGATAGGTGTACGTCCCCGCGCCCTCACGGCCCGTCCCGGCGGAGACCTTGATGAAGCGCGGCGCCTCCGGCGTGGAGACGAGCTCCACGACTTCGCCATCCGGCGCACGGTAGGAGCTCACGTTGACCCGTTGCTCCTGGGCATCCAGCACCTGCCAGGACACCGCGGTGAGCGTTCCGGGACGCAGGGTGAAGCGGAAGCCATGGCCCGCCAGCGGAGGCACGGCGAAGACATCCCGGTCCACCTTGTCCCGGAAGAGGGGGTGGATGTCTCCCTCCTGGAAGTCCACGGTGGGGGGCAGGGCGGTGGCGGTCTCCACCGTGTCGCCGTGGTCGTCCGAGGGGCGGAAGGCGGCGATGGTGCAGGTGAGGCCCGCGGCCTCCTCGAAGGCGCTACAGCGGCACATGGGGGCGCCGTTCTCGGCGACACAGCGGCCGGCGGTGCACTCCACGTCGGCGCAGACGCGCGCGTCTTCCTCGGCGGAAGGGCCACCACAGGCGCCGAGCAGGACGACAGCCACCCACGTGAACAGGCGCGGAACGGATGAGGAGCGAAAGGAAGACACCGGGAGCCCTGGGTTGACGACTGTCGAGCGACCGTAATAACCCGACGCCCACGCATGCAAACGCTCTCTCGTCCCGCCGCGCGGACGTTGGCCCTGTTGTCACTCCTGGTGTCCTCGATGGCCGTCGCGCAGGCACCCACCGCGGAGAGGGACTCCGACTTTCCGCGCTGGCTGGGGCTCTCCGTGCGTGCGGGCTATCTCATGCCGGGAGGGCAGATGGATGGCTCGCCGGACCCGTTCTATCTGTATGAGGTCTACAAGGGGCTCTTCGCCGCCATCGTGGAGCCCACGGTGCGAATCGGCTCGAACGTCGAGCTCGGCCCCTGGCTCCAGCTCTCCCATGCGCAGATGCGGGTGCGCTGCTCCAGCGACACCACGTGCCCGGGCAGCCACCTGCGCTTCGGGCTCCAGGGGAACTACCACTGGAACCCCTCGGGGCCCTACAACCCCTGGACGGGCGTGGCGCTTGGCTACGAGCGGGCCTCGTTCAACGTGCAGGGCATCGACATCACGTACTCGGGCCCGGACGTGACGCTCCAGGCCGGGTTCGACAGGAACCTCGGTGGGAGCTTCTGGGCGGGGCTCTTCGTCAGCGGATCGGGCGGGCGATATGACTCGCTCGAGGTGAAGTTCAACGGCCGCACGGGCGACGAGAGCCTCCGCGAGCGCACCGTTCACCTGTGGATTGGCTTCGGCGTCCGCGTGCGGATGGCCGCGCCCCACTGAACGGTCGCGCTCACTCCTTCACGCGGGTGAACTCCATCACCCAGTTGGTCTCCCAGCTGCGGCCTTCGTCTGGCGAGAACGCCTGTTCCCAGCGCGCGGTGTCCTGGCCCAGCCGGGTCCACGTGAAGCGGACGCGGATGGCGCGGCCCTCGAAGGTGTCGTTCGTTTCGAACTGGCCCACGTCGCCCACGAAGCCGCCGAGCACGGGCGGGTCGACGGTGTGGTTGCGATTGTCCACCCAGGAGATGGACCACTGCCGCGTCGCCGGGTTGTAGACCCGGGTCGCCAGGCCCACGAAGCCGGGCCAGAACTCACTGCGATACGTCTCCTGATTGCCGAGCCCGCCGGGCAGCGGATGCTCTTCCGCGGTGGCCTCGAAGGGCAGCCACTCCGTGCACCCCTTCAGTCGCTCCTTGAGCCGACGGTTGTGGACCCGCCAGCGTCCCATGAGGAAGTCGAAGTCTCGCGCCCCGTCGTGCTGTCCCTGCTCACTCATGCCATCGGCTCCGTTCAGGAGGTCGAGGGCCCGGCTCGGGCCCCTGAATGCGCAGAGTGGAGGGGATATAGGGCGAACCCGGCCCTGATTCGGACAGGCCCTGGAATCACTCCTTCAGGGCCGCCCGGGTCTGGGGTCAGAAGGGGATGACGTCGATGACCTCGGTGTGGTCGCCCGGCAGGCGGGGGGCTGCCTGTCCCGCGAGCTCCTTGATGCGCGCCGCGGTGCAGGGGCCACAGCCCAGGGCGTCCTTGAGCGTCTTGCCGCCGGGACCGACTCGCAGGTTCTTGACGGCGTTCCACGCGTTGACGAGGCCGAACTTCCGGGTGCGCACGCTCTCGCCTCGGAGCGCCTTGCAGATCAGCTCCAGGTCCGCGTCATCGAACTCGGTGAGGTCGCGGGCCGTGTCGTCGTCCGGATGGTTGGCGTAGAACACCCTGCGCTGTCTGGAGAAGGTGGGCCGGGTGTTCAGCGTCTGCATGAGCGCGCTGCCCGCCGTGAGGTCTCCGGGGCCGGGTACGCAGTCGGAGATGAACAGCGGCGCATCGGTGAAGCCCTGGAAGACGGGGTCGATGAGGGTCATCCGGAGGTCGAGCTGATTGGCATTGGGCGGGGGCTCGAGCACGAAGCCGTTGCGATGCCTGCCGCGCACCTTCTTCATGAAGCCGCAGTTGGTGGGGACCTCCGTCGGCATCCATTCCGGGTCCACGAGCGAGTGGTCCGCGCCCGTCGCGATGATGGCGCCGAGTGAATGCGCCACCACCTGGACGACCGTTCCCGAATGTGCGCCCCGTGCCTGGATGATGGCGTTGCGCAGGCAGTCCGCCGTCTCCATCGGGTGCCGGTTGTCCGGGTAGAAGAAGTCGTAGACCTGCGCATTGGGTGGGAAGTGATTGATGGCCGGGTCCATCACCTCGGGACCGGCGCCGATGCCATGCACGGAGATGTAGGGCACCTTGCTCGGGTCGATGGGCCCTCTGGGCCGGAGCTCGCAGATGCCACAGCGCGCGCGCATCCGAGACCGCTCCGCGCCATTCGTCCGCTCTCCCGCCGTGGTCGGCGTGGGGTTCAGGACGGGAGTCGGAGCAGGGGAGGACAGGGGCGCAAAGGAGGCTTGCATCGCCGGCGCTTCGGCCAGGGTGGCGCCCGCGTCGGTCCCCGCATCCGTGCCTGCGTCCACGCGAGGCACGGTCCCCGCGTCGCGCCCGCCGTCCGGACCCGCGTCTGAACCACCACCCCCGCCGCCACCCCCGTCTGTCCCCGCATCCACGCCTGCGTCCACCCCCGCGTCGTCTTCGCAGGTGGGCGTCTCGGTGAAGTCCTGCTCGGGAGGAGGACAGCCCGCGTCTCCGGCGTCACCCGCGTCTCCGGCGTCACCCGCGTCGGCGCCTCCATCACACTCGTCGCAGGACTCGGGCTCCTCGTCTTCCGTCGTCATTCCTTCGCGCCACGGCGCCATGCTCCCGGTGTCCTCTTCCTGCGTGGAGCAGGACGACACGCTGGCGGTCAGCACGAGCATCGCCAGGAGGAGCGACCCGGCAACGAGAGGACTGGCGGTCGGAAGGCGCGGTGGCTGGGAATTCCGCATGGGGCTATTCTATACCACCACCCCACGTCCGGCCTGAAGAGACATCATGTTTGATTTAGAGGGAGTCGTCCGAAGCCGTTGCTCCACCCGCCGCTTCCTGCCCACCCCGATACCTCGCGACCTGCTCGAGGAGGCGCTGGCGCTCGCACAGCTCGCACCTTCCAATTCGAACATCCAACCGTGGCGTCTCTTCCTCACGGAGGGAGAGCGCACGGAGCAGCTTCGTCAGGCGCTCATGGCGGAGGTGCACGCGCAGCCTCGCGAGCTGGCTCCGCTTCCCCCATCCTTCCGGGCGCATCGTCGTGAGCTGGGAGCCATCGTCTACGGCGCGATGGGGGTTGCCCGAGACGATGATGCTGGAAGAGTGGCGGCCTCGCGGCGCAACTACGAGTTCTTCGGCGCGCCCATGGTGGGCATCCTGTGCATGCACCGGGAGCTCGGGCTCGTGGATGCGGTGGGCGTCGGAATGTATCTCCAGACGCTGGTCCTGGGGCTGACGGCGCGGGGTATCGGGACCTGCGTCCAGGCCGCGTTGACGACGTATCCCGAAGTCATCCGGCGTGAGCTCTCAATCCCAGAGGAGCTCGTCATCCTCTGTGGGCTGTCTTTGGGGTATGCGGACCCTGACTTTCCAGCGAACCAGCTCAAGATACCGAAGCACCCCGTGGAGACCAATGTGTCGATACTCGGCCCTGATTGACCTTCGGAGATTCTCAGTGGGGCCGGACCGTCAACGCCTGGAACAGCGCCTTGCCGCCCTTGGCGAGCCACGCGTCGAACGTCAGCAGTCCTGGATGCAGCTCGCGGAGCGCGGCGATGTCGGCCTTGCCGCCGTCCTCACTCACGAACGCGGCGAGGCGCTCGAGGCTGGGGTTCTGACGAAGGCCCTCTCCTGGAATCTGGACGTACGGAATGGACCGGTTCGTCGCGAGACTGATGGCCTCCGCGAGCTGCGTTCCCGACAGCGCATCGCCCGCGAGCTCGATCGACCTGCCCACATACGTCGCCGGGTCGCTGAAGGCGAGGGCGACGAACCGGCCGATGTCATCCACGGCGATGAGCTGCAAGCTTTTCTCCGGGGCGCCGAAGAAGGAGAGAACGCCCCGAGGGACTCCGAAGTCAGGCCACGTGAAGAGTTCCATGAACGCGTTGGGGCGGAGGATGGTCGCGGGCACCCCGAGCGTACGGATGTGCTGCTCGATTCTCGATTTGCTCTCGAAGTGGCCGATGCCCGTGTTCCGCTCCGCGCCACCGACCGAGGTGTAGATGAGGTGTTCGACGCCCGCGGCCTTGGCGGCGTCCGCGACGTTGCTTCCATGGCGGACCTCTTCCTCCCACGCGCTGCTCGGGCCGGCGGGCCCCACGCTCGGCTGAACACTGAAGACACCGTGGGCGCCGCGCATCGCCGCATCGAGCGACGCGCGATCCCCCATGTCCCCAGCAACCAGCTCCACGCCCGCGTCCGCGAGTGCTCGCGCCTTGGCGCCCTGGGTGTCGCGGACCAGGGCGCGCACGCGCCATCCACCCGCCGCCAGGTGCTTCGCCGCTGCTCCGCCTTGCTGGCCCGTGGGGCCGATGACGACAACGACCTTGTCTGCATTGCTCATGGCGCTCCTCCCGCGTGTCCCCTGCACGCTCTGTAGGCGAGCCTCGCCATGAAGGTCAATATGACCGGTCGTCTTGGTTGGAAAGTCCAGCCATTACAGTGGGTTGGATGACGATAGGAGTCGCTCCATGGGGAGCTCCACGCCTTCTCGCGCCAGGTAGGTGACGGTGACGATTCGGTCCTCGGTCGAGTCCTCGCCGCGCACCGTCACGAAGGCCGCGTTCCAGACCTGGCGCTCCGGGTTCATGAAGGCCGTGTGCACGAAGGAGAGGGATTGCTCGCTGTCTCCATGCTCCGTCTCGATGCGGCACAGGCTGGCCCTGCACTGGATGGACCTGAGCTGCGCGGCGGTTGGCAGCGCGGCCCTCACGCCGTCCGTCGCGAGCTGCTCGGCGCTCCGAGCCCAGGCGGGGTCGAAAGGCTCGTCTCCGAAGTAGTCCTCGAGGCGCTGTCTCAGCTGCGCCGTGGAGAGGGGCGGAGGAGGGGACGTCACCGGGGCCTCGCGCGGCGGGGATGCTGGCTCGGGTGGCGGGGCCGTGGGCCCGGGGGCCATGGGCGGGGGGACGGCGACCTCGACGCGCGCCTCGCGGGGGAGGGTGGGCGGCGTGGGCTTGGGAGCGGGGGCCGGCTCCTGCCTCTGGGCCGTGAGAGGCTCCGTCGTGGAGGCGCGCTGAAGGAGCTCGTCCCTCTCGTGTCCCTGGTAGACGAACAGCACGGTGGCGCACGCGCAGGCGAGCGCGCCGCCCGTCAGGAGTTGCCGGGGCTTCATGGTCATGACCTCGGAGGATTGAGCCGCCGCCACCTGGACGGCGGATGGCGGCGGCTCGAGGGGACTACTGGTACCAGCTCAGGCTGTTCACGCGTCCGCCGGGGCTGAGCGTGCACGCGACGTTCAGGGTGCCGCCGGAAGGCGCGAACACCGGGCCGAGCGAGATGTTCTGGTTGGTGCCGAAGCTGGGGAGGTAGGTGACGGGCACCGAGTACATGCCCGTCGCATCGCTGGTGAGGCCGAAGAACCGGCAGCCGACGTTGTTGGCGGTGGTCGCGCCATAGGCGTTCACGACGAGCCGGTAGTTACCGGAGGTGTCGACCGTGGTCGGGAAGAACAGGGTGACGGCCCGGGTGCAGTTGTTGGTCTGCGTGGTCCAGGACTCGCCCATGCAGGCGCCGTCCACGTGGAGCTGCGGCTTGCCGTGCCACCCGGCCATGGAGCGGGCGTTGGCGGTGCCAGCGACGCTGGCGAGCACCAGCGCGGATGCAACGAAGGTCTTCATGTGATGGGTCATGGGTTCCGATTTCTGGGAGTGGAGATGCTTCGAGGCGCGTGAGTGTGTTTGCCGGAGCCGGCCTCTCGGCTCCGCGGCATGAGCGTGGATGTGTGGAGTTGAGGCGTCCGTCGTGATGCCGTCTCCGTGCATCCGCGTCGGGTGAGAGTGATTGCAGCCCGCGTGCCGAGCTGATGGACGCGGTCTCCAGGGGCGTCTCCCTCTGAACTCACGCGACCGTCGGCCTGTCGGGCACGGTGCCGGCACAGCGCCGTGCGGTGCCGGCACAACGTGCCAGGATTTCCGGGCCGTGCTCCCGGGCCGACCGCCGTGGGCTATCATGTCGCCAGGGGGAACACATGGACGATGACCGGGAGGAAGTTCCGGAGGCGGCGCGGCGCACCGTGGAGCTCAGCCTCGCGCCCGGTTCGGGGGCGACCGGTCTGCTCGGGGTCTCCTCCGTGGGCCACTACACGTTGCAGGCGCTGCTCGGCCGCGGCGGCATGGGAGAGGTCCACAAGGCCTGGGACCGGCGGCTGGGCCGCACCGTCGCGCTGAAGTTCGTGCGGGGCGCCGACCCGGACCAGGTGATGCGCTTCCTCCAGGAGGCGCGGGCGCAGGCTCGAATCGAGCATCCGAACGTGTGCGCGGTGTACGAAGTCGGGCACGCGGAGGGCCGCGACTACATCGCCATGCAGCTCATCGAGGGCCCGCGGCTGGACCAGGTCGCCGGAGGGCTGTCGCTCCCGGAGAAGGTCCAGGTGATGCGAGAGGTCGCCGCCGCGATGCACGAGGCGCACAGGCTCGGCGTCATCCACCGCGACCTCAAGCCGGCCAACATCCTGGTGCGGCGGCAGGAGGACGGGCGCTGTGTCCCGGTGGTGATGGACTTCGGCCTGGCGCACGAGTCCGGCCTCGAGCAGGGCCTCACCCGGTCCGGCGCGGTGATGGGGACGCCCGCGTACATGTCACCGGAGCAGGCGCGAGGGGAGACGCGGGCCGTCGACCGTCGCTCGGATGTCTATGGCCTGGGCGCCACCCTCCACGAGTTGCTCGCCGGCGCGCCCCCGTTCTCGGACAAGACGCTCCCGGGCATCCTCGACAAGGTGCTCCACGAGGAGGCGCCGCCCCTGCGCACGCTCGTGCCGCACCTGCCCGGGGACCTGGAGGTCATCGTCCTCAAGTGTCTGAGCAAGGACCCCGGGCAGCGCTACCCGTCGGCCCGCGCCCTCGCCGAGGACCTGGGGCGCTACATCGACGGAGAGCCCATCCTCGGGCAACGCCCGGGCCTGCTCGCCCGACTCTGGCGCCGCGCGCGCAAGCACCGGACGCTGGTGGCGGTCTCCGCCGTGTCGCTCGCGAGCATCCTCCTCCTGGCGGTCCTGGGCGTCACCTCCCGCCTGGAGGCGCGTCATGTCCGACTGCAATCGGAGGGGCGTGCGCGGATGGCCGAGCAGCTGGGTCAGCAGGTGAAGGACCTCGAGTGGTTCCTGCGCATGGCCTACACGGTTCCCCTGCACGACACCGGTCGAGAGCAGCAGCTCGTGCGCGAGCGCATGGCGCGCATCGCGGCCTGGCAGCACACGCTGGGGGCGCCTGGGGACGCGCTCGTCCAATACGCGCTCGGGCGGGGGCACCTCGCGCTGCACGAGCTGGAGCAGGCCCACGAAGCGCTGACGCAAGCGAGACAGAAGGGGTTGGACTCGCCGGAGCTTCATCATGCGCTGGGCCGGGTCCTCGGTGAGCGCTACCACCAGGCGATGGAAGAGGCGCGGCGCGGCGGAGACCCGACGTGGGTCGCGGTGCGGCAGCGTGCGGTCGAAGCACAGTTCCTCCAGCCCGCGCTCCAGTCGCTCGAGCGCAGCCGGGTGCTGGAGCTGGAGTCCCCTCGATATCTGGAGGGGCTGATTGCCTTCTATCGGCGTGACTACGACGCGGCGTCGCGGGCCGCGCTGCTCGCCGAGGCCGAGGCGCCGTGGTTGTACGAGGCCCGGAAGCTCGCGGGAGACGTGGCGCATGCTCGGGCGATGGAACAGCTGGAGCGGGGCGAATACGACGGGGCGCGCGCGGGGCTTCACGAGGCCCGTCGCCTCCACGAGCGCGCCGTGGAGCTGGGACGCAGCGACGCGCGGAGCTACGAGGCGCTGGCGGAGGTGGGGTTGCAGGAGGCGGAGCTGGACCGGCGCCAGGGCCAGTCTCCCCGCGCATCGCTGGAGAAGGCGCTGGCCGCGACGGAGCAGGGCCTCCAGGCCGCGCCGACTCGCGGAGCCGCATACACCCGCAAGGCCTTCATCCTCCTCAATCGCTACCGCGCCGCGAATCCCGGAGGCGAGGGGCTGGACCCGAAACGAATCCTCACCGACTGCCTCGCGGCCGCGTCGCGCGCGGTGGAGCTGTCTCCCCGGGACATCCAGGCGCATGACATCCTGGGGGTCGGCTTGTTCTTCCAAGGGCTCCAGGCGTCGTGGGAGGGAAGAGACCCCGAGCCTGCCTGGGCCGAGGCCATCTCCCGCTTGGGCAGGGCCCTGGAGCTCCAGCCCCAATACCCCTGGGGACTCAATGACTTGTCGCTGGTGCATCGTTGGCGGGGCAATCGCCAGCGTGAGCGCGGAGAGGACCCGTCCGCCTCCTACGCCGAGGCGGAGCGCCTCCTGCGTCTGGCCGTGAGGTACGACCCGAAATACGTGTTCGGGTACTCGAACCTGGCGGAGCTGTACAACGCGATGGCGGCGCGGGGCCTCGCGCGGGGGCTCGACCCGGAGCCCGAGGTGCGCAAGGCCCTCGCGGCGGGAGAGGCCGCGCTCGCCATCAACGGCAACTTCCACTCCGCGCTGAACAAGCTGGGGCTCTCGGAGCTGCTTCGCGCGGAGTACCGCGTCGCCTCGGGGGCGGATGCGCGGGCGCCGTTGGAGCGTGCTGCCCGCTGGTTCGAGCGCTCGCTCGCCATCAACCCGACCTTCGGGCGGACCCACTTCTCCCTCGCGATGGTGCACCTGTTCTCGGCGACGCAGGCCGTGGGAGCAGACCTCGACCCCGGTGTAGCGCTCCAGGCGGGCCAGCGCGCCCTGGTGGCCGCGTCGCGAGGGGATGCGAGCTGCGCCGACTGCCAGGTCCTGCGCGCGCGACTGGCGCTCGTGGAGGCCGCCTGGGCGCGACGCAACGGGGGCTCCGGACTCCAGCACCTCCAGCGCGCACGCGCCGAAGCGCGCAAGGCGGTGGACATCCAGCCCTACAACGACTCCCACCAGGAGCTGGCGAGGACCTGCCTGCGTCTGGCGGAGGCCGTGTCACCCCGCGAGGCCCCTGGCTTCATCTCCGAGGGGCTCGCGCAGGTGGACCTGTCGCTCACGCTGGACTCGAAGCTGGCCTCGGCCCATGCCGTCCGCGGAGGGTTGCTGTTGCTCCAGGCGCGGCTGGCACGCTCGGAGGCGGAGCGCGCCGAGCCGCTGCGTCGGGCCCGTGAGTCACTGGTGAAGGCCCTCACCCTCAATCCCCTGCTCCGACGGGAGTACGCGGACGCGCTCCGCGAGGCGGGGCTCAGTCCGGCGCCGGGCTGAGCCTGCCCGTGGCGAGCTTTCCCGTCGGGGTCCAGGTGGGGGGACTGGCGCAAGGCGGCACCCCGCGCAGGCCTTCGGGCAGGAGCATGTCGGGGACCCGGCGATTCTCCGGGTTGAGGCAGACCGCGCCCTGGGGACTCCAGAGGGCCTCCAGCGTCCGCAGCTCCTCGACGTGGTTGTTCGCGCTCCTCCCCAGTCCGAACTCGTCGCGCCTGGCGATGCGCGTGCCGTTCCGGGTGTAGCTCGCGAGGTCTCCGCGACCGACGAAGTACGCGGCGCGCTTGGCCTGCAGGCACGAGCCGAAGACATACCCGCGCAGCACGTCGTAGCCGCCCGTGTCGGGGCTCCAGGGGGCGTAGCCCCAGTCGAGGCAGGTGACGATGGCGCCCGACTCACAGCCGATGGTGGTCCACGCGGAGACGGGCTCGACGGCCGCGTTCACGCTGTTGATGCGCAGCCCCGGCAGGAACGAAGTGGGGTCCCTGTCGGGGGCGGTGACGCCCCTGGGGGCGCAGTGATTCAGCCAGGGCAGTCCGGTTCCGTATTCCCGGTAGAGGACGTCGTACCCGTGGACCCGGGCCGACGCATCCGCGCGGGGCGTCACGGCCAGCTCGAGGATGACGGCTCTTCTGGGCCCGCCGCCGTCGTCGGCTGGGAGCAGCATCACGAGCTTCAACCGGTGGAGCTCCTCGCCCCGCAGGGAGTGGACCTGGGTGCCTCTGTCCAGGCAGGGGCCGGACAGGGAGCAGTAGTTCACCGTGAGCTGGGTGCCCGTGGCTTGGATGCTGTGAATCCGGACGCCCTCGCCTGCACCGGGAGCCTGAGGATTCTGAAGCAGCCCGCTCACGGTGTAGCCGCTGAGCCGTCCCCCACTCCTGGTGGGGTCTCGGCCCATCAATCGGACAGAGGGTTGGGGGAAGCTGGCCGAGGCCGGAACGTTCTCGAAGGCTTCGGGACAGAAGCGTGGACTGCCATCCACCACGAAGCAGTAGTTGCCGCCCTCGACGATGTAGATGCCCAGGCCGTTCGTCTCGGGAGGTTGGCAGTTGGGTTGTCCCGTCGGGCATTCCCAGGGCGTCAGGGGCCGTGCTCTTCCTCCGAGCTCACAGGTCTCCACGCTGCAGTCCCGCACGGGCAGGCTTTCGTTGGGGTCAGGCTCTCCGGGAGGCGGCGTGGGTTTCACGCAGGATTTGCTCCCGGGAAACAATGCACAGCAACCGCTGACCCCAGGGGCCAGGAACAGCATCAAGAGACACAGCAGCCACGACCTCATCCGCGAGTCGAACGCGGAGGGGCGGGGGGCTTGCTTCAGGGGCATGTCCATTCCATCCAGGCGTATGTCTTGTTTGGCGAATACCACGCCATGAGACGGCGAGGACCTCGAATTCTTGAGATCTCCCTGTCCGACCTGGAAGGTCCGCGGCTTGCGAGGTGTCAGTGGGACCGTGTGGCACAAATGGTGGCACCCCCTGATGTGTGCCGTGGCACAGGCATAGGATGGCCGTCATGGAAACGGAACAGGAGCGGTCGACGCTGCGCGCGAGCAGGGGCGCCGCGGGCACGGACGCGGGGGCACGTGTCCCGGGCCTGATGCGACTCTTTGGTGGGGGAAGGGCCATGGCCGTGGCGCTGCGCCTGAAAGAGGGCGCGCTGGAACTGGGGCGAGGCGCCGCCGTACTGGGAGAGGTCCAGGACGCGAAGATGTCGCGGCGCCATGCCCAGGTCCGCTTCGATGGGCAGCGCTTCTGGGTGACGGACCTGGGGAGCCAGAACGGCACTTTCGTGGATGGCGCGGCCATTCCGAAGGGGACCGCCCATGAGGCACGGCGCGTGGTGCGCATGGGAGACTCGCTGTTCGTTCCTAGCGTGGACCTGCGGCCGCTCGAGGCGCACGGGGTCGAAGTCGTGGAGCAGTTCGTGCGAGGGCCCGCGATGCAAGGCCTGCTCCGGGAGGTCTCCCAGGCCAGCCTCGGCCATTCCCTGTACATCCATGGGGAGAGTGGCACCGGCAAGGAGGGCGTGGCGCGCGCCTTCCATTCCCTCTCCTCACGGAGGAGTGGTCCCTTCATCGCCGTCAACTGCGCGGCCATCCCCGAGAGTCTGGCGGAGCGATTGTTGTTCGGTGCTCGGAAGGGGGCGTACTCGGGGGCGGACGTGGATGCGCAGGGCTACCTCCAGTCCGCGGATGGCGGCACCCTGTTTCTCGACGAGGTCGTGGAGCTGGACCTGGCGGTGCAGGCCAAGCTGCTGCGCGTGCTCGAGAACCGGGAGGTGCTCGCGCTGGGGGCATCCAAGCCGCAGCGGATAGACCTGCACGTCTGCTGCGCCAGCAACAAGGACCTGCGTGCACAGGTGGCGAGCGGGCGGTTGCGCGAGGACCTGTATTTCCGCATCGGACGGCCGGATGTCACCTTGCCGCCGCTGCGTCAGCGGCCCGAGGAGATTCCCCTGTTGCTGGAGCGAGGGCTGTCGCCCGGCAGGCGCCTGCACGTCTCGCTGGTCGAGGAGTGTCTGCGCAGGCCGTGGCCCGGCAACGTGCGCGAGCTGATGGCCGAGCTGGGCGTGGCCGAACACGCGTCGCACCTGCAAGGCGCCTCACGGGTCGAGGGAGGTCATCTCAAGCCTGACGCCGGAGTGGCCTTCGGGCAGGCCTTGTCTCAGCCGGCTGACGCGCCGCGAGCGCCGCCCCGGCAGGTGCCCGCGAAGGCGAAGCCCCTGCCCGCCGACGAGCGCACCCGCATCGAACACGCCCTGCGTCAGCACGGAGGCAACGTGACCGCCACGGCGGGGGCGCTCGGGATGCACCGCACCCAGCTTCGGCGGCTGCTCGCGCGCCACGACATCGCTGTTGCCGACGAGGATGGGCAGGAGTGAATCGAAGACACCGTCGGCGGAGGGCCGCTGGGCCAGGGCGACCCTGCGCCGCGAGCATCGTCCTTCGCTCGAAGAGTTTTCCGTTGGAGGCGAAGCGGGAGGCGCGTCCGGTTGAGAATCGGCTCTTGCCCGAGGGCTCCTTCCTGCGACGCTGTCGTCAGGAGGAAGACCATGAGCGCCGCCCGTGTCGTCATCCCGCTGTCCATGCTTGTTTCGTCCATCGTCGGATGTGGAAGTGAACCTCCACCGGAGCCGCGGCCCGGGCAAGAGGCGCCTCCGCGGGAGCAGGCGCTGGCCGGAGTCTGTGATGGCGTCACCTGCAGTGGTCATGGCGTCTGTCGTGACGAGGCGGGCACCGCGCGCTGCATCTGCGACGAGGGCTTCACCGGGGGCGCCTGCGCCACGCGCGGCGGGGACTACGGGCGGCGCACGCTGCTCGTTCCAGGGATGGCGGACCCCGACATCTACAAGGAACATGACGACCTGTTCTTCCTGTCCGGCACCGGCAACGGGTGGCAGCTCCCCATCTACGAGACGCGCGACCTGACGAGCTTCCAACTCAAGCGCGCCTATGACCCGTCAGCAGTCGACCCGGTGTATGACTACTGCTTCCTCTGGGCGCCGGACCTGGGCAAGCACGACGGAGTGTACCAGCTGTACTTCTCGGCGCACCGGGTCCCCAATGGCGCCGCGTGCCCACCGTCCGGCCAGGAGGTGACGACCTTCGTTGCCACCGCGCCCGACTTGAATCTCCAGTTCGGCGCGCCTCAGCCCATCCATGCCAACACCACCTGGCCGCGCACCTCCACCGGCACCGCCTGCCTGCCCCAAGGCTGCAACCGGAACATCCGTATCGACGCGGCCACGTTCAATGACACGTCGGGCCGCTGGTTCTTCTATGTCTGGTTCGACCGGGGCAACAACATCTCCTCGTTCAACACCGCGGCCCCGGGCACCGTCTACAACCACGCGGGCCCGGCTGTCTTCTCGACGCCCGCCTACGAGGAAGGCATCAACGAGGCCCCCGAGGTCTTCAAGCGCAACGGGCTCTACTACCTGCTCCTCAGCGGCGGCTGGTACAACAGCCAGTACGCCATGTACTACGTGATGGGGGACTCCATCCCCCAGCTCACCCGGGCGCGGGCCGTGCGGCGACTCTCCCAGCCCTTGCGCAACACCGCGGGTCGGCTGACGCAGAGCCACGGCCACAACGTCATCGTCGAGCGCCGAGGCGAGTACTTCAACATCTTCCACGTCGGGGCCTTCGACGCCGCGGGCAACCTCACCTCGCGCAGCACATACAAGCAGCGCGTCGCCTTCAAGGCGGATGGCTCGATGCACTCGCTCAACCAGGTGAATGTCAGATGGAACAAGCTGACCGGGTACAGCTACTCGCTCGACGTCGTGCTGCGTGACGGCTCGGTGATTGGCCCGTGCCTCTCCGTGGCCACTTTGGGACAAACCAACAAGACCGTCTTCGATGGGGTGTGCCGCAACGCCGGAGACCGCGTGGTGACCAAGGGGGACATCGCCGCCTTCCGCCTCTTCTATTCGAACGACAACGTCTGGGGACGCTTCGTCGAGCAGGCCTATGACGGCATCTCCGACGACGTCGGCCTGGACCTGCCGGGCGCCTATACGCCCTTCGTGGACCTGAGCTGGAGCGAGGAGGAGACCCAGGCCCAGTACTCCATCGACGTGCAGCGACGCGACACCGGCGCGTGGATTGGCCCGTGCATCGGCGTCGGCGCCGTCAACAAGAGCCTCTCCTGGACCTATCGGGGGCGCTGCGACACTCCGGGCCTCGACGTGCCGTACTCCAACATCCAGGCCTTCCGCATCTGCTCGGCGGTGAATGGCGACTGGGCTCGTGCCCGCTGCGGCGCCACGCCCTATGACGGGCGCGGCCTGCACTCACACATCGTCATCCCTTGAGCCTGTTGGGGCGGTTGGGGGCGAGATGCTGGACTCGCGCCTCGCTCCCGCCGCCACCCCGCACCGGGCCGTGATTCGACATTGATGACGCGACGTGTCACTGTCCGCGCGGAGGTAATGCATGGCAACTGTCGGCAAGGTCGACGTGGCGCTCGGTGTGCTCAACGGCGTGTTGGGTGACTATCTCCACCGTCAGAGCAACGCGCTCGCCACCCCCATGGGGCTCTATCACCGGGGCCTCCCGCTCCCCGTCGAGCGCGAGGCCCTGCGCGCCGCCCATCCGACCTCCACGGGACGCGTGGCCTTGTGGGTCCACGGGCTCGCCGTCACCGAGGCGGTCTGGGCCTTTCCCTCCGAGCCCACCACCGACTACGGCACCCTCCTGGAGCGCGACGCGGGCTTCACGCCGCTCTACCTCCGCTACAACACCGGCCTGCACATCTCCGACAATGGAGAGGCGCTCGCGCACCTGTTGCAACGGCTGGTCGCCGAGTTCCCCGTTCCCATCACCGAGCTCGTCCTGGTCGGCTACAGCATGGGCGGCCTCGTCCTGCGCAGCGCCTGCCACATCGCCTCCGAGGCGTGCCTGCCCTGGCTCTCCCTCGTGAAGCGCTCCTGCTCCATCGGCGTGCCCCACTTCGGCAGCCCGCTGGAGCGCATGGGCACCGTCGTCGCGCAGGTGCTGCGCGCCGTGCCCAATCCCTACACCCGCCTCGTCGCCGATGTCGTCGACCTGCGCAGCAGCGGCGTGAAGGACCTGGGCGTGGCTCGACTCCGCCGACAGGACTGGGAGGACACCTCGGTACCTTGCATGCCCCTGCTGCCTCCGCCGGGCATCGCCCATCACCTCATCGTCGGAGCGCTCGGGCAGGAGGGGCGGTGGGTCTCCGCTTTGTTCGGGGATGGTGTCGTCTCGCTGGCGAGCGCCTCCGGACGTACCGGGGCTCGTGATTCGAGCCCGCTGTTTCCTCCGGAGAACGTCCACGTCGTCTCGGGTATCGACCATGTCACGCTCGCTCACCACGCGTCAGTGTACGCGCGGCTGTGCGAGTCGCTCACGGTGGAGGCTTCATGAATCGCTTGCGTGGAGTGAAGGACCTGGTCCGGGACGCGGTGGAGCAGGGCGCCACGGCGGTGGAGCGCATCCACCGCTCCAGCGCCGCGAAGCCGTTCCAGGTGTTGCGGTTCATCCCCGCGCTCGACGCGCCCGTGGGCGTCCTGCAGTCCCTCCAGGACACGGCCCTCGCCGGGACGTATGGAATGGTCCGCTGGGTCAACCGCGCCGTCGATGGGACGCTGGACGTCGCGCTGGACCTCGTCGAGCACCACCAGCGCTCCCGGACGAATGATGCTCAGGGACCGGCGAGCACGGACAACATCCTCGGCAGCACGTCAGAGAACGTGTAGCTCCAGCAGTGGATGTTGTGACCGCGTTCGCAGCCGAGGGGATTCTCGCCCGGCTGCGGGCGGCCATGCATCGCGTAGTGGTGCTCAAATCCCGCGTTGTCGAGCGCCTGGTGGAAGCGCGCCGTGGCCGCGGCGGGGACGCGCTCGAGCAGGTCTCCATCCCAGGTGCCCGCTATCGCCAGTTCGAGGAGCCGGTCATCGACGGCGCGCACCGCGTGCACGGTGACTCCATGGGCTGATTCGAAGACAGGCGCCAGGCTCGCCTCCAGCGTGGAGTCCTCTTCCGCGTGGGCCGTCCGGGGGACACCGTTCAGCACGGCCGTGGCGAACACGAGCGCGCTCACGATGATGGACAGCCAAGTCGCCACGCAGAGGCGGACCGCGGGGACTGCATTGTCTTTGGGCATCTGTCCATTTCGGGTGTCCACTGCGGGTGTGGCAAGTGTTTGTCCGTCATGGAGAGGTCCCTGGGACATGCTGGCATCGCCCATCACCAGGATGCCGTCTTGATGCAAGCGCTCAATCCAGGGCACGCATGGGAGGCCTGTATGCACAAGAAGCGAAGTTGTATGGCCGTGCTGCTGTTGCTGCTGGCCACGTCGGGACGGGCGTCGGAGCCTCTTTCTCCGGAGGAAGGCGTATCCACGGACCTGGCTGAGCCGCCCGCACGCAAGTGGAGCTACCTGATGCGCGTGGAAGCCACGTCGCTGGCGCTGATGCCTCGCGCTGGCGTGGGAGAAGACGAGGGTTTCGTGCAGGTGGTGCCCACGTTCATCCTCGACGGGGGACCCGAGTTTGGCGTCAACCTGGGGGCGCCCGTGCGCTTGCGCCTTTGGGGTGGGAAAGAGGGCGCGCCCCTCGTGCGTCGTGAGGACTGGGACACGCTCTCGGATTGGGGGCAACTCGTGCGAGGGCTCCTGTTGGGTTCGGACAACGCGCCCATGGGCATCTGGTTCGGCCCGCTGGAGGAACACCGGCTGCTCTCCGGGCATCTCGTCCGCCGCTACTCCAACCGCACGAATCCCGACTACCACCCGGCTGGGGGCATCTTCACCGGCACGTTGGGCCCGCTCTACACGGAGGCGTTCGCGTCGGATGTGCTCGGCGCGCGGCTGTTGGGCGCGGAGCTCTCGCTGGACCTGGAACACCTCCTCGTCGGGCAACCCGAGCAGCGGGGCATGTTCACGCTGGCCGTGTCCGCGGTCCGTGACTGGGGACGAGCGGGAGGGGCTTCGCCGTCGATGACGCTGGCCCACCTGGACGCCATGGCGGTGGTGTTGGCGCGGCCCGGCATGGAGGCTTATGTGAATGCCGGGTGGGGTGGCCGCCCGGGGGAGGGTGGCGCTTGGGGTGCAGTCGTGGGGGGCGGGGTGGACTCCGTCTCCGAGAGGTTCAACCTGCGCCTTCGGCTGGAGGCGAGACGCCAGCAGGGCGGCTTCCGGCAGGGCTTCTTCGGCGCGGACTACGAGCTGGCGCGCTTCCAGGCAGCAGGCCCTGACGGCGGGCCGCTCGCGGAGGCTCACTTCCCGAACGGCTACTCCGGATTCGCGGAGGCCCTCGTGGAGTGGGATGCGGTCAGCTACGGAGGGCCCTACAAGCACCTGAGCGTCTCGGTGGGCGCGGAAGCCTTCTCGTGGGGGCGCTTCGACGTGGACGGCCGCGTGGCGGTGCAGCTCTTCGAACGTGCGCTGGAAGTGGCGCTGAAGGGGCTCGCCGTTGGAACCGGGAAGCCCGGGGCTCGCTATCTGGGAGCGGCGGAGGTCCGCTGGAGATTCCTGGGCGGGCAGCTCTACGCGATGGGGACAGGCGGCACGCTGTTGTTCCCCACAACAGAGGGGACGTTGCGACCGGGTGCCTTCGTCTCGGTGGGCCTGGGGGTGGACCATGCGCGCTGAGGCCCTGTTCCTGGCCTTGGTGCTTGCCACGGGATGCTCATCGGGACGTGGCGGAAGGCTGAGCTACACGCCTCGCGGGGCGACATCGCAGTACTCCATCGCGGGCGAGGGAGCTCAACAGCGCCTCTTCCGTCATGTCAGGCCACGCGGCGACGCAACGAGGGCAGCACCTAGCACCACCTCAGGTGCCGTCGGCGGTGGGGGGCCGCAAGCGGCCCCGACGCGTCAAGCGGTCCTCGACGCCATCGACGAAGTGAAGCGCACCTTGGAGAGGAGCGAAGCGACACTTGCCCGGCTCTCATTGCAGTCGGCGACCCGTGGTGGCCGGAGCCTCGGCGGTGCCTTCACGCGCTATCTCGACCACGGCTCCAACCCACTGACGTGGCTGCGAGAAGCGCTGAGGAGTGCCAGCGCGCTGGCGGCAGTCGCGTCGGAGATGGAGGACTCGGACATGGAGCTGGGCCTTCTGCGCATGACGGGGCCGCGACTCCAAGGCGCGATGTTCGGAGCCCTGCTGCTGGCGACCTGGGTGGACTTCCTCCAGCTTGCTGACGTCTTGCTGCGGGACTGCCCCATGTACGGCACGGAGAGGCTGTTCGTGGACCTGGGGCGCGTCCAGGGATTGATGGAGCCCGCGCTGAAGGAGCTGGTGTCCATGGACGCCGAGCGCATCGAAGTGGTGGCGACCACGATGCCGGAGTTGATGGGGAGACTGACGCGTGAGTTCGACGCGATTCAGCGTGATGCGCGCTCGGCCATGGAGCAGGGCGGCAAGGTCATGGTGGCGGTGCAGGTGCTGGAGATGCTGGCCCTGGTTTCCACGCTGAAGGTGTCACTGCCCCGGCTCCCACCCTCCGCGCCCGCGACGCTCGGCGTGGGGCTCGTGATGAGTTCGGGGGGCGTCATGACGGGCTCGCGACTCGTGGTCTCCGCTGAGTGGGTGGAGATGATGCGGAGGCTGGTGCGGGCGGGCGTCATCTCGCTTCCCGTCGCGAGCGCGGCCGTCCGCATCCACGGTGGGCAGGTGATGATGGCCCATGCGCACCAGGACCTGCCCGAGGACGTACAAGAGGCGCTGGGGGACAGTCCCGAGGTGCGGGGCATGCACGTGACGGGCAGGGCAGGGGCGGGCATGTCCGAGGCTCCGAAGCACCACGTCATGCCGAAGGAGCACCGCGAGTGGTTCGAGGCGCGTGGCTTCAAGGGTGACATGGACATCGACCAGTTCTGTGTCCGGCTGGAGCAGGCTCACCACGAGGCGATTCACGGAGGCGGCAACTGGAAGCTGGGGCGCATGTGGCCCGGTGAGTGGAACCAGATGATCATGCGTACGTTGAGCGCGGCTGAGACGAAGACAGGTCGGATGTTGAATCGGAACGAGATCCTGACCATCGTTGGGGACAACATGAAGGAGTACAGAGTCCCGCTGAAGTTCGTCACCGGGAGAGGCCGATGAGCGACGGAGATGCTTGGCGGGGAAACATCAAGGCCCGCCTGTACGAACGGGTGCGCGAGCGTGGCTATGAGTCAATCACCTCTTTCGCAAACGACCGTCCCACTGCCTCGTTGGTGGCGCTAGCCGAAGAGCTGGGTCGCGAGGACGTCGCGGGCGTGCAGGTTCTAAGTGCCATGCTCCATGAGGCGGAACAGAGCAGGCGGGTCACGCGCTTTGTTCGAGACGTTCTTGTGCGCATGTTGTCCCAGAGTCTTCCTGATGGGTGGCCGGCCGTATTGGACGATGCGAGCCGATTCCAGGTTGCCAGGGCTCTGGGCCGTTGGACGGGATACACCCCCGAGACCCACCAGAAACAAGTCGACCGGGCAGGGGATGCGCTCCTCGCCAATCCGCCGCCGGCCGGCTGGCGCCCGCTCGGACCCGACGATGAACTGCTCCGGGCGCTCCTGCCGGACGATGAAGCTTGAGCCGAACGAGGCGTCCCGCGAGTCAGTGACGGATTCGCCATGTGCCCCTCCGGCGTGGTTCGAGGTGGCACCGGGGCTGGCCCCATTCACGGGCCGTGGCGGCGGGCATTCGCGGTGGCGAGCCAGGTGAGCGCCCGCTGACCGGCGGCGATGTACTCCGGCCGCCGCTGCGTCTGCCCGAAGGCGAGGTCCGCCACCGCGCGGCAAGCCGCGAACCACGCTGCTCGCGTGAGGACGGCGGGGCTCACCCCTCCATACGTCTCCAGCGCCGAGGCCAGCATGGGCGCTCCTCCCCAGTGGAGCAGCCCGGCGAAATCCCTCCCGGGGTCTCCGCTGCACGCGTCGCTCCAGTCGATGACCCCGGTGAGCGCACCCCGGGCATCCACCAGGACATGCTCGGCCGCGAAGTCGCCATGGAGCAGCCGCGGCGCGCCACCTCCCTCCATGGGGCGCTCCAGGAATCGCCGCTTCCACGCCGTCGCCTGATGCGAATCGACATGGCCGTGTTCGACGGCGACCTGCAAATCCTCCACGGCGGCCGCCGACCAGGCTTCGAGCTCCGGGTCATCGTCCTCCGGTACCTCGGTCGGCTCGAGCGCATGGAGCGCGCCCAGGAAGGTCCCCAGCTCACGCCCAAGCGCGGACAGGTCGAGCCGTCCCGCCTCGACGAGCAGCGCGGGCGTTCCGGGCAGCTTCTCGTAGCCACCGAGGCTCGGTGGGCCTCCCTCGGCCGAGCCCCCAAGGAATCGATAGCGGGGAACCGCCAGGGGCAACCGGGGCGCCAGCCACGCCGTCAGGCGCGCCTCCCATGCCAGGTGTGAGGCGGCCTCGTCGCTCTTGGGGAAACGGAAGACGAAGCGCCCGTCCACCTCGAAGGCTTGATGGTCCAGGCCCTCGCCCAGGTGGACGACCCGCGCCGTCGCGAGCGAGGGGAACCGCGCGTGGATGCGCGCGGCGGCCTCCGCCTCGGTGAGGGCTGGAGCCGCACGCACCTGACCCGTGTAACCGGGATATTTCCGCTGCGTATCACCCATGAACCCACCCGCCACGGGAGAGGACCATGGGACTTTCGCTGTCGTCCATCCGCAATCCGATCAGCAGCGCCTACAACGCCACGAAGGACGCCGTGACGGAGACGGTCGACACCGTCGTCGACGCTGGCGAGGAGGCGCTCGACACGGCGACGTCCCAGGCCACCGAGGTCTACGAGGGCGTCAGCAGCTTCGTCGAGTCCCCGCCGTCCCTCCCCGTCCTTCTCGACCCCTTCGCCAAGGCGCGCGACCGGATTGTCGAGACCGCCGAGCAGGGCATCGACTTCGCCCAGGACGTCGGGCGCAGGGTGATTGACGCGGTCGAGGACCAGGTCGACTTCCTCGCCATCGAGAAGCAGCTCGACGACCTGGGCCCGGGTGACAGCTACCAGCTCCGCGCGAGCATCGACGGCTCGGTGTACGGCATCGGCGGCCGGCTCGAGGGCACGCAGACCATCACCAAGAACGACGACGGCACGTTCACGCTCGCCGTCGCGGGCGAGGCGGGCGCGGGGCTGATGGGGAGCCTCCAGCAGAAGGGAAGCGAGGTCACCGGGGGCGCTTTCTCGAACACCGGCGGCACCGTCGAGTTCACCTTCGACAGCGCCGAGGAGGCCGCGGACGCGGCCCGGACCTTCCTGGGCCCCGTCGCCGGCGGCGTCTCGGGGTTGCTCGATGGGGGCATCGAAGGTGCCCTCGACGGCGCGACTCCGGACTACGGCGCGCTGCTCGACAATGTCTCCGCGCTCGAGCTCAACCCGAACTCGTCCACCGAAATCGCCGCCAGCCTGAGCGGCGGCAAGCAGGCCTCGCTCGGCGGGGGCGTGAACCAGGAGTATGGCGCGAAGGTGCGCCTCGAGTTCGGCGACGGTGCGCCCAAGCTGGTGCTCAGCCAGTACACCAACATCTCCGCCGAGGTGGCCGGCGGCATCCCCGGCCTCAAGGGTGAGCTCGGCGGGGACGTCAAGCTTCAGGTGCAGGAGAGCTTCGAGCTCCCCGATGACCTCAGCGTCAGCGACGTGATGAGCAACCCGGGCGGCCTCGTGAAGGACCTCGCGTCGACGGCGGTGAACACGGGGGAGGTCTCCGTCTCGCTCACCGCGAACGTGAAGGCGCAAGGAAACGTGCCCATCGCGGGCACGCTCGGTGGTCAGGCCGAGGCCCGGCTCGCGTTCACCGGTGGCGTGGACGAGGTCTTCGGCTCGGGCGGCATCGAGTCCCTCCTCCAGGGCCGCTTCGGCAAGGCCTTCAACCAGTTCGCCGGGGTGACCCAGCTCGAGGCGAGCCTCACGCCGTACGAAACCGACGTCACCGAGTTCTCCCAGGGCTTCGGCCGGGGGCTGGCCTCCATCGGCGGCGGCTTCTCCGCGACCACCACCGACCGCAAGGACCCCACCTTCGAGTACTCGGGCTCGGTGGCGGACGTGCGCGACCAGCTCCGTGACCAGGTCAACCGCTTCCGCTTCCAGGCGCGGTACGCGTAATCCCTCTCCGCCTCGGCGGGCCATCCCCGCCACGGGCCACGAGCGCCATGGCGAGGACGGGAACGTGCCCCAGCGGGCGCGTCAGTACGCGAAGATGAGGCGACCTTCGGAGTACACGCAGTACAGCTCGCCGGTGGTGTCGCCGGCGCAGCAGGTCTGGGCCTCACCCTCGTTGAAGCAACGCTTGTTCACGAGCGAGCTACACGCGGGATGGCCCGAGCACGCCAACTGCGAGAGCGTCGAGTCCTGGCTGCTCTCGGACGCCGCCTCGGGCTCGGCCACCGGACCGCCACAGCCCAGCAGGGAAAGGCTGAACAACACCGCTGTCACAACAAGAGACTGCTTCATGAGGAGCCTCGTCGGGTGAGTGGGACGAAGCCAGCCTAATCCAATGCGAGCCCGGCTCGATGGGCACCGCGTCTCATGAAGGGGAGGGTGCGACGAGACCTCGCGGCGCTGTCGTCAGTGCCACCGCGCGGTGGGTTCTGGGGGCTGGAGCCACGCCGCGCCGAGTCGATCGAAGGCGGAGCGCCCCGCGGCGTTGGCGGCCTTCAGGGCCGCGACGGCGTCGCGGATGTTCCCGTGTGTGTGGTTGGCCATCACCTGCAGCCGGAACCTCGCCTGGCCCTTGGCCACGGCGGGGTACTCCACGAGGTTGGCGAGCCGCCCCGCGTCCTGCACGTGTCGGCTGACCAGTCGGGCCAGGGCCTCCGAGCCAATCTTCACGCAGACGATGGCGGAGGGTTCGCCGTAGACCTCGAAGCCCGCCTCCTCCAATTGGCGGCGCAGCTCCAGGATGTTGCCCAGGAGCTGCTCACGCAGCCGCCGGCCTTCGGCGCTCTCGATGATTTCGAAGGCCTTCAGGACGGTGGCGGCCTGCGAGGGAGACAGGGCGTTGGAGAAGATGCAGGGCGGACTGTAGAAGCGCAGGTACTCCTTCAGCGCGCGGGTGTGGCAGGCCACGAAGCCGCCATTCGAGCAGAAGGTCTTGGAGAAGGAGCCCATCACCAGGTCGGCGTGGCCCAGCATGCCCTGGTCGCCGATGACGCCCTTTCCGTCCGCGCCGAGGTTGCCGAGGTCATGGGCCACATCCACGACCAGCGTCGCGTCGAGTTCGTGGCAGAGCGCCCGGAGCGCGACGATGTTCGGGCTGTCGCTGTTCATGGAGAACAGGCTCTCGGTCACCACCATGATGCCGTGATGGGCGTCATGGGCGCGGATCTCCTCGAGCAGGGCGCGACACTCGGCCAGAGCATTGTGGTGGAAGCGGTGGACGTTGTGGGTGGCGGCCTGGGCGCCCTCCTGGAGACAGGAGTGCGACAAGCCATCCATGACGACATGGTCCGCGGGGCGCACCAGCCCCTTGATGACGCCGTAGCCGGCGGCCCAGCCCGTCGGGAAGAGGAGGGCCTCCGGCATGTCGAGGAAGTCGGCGACATGTCGCTCCAGCGCCACCGACTGCGGGGTGTTGCCCAGCAGGACGGAGGAGCCCGTCCATGGTTCCAGACATCGGCACTCCCCCCGGTGGGTGATTCGAGTCAAGGTGGGGTGGCCCTGGCGTGTGGCGCAAGAGACGGGCGCTTGCTCCTCGGGCACATGCCGAGGACCGCGCCGCGCCGGTACGGCTGCCAGCACGCCGCTGTGCGCGCCGGGGTGCACCGCCGCGGCGACCCCGGGGATGTCAGTCGTACTTGAGCGCGATGATGGGGTCCACGCGAGAGGCGCGCAGCGCGGGGATCCACGTCGCCACCAGCCCCACCGTCAGCAGCACCAGCGGCGCGGCGATGAACGACAGCGGGTCCAGGGCGCTGACACCGTGGACGAAGCCCGACACCAGCCGCGTCAGCGCCAGCGCGCCCGCGCACCCCAGCACCACGCCTCCCGCCACCGAGCCCAGGCCCTGCCGGAGCACCAGTCGCACCACCTGACCCCGCGTGGCGCCCAGCGCCAGGCGCACGCCCAGCTCCCGCGTGCGTTGACCCACCAGATAGGACAGCACGCCGTAGATGCCCACCGCGGCCAGCAGGAGCGCCAGCGCCGCCATCATCGCCAGCAGCACCATGTTGAAGCGCTCGGAGCCGAGGGAGCGCGCGACGTGGTCCTCCAGCTTCAGCGTCTCCATCACCGGCTGCTGCGCGTCCACCGCCCACACCTCGCGCTGGACGGCAGCGATGACCTCCGCGTGGCCTCCCGGAGCGCGCACCAGCAGGTTGCGCGGAATCATCCGCACGAGCAGGGAGGTGATGCCCTGGGACATCTGCCCGGGCGCCAGGTACATCACCGGCGGCGGCTCGTCGTTCAGGCCATCCTCGCGCACGTCTCGCACCACGCCCACCACGACGCGAGGCACCTCGTCCCGGAGGGCCGGCACCGAGTGCGCCACCCGGATGCGCTGCCCCATGGGGTCCTCGCCCCGCCAGAATCGACGCGCCGCCGTCTCGTTGATGACCACCACCGGCTCCGAGCCCGCCACGTCCGACTCCGTCAGGAGCCGCCCTCGCACGAGGCCGATGCGCAGCGCCTGGAAGTAGCCCGGTGTCACCGGGCGGTACTGTCCCCAGCCCGCGCCAGGGCCGTTGTCATCGCCCGTGTACCTGCCCTCGATGGAGAACGACATGCTGGGGCCCGCGCCCATGGGCAGCGCGGAGGTGAAGCCGACCACCTCCACGCCGGGCAGTGCCCGCACCCGCTCCTCCACCTGCGCCTCGAAGCGCTCCAGGGCCTGCAGCGTGCCGTAGCGCGCCTCCGGCAGCGACATCCGCAGCACGTGGACTCCGCGCGGGTCGAAGCCCGGCTGGACGTCCTGGAGCGCGAAGAACCCCCGGATGAGCAGCGCCGCGCCCACGAGCAACATCACCGCCAGCGCCACCTGGCCCACCACGAGGAGCGCGCGCGTGCGACCGCCCGTGGGCCCCAGGCTCGTGCGCTGGGCCCCTTCGCGCAGCGCGGTCTCCAGGTCCGTGCGCGACGCCTGCCACGCGGGCAGCAGCCCGAACAACAGGCCCGTGAGCAGCGACGCGCCCAGCGTGAAGCCCAGCACCGTGCCGTCGATGCCCACCTGCGTGCTGTCACCGGACAGCAAGGGGGAGGAGTCCGGCGCCAGTGACAA
Organism: Myxococcus fulvus; assembly: GCF_900111765.1. Next base: position 282,897 of record NZ_FOIB01000011.1, read on the forward strand.
GAGCCCGGGCAGCGCCGCCGAGGCCAGCAGCACCCCGAGCCCTCCGCCCAGCACGGAGAGCAGCAGGCTCTCGGTGAGCATCTGCCGCGCGAGCCGCCCGGGGGCCGCGCCCAGCGCCGCGCGCACGACCCACTCGCGGTTGCGGGTCGCCGCGCGCGCGAGCTGGAGGTTGGCCAGGTTGACGCACGCGATGAGCAGCACCAGCCCCACGGCGCCGAGCAGCACCCAGAGCGCCTGTCGCAGGTCGCCCGCGAGGAACGTCCGGAGCTCCACCGGGACGTAGTCCTGGCCCTCGTCGAGCAGGCCTGGGCTCTGCGTGCGCACGCGTCCACCCAGCGTCCGCAGCATGGCCGTCGCGCCGTCGAGCGTGATGCCCGGGCGCAGCCGTCCGGTCACGAAGAGGAAGTTGACGTCGGCTTGGTCGGTGAGGTCGAGCTGGAGTGGAGTCCACAGGAGTGCGCCCCGGGGATGGGCGAACGTGGCGGGGGCCACGCCCACCACCGTGTAGGGCTCGTCGTTGAGGACGATGGAGCGGCCCACCACGTCCGGTGCGCCACCGAAGCGCCGCTGCCACAGTCCCTCGCTGAGGACGACCACGCGGGGGCCGCCCACCACGTCCTCTTCCGGAAGGAAGCCGCGCCCCAGCGTGGGCCTCGTGCCGAAGGTCTCGAAGAAGCTCCCAGTCACCCGGGCGCCCGGCAGCCGCTCCGGCAGACCGTCACCCACGATGCTGAAGCCCGAGAGCAACTGCTCGTGGGCCGAGACCCGCGAGAAGGGTGAGCCCTCCGCGGTCATCCACACGTAGCCCGCGATGGACTGCGACGCCGAGCGCCCGTGGTCCTTGTTGAGGCGCACCACCTGCATCAGCTGGTCGGGCTCGGGGTACGGCAAGGGCCTCAACAGCACGGCGTTGACCACGCTGAAGAGCGCGGTGTTCGCCCCGATGGCCAGGGCCAGCGTCAGGAGCGAGACGAGCGTGAAGCCTCGGCTCTTGAGCAAGAGCCGGATGGCGAAGCGGACATCGTCGAGCAGCGCGGGCACGGGGGAACCTCGGGGGCGAGTGCCGTCCTACGGCGTCGCGCGCGGGCGATTGCACGCGTGGACTCGCCCAGGACCCCCGGTCTCAGCGTCGCTGGAGTCCCCGGTGCGTGCCCGGAGGGACACCGGGGATTCCCTGGGGGCCGACCTCAGCGTCCGCCGAACAACCCGCCCAGACCGCCCAGGCCGCCGCCGGAGGCGCCGCCACCGGTGAGCAGGGGGAGGACGGAGAGGACCTTGCCGACGAGCGCCGGGTCCAGGCGCGACTTGAGGAAGTCGAGCAGCAGCGGCGCCACGAGGGTGGCCTTGCTCGCGTCCAGGTTGAAGCGGCCGAGCAGCGAGACGACGGCGGCCACCTCCGCGCCCTGCGCCGCGGCGCCACCCAGCGCGCCCAGCAGCCCTCCCGCGCCGCCGCCCTGGCCGCCCATGAGCCCGCCGAGCGCGCCCATGAGCCCGCCACCTTCCGGCTCGGCGGGAGGCGCGGCCTTCTGCCACGTGTCCATCTCCGGGATGGCCTGGCCCAGCTGGTTCGCGGTGTCCGCGCCGAGCTTCTCCTTCACCGTGCCCTGCACCAGCTTCAGCAGGCCGCCCGCGAGGCCCTGCGCCTGCGTGCCATCGAGTCCGAGCTGCTGGGAGAGCTGTCCGATGAGGTCCATGTCATGTCCCTTCGTGTCCGCGAGGAGCCCCGCTTCGTAGCCGACCTGGGGCCGCGCGTGTAGTGGCCTCGGGGGGCGCGCGGGACGTCCGACGGGGACGCGCGCGCGTCCAGGGTGAACGCGGACCTCGGGGACTCGGGGCACCACGGAGTGTTCCCTCCCTCGCATCGGGTGACGACAGGTGTTGCGGCATGGCACCTGCAGTGCGTCTTCGGAAAGTCGCCCGTGTGGCATCGCGAGACCTCGCGTCGTGCCGCTCGAGATTGGCGCAGGCCCCCTCGTGCCTGCCCTGCGCCAGGGTCGACACGAAGCTCCCGCATCAACGTCACGCGCGAAGCCCTCGGGATGGAGCCGATACATGTCTTGTGCAAGTTGTGGGAAGCCTCTGGCTGGAGCCCCGAGCGCGAAGGCCTCGTTCTGCCCCGCCTGCATCGAAGGTCTGAACAAAGCAGGCGTCCCCATCGAGTGGGCCGCGAGTGAATGCTCGAAGTACAGAGGCTTGACGGTCAGCGTGGCGATGCTCACCGGATTACATCAAAAATCCAAGTCGGGTGCCCGTGCTGCTGCTGGCTCGGGCTCCGCCGCGGCATCCCACTCGCACCGGAAACAGAAGGCGAAGAAACCCAGCGCGGCAGCGATGGGCTCTGCCGCTGCTGCGGCCTCTGTGTTGGGAAGACATGAGGAAGGGGACGGGGGGCCGCCTCGTCGATTCAAGCCGCTGACGCCCTTGGAGCAGATTCAGTTGGACTTGCTCTACCACCGGCTGGACATCCGGCGGCTGGACATCCATGTGACCAGCAAGGACCAGAATGGATATGGCGACCTGATCAACTGTCTGCACACCGGCCGCTTGCTTTCCCAGGGTACGGGCTGGAACGTCGTCGTCGGCTCCACCCACCAGGCGTTGGAGAGAATGCTGCCCAGTTTTCCGTGGGTCACGAGTGAGACGTCGGCTTCGTGGGAGCCTCATATTCGCCTGGAGACCCCTACGCCCTCGGGGGACGAGGACGCTCTGGCGGTATCGGAATACAGTTATCGTGTCGGAGGCGCCATGAACGCCTTCACGAGAAAATCGGGCTTGGGGCCCGATGAAATCGGCATCATGATCAATCAGGAGCTGGGGATTCCGCTCTCGCTGGCCGCGCTGAGGCTTGAAACGCCGGGCCTGGGAGCATTCTTCGGGGCGAACCAGGGCTCGCGATTCTTCTTTGGTTATGGTGCCGGTCAGAAGAAGGACGCTCGTTACAATCTCCTCCTGGATCGCGTCGTCTTTGACGCCGGCATCGAGAGGGCTGTCGTGTTTCCCGTCAATCACAATGTGATTGATAAGAGCAGAGGAAAGGGGCGCTCGGGAAAGAGCTATATCGACGAATACCTCAAGGACCGGCACTTCCAGTGTACGAGGGTGGGTAAAGACGAGGACTTCGGGGTCTTCACCGTGGCCACGGTGGCGGTGGGTGCCAAACGGACCATCAAGGTCGTGGCGATGAAGCCAGAGAAGACGATTGTCTATGCGGACATGCAGCAGATGTGGCGCGCCGCCGACAGGTCCTTCACCATCGCGGAAGGAGATCAGTCCTTCAGTGAGGCGATTTCGGCGGGCATTCCCATGGCCTATCACCTGTGGCCCGCGGATGATGGGTTGGTTCACAAGAGAGAGCTCTTCCAGCACTTCGTTGCGAGAAGCGAGGTCCATGCAGGGGTTGATGAATTCCTTCGGGCGTGTGCCAGCTACCCGGAGGCCACGTATGACAAGAACGCGCTGATGGGCATCATCGCGTGCAGCAATGACGAGGGTTTTGTGCGGCGTTATGCCGGGTTCGCGAGGGAGGTTGCGGAACGCTGCAATATCGAGACGGGGCTTCAGTGCTTCGTCAGACGACATTGGCTGCGAAAGTTTCGGTCGAAGCTGGACGAGGTCGACCCGGAGCTTCGGGCACAGGTCGAAGAGATCGTCCAGTTGGAGGAGAGGGGCGATTTCCATCAGGCGGTCGCGGCGACCCGGGCGATGCTCTCTGCGTCTTCGTGGAGGCTTCTGGAGAGCAACATCAAGTGGGGTGTTGGCGAGGGCGCTGCCATGCGGAGACTTGGAGTCGTCAAGGAGGTGCTGTCTCCGCGCCCCGCAGGGGCGGCTCAGCGCCCTGTCGGGGCCTTGGAGTTCACCCCTGAAATCCTCTCGCTGATTTCAGAGTACGAGGAGTCAAGGGTCCCCGTTGCTCCCCCCGTCCCAGGGTTGATGGGCGCGGCGGGTGCCCCGCCAGCGGAGACAGCCACGGCGGCGGCAGGCACCGCGCCCGTGGGAGCCTCCGCCGCCGCTGCCGCGGGCGTGGTCCCGGCCCCTCCGAAGCCGCCTTCCTCGTGAGCGGGGCGCGCCTCAGTCCTCGAGCACCGGCGGTGTCGTCTGGGTGAGCACCGCCGGGGGCTCGCCGCGGGTCATGGACAACAGGCCCTTGAAGCAGCGCACGGCGAGCAGCCAGTTCTTGGGAGAGCGCATGTCCAGGCCGCCCAGGAGCTGCTTGAGCATGCTGAGCGTGTCGAAATAGACGCGCTCACAGACCAGGGTCTCCGACGCATCGAAGATGAAGAACCCCGTCATGCGCACGCGGAAGCGGCTGCCCGTGGGCGGGATGTTCCCCAGGGGGCCCAGGTGGGTCCCCATCAGCCAGAACTCGACGATGACCGCGTCGTCGCTGTGCCGCAGGGAGATGAGCTCGTGGTGCTGGTCCGGGAACGCGACGCGGGTGCTCCGGTAGTACTCGCGCACCGCCAGGCCGCCGTCGTGCACCGTCATCGTGGAGACCAGCTCGTAGTGGGGATGGGGGAACGTCGACAGGACGTCGTCCCACTGCTGCCGCACCTCGTCGCGGAAGTGGTCCAGCACCAGCTTCTGACGGGCCTTGCGTCGAATCTCGGGAGTCATGCTCGCCTCGGTGGTGCTCCCTCGAGTGGACGCTCCAGGGAAGCAGGGCGGGAAGATAGCGTGCCTGCCGGTGGAGGTTCAGGCCGGAGCTCGAGCGCGTCCGACGGCGGAAACGACGAATCGCCAGCAGGGGATGCTCTCCCGCTGGCGACCCGAGTCGTCATCGCCCGGATGAGGGGCGAGCGGTGCTACGGAATCTGCTCGTAGGGGTTGTTGGGGTTGTAGGGGCCGACGATGATGACGCCACCACCACAGGTACGGGGACCACCACGAACCTTGGTCTTGATCTGCATGGTCTGCTCCTGACGTGTGCTGCGTGAACTCCAGCCTCGCGGTGGCCGGGTGAGCCGCTCGCGGCTGGAGTGCGGGATTCAATTGCACTTGTAATAACTCGTCAAGGGGACGAGCCGACGCATAGGCTAGGCGATACAGGTTCGGGGGGTTGCTGCGACATGTCACGGAGTAGGACCTGGCCCGCAATCCCTGGCGCGCCGCGGTTGGATGTGTTGCGCTGGGTGAACCGTGACACCTGATAGCATCCACTCCATGGGAGGGCGCATGCGCAGGTCATCCGTGGTGGCAATCATTCTGGGAGTGCTCGTCTTGGGCTCTGCTGGGGCGTTGTTGTCCTTCAATCGTCCCGCCGCCCAGAGCGCCGTGCCCACGGTTCGCGAGTCGCCTACCGTGCCACGTCTCGACGAAGCGCTGGTGGCACCGGAAGAGTCCGTGGTCCCCCACGACGGCGGTGCGCAGCGCCCCGCCTCCGCTGTCCTTTTGGAAGGCGTCGTCGTCGACGAGGATGGTCATCCCGTGACAGGGGCCTCCGTGGCCGCGATGACTCCGCCCCGACTGATGAAGGACACCCCTCGACCCACAGACGAGCCGGACCTCGTGGAGCAGGCTGGAGGGGAGACGCAGCGGTTCGGAGACTACGTCTCCGACCGGTTCGAGACAGAGGTCGACGACGCGGGCCGCTTCGTCCTCGAGGTGGCCCAGGCGGGTCCTCATTTCCTCGTCGCCTCGGCGGAGGGCTTCGTCGTCACACGCGTGGATGTCTCGGCGCCGGCCAAGGACCTCCGGCTCGTCTTGCGCGCCGGTGGGCAGGTGGTGGGCACCGTGGTCAGCGCCGCGGGAAGCGCGCTCGCGGACGTGAATCTCTTCCTGTTCGCCGAGGGCAGCCAGACCCATGTCGCCGAGGCCACGAGCGATGAACAGGGGCGCTTCGAACTGCGCACCGTGCAGCCCGGCCGATACACACTCAAAGCGGTCTTCGACACGGGCGCTCCGCATCGGATGTCGCGCGTCGTCGATGTCCGTCCCTCGGAGCCGACGACGGTGTCCTTGCGGATGGACACCGGTCGCTCCGTGTCCGGCACCGTGGTGGATGAAGCCGGGCGCCCCGTCGCCCACGCCGAGGTGTCGGCCCGAACGGACCGGGAAGCCTACGCCGAGCTGTACGAGCGAGAGGACGGTTACCGGGTGTCAAATTCGTCCGCGCGCACGGACGCCTCGGGGCGCTTCACGGTCCACCACCTGTTACCGGGCGCGTGCCTCCTCTCCGTCGAGAAGCCTGGCTACGTGCAGCGTGAGCACGACGGCGAGGACTCCCAGCGCGCCGTCGTGGCGGGCGCGACGGACGTGACGCTGGTGATGCGCTATCAGGGCAGCATCCTGGGACGACTCCGGCGCTCGGACGGCACGCCCATCACCCGCTTCAGCGTCAACGACGAGCCCATCGAGCACGACGATGGGGCCTTCCGGTTTCCCATCCAGCAGCCGGGCGTGACCTGGCTGACGCTCGAGGCGCCGGACCTGCTGCGCACCGTCCGCGAGGTGCGAATCGAGCCGGGGCAGGACGTGGACCTGGGCGACCTCGTCCTCGACGCAGGGCAACGGATACGGGGGAGGGTGATGGACACGAGGACCTCCGCCCCCATCGAGGGCGCCAAGGTCGCCGTCCGGCACACGCGGGCCGGTTCCGAGGGCACGGAGGCGCCCGAGCTGGCGAGCGCGAAGACGGACGCGACAGGTGTCTTCGAGCTCGCCCCGGTGGAGGCCGGCTCGCTGCGCCTGGATGTCTCCCGCTCCGGCTACCTGCCCCTGCGAAGCTCGCTGCGTGTGAGCGAGGAGCCGCTGGAGCTGCGCCTCTCCTCGGGCGCGCGAGTGTCGGGCACCGTGAAGGACCGTGAGGGGCGGCCCGCGAACGTGGTGCTGCGAGTCTTCCCCCTGGGCGACCACCAGGGCCACTCGCCCAGCATCCTGCAGGTCCGGGATGGAACCTTCGATGTGGCGGGGCTGGAGCCCGGGGAGTACGTCTTCAAGGCCCTCTCCGTGCACGATTCCCTGGGCAACGCCTGGTCGGAGGAGCGCTCCAGCCGTTACGTCCCACGCAGGGTGACGCTGGCGCCCGAGGAGCGGCGGGTGCTCCAAATCCAGGAGCAGGAGGGCCGCTCCACGCTGCGTCTGCGCATGCCCCGCTTCACGGGCGTCGCCCCCGAGGATGTCGCTCCTCACGCGGCCGTGCTCATCCCGGGGAGCGTCCCGCAGGTGCGCACCTATTCAGGCTTCGAGCGGCTCATGCGCGAGCAGGGCGTGCCCGGCCCGCTGAAGCCGTCCTCTCCCGAAGTCGTCTACGACGCGCTGCCCGCGGGCCGTTACACGTACCTGCTCATCGGAAAGCGTCCCCAGGGAGGTCCGTACATGGTGCACTCCGAGGTGCTGGTGGTGCCCGAGGCCCAGACTGTGAATCGGGACCTCCAGCCCGTCTGGACGCCCATCACATACATCATCCTCTGACGGAGGATGCGCGACAGGCCGTCACTCCCGCGCGGCGTTGAACTCCGGCAGCAGGTAGTCATCCACGGAGGGGACCTTGTCGATGAGGCCCAGCTCCACGAGCTGCTGGGAGAGCTGCTCCCACCGCTCGCGCTTCATCATCCCGAGGCCCCGGGCCCGTGTCTCCCCGGTCTCGATGAGCGGCTTCTGGGCCTCGGCCGCGGCGGCGAACGTCTCCGCGTCCATCGTCGTGTTCAGCTTGCCCATCACCGCGTTGGTCGGCCCCGGATTGTCCAGATACGCGCGCCAGCCCTCCCGCACCGCCGCGACGAATGCCTTCACCCGCTCGGGCTGCTCCTTCCAGTACTGCCTCCGGGTGATGACCACGGCGATGTACGGATTGAAGCCCTCGTCGGCCACCAGGAACACGGCCGGCGTGGCGCCCTGCCGCTTCGCGGCGATGGGCTCGGCGGTGACGAAGCACTGCTGGGCGAAGTCCTTGTCCGCGAGGAAGCGCGCCACGCCGCCGTCGTAGGGCACCACCTTCACCTGGTCGAAGCTGTACTTCTTCTTGAGGAAGGCCACGTACGAGAGGCCCGGCTCCAGCGCCACCGTGCCCGAGGACAACACGTCCTTGATGCCCTTCGCCCCACGAGACGCGTGGGCCATGATGGCGTGCGGCGACGTCTGGTACACCGCGAACAGCGGAATCACATCCAGGCCCCGGGCGCGCGCGGTGATGATTTCATCCGCGCCGCTGATGCCGAACTCCGCCTTGCCCGTGGCCACCATCTGCTGCACCGGCGCGCCCGCGCCGCCGCCCAGGATGTCCACCTCCAGCCCATGACGGGCGAAGGCCCCCGACTCGCGCGCCGCATAGAAGCCGCCGAACTCGGGCTCCGGCACCCAGTTGAGCGCCAGCTTCACCTGGGCCACAGCGGCCTTCTGTGGCGCCGGGGTGCCCGCCTGGGCGCCGCCCTGCGGGGGCTCCTCCTTCTGGCGCGAACAGGCGCTCGCGGCCACCAGCAGCCCCACGCACCCCCACAGCTTCACCAGACGTCCGCTCACGTTCTGCCTCCCTCCCACGTGACTCAATTCCCCTGCGCCGACGGGTGCCAGCGCCGCAGCAGCCGCGCCCCCGTGAGGCTCACCGCCCCGAACAACACCAGCCCCAACCCCGACGCCGCCAGCACCGCCGCGAACAACAGGTCCGTGCGCAGCTGACGGTACGCGGCCAGCACCAGGATTCCCAGCCCCGCCGAGCCCTCGGAGAAGCCGGCGACGAACTCGCCGACGATGGCCCCGATGACCGACAGGCCCGAGGCAATCTTCAACCCGGTGAACAGGTGCGGCATTGCCGCGGGCAGCTCCAGCTTCCACAGCGTCGCGAAGCGCCCGGCGCCATACAGCCGGAACATGTCCCGCAGCGGCGGCTCCACCGAGCGCAGCCCGGTGAGCGTGTTGGCGATGACCGGGAACAACGAGACGATGAAGGACGACACCGCGACGGCGCGAGGGCCCGGGCCGAACCACAGCACCAGGAGCGGCGCGATGGCCACGATGGGCACCGTCTGCAGGAAGAGCGTGTACGGATAGAGCGCGCGCTCCACCATCCGCGAGGACGCGAGCGTCACCGCCACCAGCACGCCCAGCACCGCGCTCAACCCGAAGCCCACCAGGGCCGCGCGTCCCGTGGTGAGCGCCGCGCCGAGCAGCGCGCCCGCCTCCCGCGCTCCCACCGCCCCCACGGCCGAGGGCGGCGGCACCAGCCAGACCGGAACCACGAGGAGGCGCACCGCGGCCTCCCAGAGCGACAGCAGCACGACGAGCGCCACCAGCGGGGGCAGCGCCGCGCGAAGGGCCGGGCGGTTCACCAGCGCTCTCCTTGCTCCAGGGCCTCGTGGAGCAGCCGGGCCTCGCGGGCGAACGAGGCCTCGGTGCGCAGGGCCGCGCCGCGCTCGGCGGGCAGCTCCAGCGTCCTGTCCAGCACCACCCGCGCGGGCCGCCGCGACAGGACCACGGCCCGCTCGGCCAGGTAGGCCGCCTCCGAGATGGAGTGGGTGACGAAGAGCACCGTCATCCCCAGCTGGCGCCACAGCGCGCGGAGCTGGTCATCGAGGCGGCCGCGCGTCAGCTCGTCCAGCGCGGCGAAGGGCTCGTCCAGGAGCAGCAGCCGGGGACGGGTGACGAGCGCGCGCGCCAGGGACACGCGCATGCGCATGCCGCCGGACAGCTCGGCGGGGTGCCGGTCCGTGGCATCCCCCAGACCCACCTGCTCGAGCACGGCGCGCGCGGCGGCCTGCCGCTCCGACTTCGGCACGCCGGTCAGCTCCAGCGGCAGCGCCGCGTTGTCCAGCACCGAGCGCCAGGGCAGCAGGTGCGCGTCCTGGAACACGTAGGCGATGGGGGCGCGCTCACCGGGGGTGCGCTCCAGCGTCGGCGTGAAGGCGATGTGCCCGGCCTCCGCGCGGTCCAACCCCGCCACCAGCCGCAGCAGCGTGGACTTGCCGCAGCCGGAGGGGCCGAGCAGCGCCACGAACGAGCCCGGCGCGACCTCCAGGTCCAGCCCCGACAGCACGGCGACGTCACCCGGGAAGGTGCGGCGCAGGCCCTCGACCTTCACGCGGACGCCCCCGCTTCCGGAGACGGGGGGCAGGGGGGCAGGGGGAGCGAGGCCAGGAGGCGCCATGGACGAGGCGTTTCTAACCGTCCTGCCCTCGCGAGGCGAGCGCGGATCGCCAGTCGGGGGAACCCGCCACCGCCTTGACTCTCCACCCTCGGGGGAGTCTCGTTCCCCCATGAGCATCCTCCTCGATGACGGTACGGGCCTGCGTGAACTCACCCCTGAATTGGCGCGCGCCTGGTTCTCCCGGACGGGGAGGCCGTTGCCCTCGCACCTGGATGACGGCTGCATCGAGCTCTTCGCGGCCGCGCGCGACAAGGCCTACAGCAGCAACAAGCAGGAGGAGTTCCTGTCGGACCTCCAGGCGTTCTACTCGGCTCGCAAGGGGCTGAAGATGGCCTTGAAGAACCTGGATGGCTACGAGGAGCACCTGGTGTCCCAGCAGGTGACGGACGACCTGGTCCGGGAGGTCCTCGGAGTCGAGCGGGGTGGGAAGGTCCCCAGGCCGCTGAAGCAGTTCGTCGGGGACGTCATCGACAGCATGCTGACCGAGGAGCGGCTCTACGTCGCGGAGTGCCGGGACTCCTTGAACGAGCAGCTCGACTGGCACGTCATGGGGCGCGTGGACAAGGCCCCCGTGCCATCCCGGAAGATGGAGGGCATCTTCTCGCTCATCGCGCAGGAGCCGGAGCACTCCAAGGCCAAGGACAAGGCGAAGAACGTCTACTACGAGCCCATCCGCGCGCGGCTGATGAGCCAGGGCTTCGTCGTGCCCCCGCGTGGCGTCGCCATGGGCGGCGTGTTCCCCGAGCAGGAGTGGCTCCGGGACCTCTCCGAGTCCGTCTTCCTGCAGCGGGCCAAGGACGTCACGGACGACCTGGTGCAGCGCTATCACCTGTTGGGCGACGGTCCGGATTCCCTGACGCGGCTGCTGGTTCCCCAGCAGGAGCGCTGGAAGCACGTGCGGGATGCGCTGTCGTCCGCGGTGGGGTGTCTGTGTGTCTCGTGGACGCGGCACCGGGTCATGGGCAAGCCCGTGTACGTGCCCATCCTGGGCCTGTCCGGCGTCGTGGAGCAGGACCCCGCTCCGGCGTTCTACCAGAAGTACTGCCGCCACCTGGGGCTGCCGAGCTGGAAGCCGGACCCCTCCATTCCGGAGGTCGCTCCGTATCAGGAGAGCGGGCAGCTCAAGGCGCAGCGGACCGCGACGGGCATCGCGCAGCAACGCGCGAAGGCGTTCCTGCAGCCCAAGAACAAGCCCCAGCCGGGCTCCGATGAAGAGGGTTGGGTGACGGACTATCGGACGAAGAAGGCGGCCATGGACAAGCTGGTCACCGACGAGGCCCAGGCCTATCGCGACACCAAGAAGGCCCGGCAGATCGAGTACGAGCTCGCGGTCAACTACGACACGATGCTGGAGCGCACCAACCTCGCGGCCCTGGGCTATCACGCCCGCTCGCGACTCGGCTTGCGGACGCCCTCGCGGCAGGCCCTCTTCAGCTACGTCTCCTTCCGTGAGAACAAGAAGAGCCAGGACCTGAAGCTCGAGGTGCTCCAGCCCGGGGGACAAGGCGTGGACCTGTGGGTCGCGGGCTGGCACACGTTGAGCTGCGCCGAGCCCGCGGCGCTCATGACGGCCTCGTCGTACTTCAACGAGGGCTGTGACGTGCTCATCTGCTTCCCCTACGAGGGCTTCAATCCGACGGGCAGCTCGCGCAACCGCCCCAAGGAGACATGCCCCTGGTGCGCCGCGGTCGAGCTGGGCTTCCGCAGCCTCAGTGAGAATGGCGGGGGCGTGGAGACCAGCGTCGACCAGGGCGTGTGGCTGACCCAGCACACGCTGACGATGCAGGGAGAGTCCGGGGGATACCTGTCCGTGAAGGAGGGCTTCGACGCCTTCGATGACGACAACCCCATCATGGGGCAGACGCGGACGACCCTGGGCGGCGACGGTGAGCGCCGACTGGTGAAGAACAAGGACCTCAAGGTCCCCGCCTACAGCCCCGCCGTCGAGACCAAGATTGGCCGGCTGCGGTCGATGTATCACCTGCTGGGACTGCTCAACAGCGAGGTCGTGGCGTTGGACCGTCCCCTCTACGGCCGCGTGGGAGAAGGGGCCGTGTGGCACTTCCTCCGGTGAGCCCGAAAGGCCTCACTTCAGTCTGTATAGTCTGAAATTCATGTAATTTGAGCCATGTGTGGATACCATGGTGGTGAACCAAGGAGGGTTCTCCATCATGCGTATCTTCCGCCGGGCCCTGCCCGGACTTCCCATGTTCGCGGTGGTCTCACTGCTGCTCCCGGGTTGGGGCGTCTCCGAGGCCGAGGCCGCCGAGCGGCGCTTCCTGGTCGACTTCGGTGACGGGCCCACCGCCACGCCGGGGTGGAACAACCTCCACTTCGGCTCCACCGGCTCGTCGCTGAGCAACCTGGTGGACAGCGCGGGCGTGGGCTCGGGGCTGTCGCTCCAGGTAACGGACGGGTTCTGGCAGGGCTGGACGGGCGCCTACAACGGCGGCGGCACCACCGCGAGCACCGTCTATCCCGCGTCGGCCACGCGGGACACGTTCTTCATCGGCACCAACGAGGGGACGACGGACACGCAGGCGCAGGTCCGCCTCTCCGGGCTGGCCATCAATGGCACCTACTCGCTGCGCTTCTACGCGTCGCGGATGGCGGGGGACTCGGCGGACCGGACGACGCGCTACACGGTGGGCGCGCAGACGGTGGAGCTGCAGGCGACGAACAACATCGACGGCGTGGTGCAGCTGACGAACCTGGTGCCTTCCAACGGGGCGCTGGACATCAGCGTGACGATGAAGCCCGGCGCCATCTTCGGCTACCTGGGCGTGCTCGAGGTCATCGAGCAGGACGGCGGCGTGGTGGTGAACCAGCCGCCCGTGGTGAACGCGGGGGCCGACCGCACCGTGCCGCTGCCCACCAACACGGTGGCGCTCCAGCAGTCCTTCTCCGACCCGGAGGGACAGGCCACGACCTTCGTGTGGTCGCAGGTCTCCGGTCCCACCACGGCCGGGCTGTACCAGAACCCCTGGACTCCGCTCGTCGCGAGCAACCTCGCGCAGGGCACCTACGTCTTCCGCCTCACGGTGACGGATGCCCAGGGCGCGAGCGCGTCCGATGACGTGAGCGTGTCCGTGGTGCCGAGCACCGGCAGCGGCACGCCCTTCCTGCGCACCCTCACGGCGAAGTCCGTCACGGCGAGCGGCAAGGTCATCCACTACTACGAGTCACTGCCTCGCGGTTACAACACGGACCCGAACCGCAAGTGGCCGGTCATCGTCTTCCACCACGGCGTCGGCGAGAAGGGCAGCACCCCCGAGTCGCTGCCGAGCGTCCTGGGCAACATGACGCTCGTCCGGGACAACGTGCCGCTGGAGTTCGACATCAACGGCGTCACCGAGTCCTTCATCGTCCTGATTCCGCAGCTCCACGGGAACTACGGCGACTGGCAGGACTTCTTCACGCAGGCGATGATCGACTCGGCGAAGGCGAACCTCCGGACCGACGCGGACCGCGTGTACCTGATGGGCTTCTCGCTGGGCGCGTTCCACACCTGGAGCTTCCCGCAGCGCTCGGACGCGAACGCTCGCCAGGTTGCCGCCATCGTCCCCTTCTCGGGTGGGCGCGTCTACAACGTGAACGGCGTGTCGCAGCTCTGCCGGCTGGCCACCGAGGATGTGCCCGTGTGGACCTTCCACGCGGCGGACGACGGCACGGTGCACGTGAGCTACACGGATGCCGCGGTGAACGGGCTCAATGCCTGCTCTCCCGCGCCGGACCCGGCGCCGCGCTACACGCGTCCCGCCACGGGGAACCATTGGATCATCGGCTCGGGGGCGTCTCCGACGCAGCCGCCGGCCAACAACATCTACCACTGGATGCTCTCCCACCGGCGCGTCAGCACGCCGCCGCCCGTCACCCAGCGCACGCTCACGCCGAGGGTGACCACGGTGCCCAAGCTCTGGAATGGCCAGATGGGTTACTACGAGTCCCTGCCGCGCGGGTATGACGCCAACCCGAGCCGTCAGTGGCCGCTGCTCATCTTCCTGCACGGCATCGGGGAGCGTGGCAACGGCACGACGGAGCTGTCCCGGGTGCTGAGCCATGGCCCGGCCGCGCAGATCAACTCGGGCCATCCGCTGGAGTTCACCGTCAACGGGGTGACGGAGTCCTTCGTGGTGCTCATCCCCCAGCTGGGCGAGGCCGGCGCGAGCTGGCATCCCTATCAAATCGAACGCCTGCTCGACGTGGCGCAAGCGGGCCTGCGCATCAACCCCAAGCGCGTGTACCTGACGGGCCTGTCGCTGGGCGGCTTCGGGACCACCGCCTTCGTGGAGTTCTCGCTCGCCAACGCGCAGCGCATCGCGGCCATCGCGCCCACGGATGGGGCCCACTACGGCGGCATCATCTGGACGCCGGACCTGGACAACGTGACGACCAACGCGTGCTACCTGGCGCAGGCGGACGTGAAGGTCTGGCAGTTCTACGGCGCGAATGACGCCTCCTGGGGGAGGACGGCCACGGACTTCATCGCGCGGCTCAACGCCTGCTCGCCCCCGTCGGCGCCGGTGGTGACGCGCTACGAGAACGTGGGGCATACGGCCTACGGCCGGGCCTACGCCACGGACCACACGTACCACTCCCCGAACCTCTACGAGTGGCTGCTCGCGCAGCAGCGCCCGTAGTGGATGGGCCGGGGCCCCGCTGCTCGCACGGAGCGGGGCCTTGGGCCTACTGGGCGCGCCGCAGGTACGCGCCCGGAGCGCACGTGCGCAGTCGTCCGAGCTCCGCCTCCGCGCCCTGGCGGGACGGGTGGAAGCGGGCCACCGCCCACTTGTCCCGGGTGAGCCGCCGGAAGTCGTTGGTGTCCACGGTGAGCAGCGACGTGCCCTGGCAGGCCTTTTCCAACGGAGTCTCCGCCGCGCGGGCATCGGACACGGAGTCCGCCGTGCGGAGGATGACGGCCCACGCCTCGGCGGGCTTCTCCACCACCTTCTCGCGCTCCGCGTCCCAGCGCAGCTCGGACAGGGTCCATCCATCGGCCTGTTCTCCGCCGCCGACGTCGAGCGTGCGCGAGAACAAGAGCCGGCCGTCCAGCAGCTCCACGCTCGAGGAGGTGGGCCCCATCCCCTCGCTGCCCTCCCAGGCTCGCCTCGCGCCCGTCTCGTCCGCGACGAACAGGGCGTGTTGCCGGTGCACATGCTCGAAGCCGCCCTGGTGGGTGACGAGGAGCGCGGTCGGCCCGCCCGGCAGGTCCACCGCCCGGACACGGAGGTTCCAGGAGGTCGACTCCTCGCCGCCGCCCCAGTCCCAGCCCCCCTCCGTCGCCTTCGCCACGTCGCACGTGAGCGCGTCATAGGGCGCGGACAGCGTCGCCGTGCGCTTCGCCTCGCCGCTGCGAACGCGCAGCGCGCGCTGGCCCTTCTCGCACGGCAGGGCCACGGCCTCGAGGCCCGAACCGGCTCCCGTCGAGCCCAGCACCTGCTCCTTCGCGGGGACGGGCGCGGCGCCCATGAGCAGCACGGCGGTGGCGAGGACCGCGCCCGGACGACGGCGCGGCGGCTTGGGGACAGCGAGGACGGACACCGGAGACTCCACGGGAGGCGCTTCCCACGGAGTCTGCACGGACTTTCCCTCGTGCGCACCCCTCATGCCCCTGGGCACCACGCAGGCGGGGCCCGCGGGAGGCTCCCGGACTCAATACACGGAGCCTTCCTGGGTGATGTGCATCACCAGCACATGCCGCAGGGGCTTCCCCATCCACTCATCCAGCTCCGCGATGAGGCCGGTGATGACGTTCATTCCTCGTGGATTGATGGCCGGATAGATGAGCCCGTGCCAGGGAATGTTCCGGACCTGGAGGGGTGTACCCCACGCCCCCACGATGGGGACCTCGCGGAAGATGAAGTCGAGGATGGCGCGCAGGCGTCTGGGAGTGGGCGTGACGTCGGGGCAGCGCCAGGCCAGCAACCTGGCTGCGGCGCCATCCATCATCTGCCGGACCCGGGGCTGGGTGTCGTACATGGCCTCGATGGACCGCGTCTTGTCGAGCAGCTCCGCGGTTTCGATTTCGTTCCATCGGAAGATGTGGGTCCGCTGCTTCATCGGCTCGCTGCATCCCGACAGCGCCTGGGCGAACAACGCCTCGAAGTGGTCTCCATAACCCAAGGCGAGCGCCCGGGCCTTGGGCTCCGGCATGTTCATGGCCATTTCGTTGAACTTCATCACCTCGTCGGCGATGAAGATCCCCAGCTGGCCCGAGGTCTTGCCTTCGAGCTCGTCAAGCAACTGTCTGGCGAGTCGAGGCGTGATGAACTCCTTCGCCTTCCGGTTGCAGCTGATGGCCACCAGCATGTTCTTCTGGTCCGCGTCGGCCAGCGAGTTGAAGAACAAGAGCTGGGGAAATGGAGCGCCTGGGGTTCCCATGGAGTCTCCTCGGGCAGCGGGTGTCTCGGGTTGGATATGTCTATGGGCTGGATGCGTGGATGATAAGTCTTTGAGCGTGTCAGCCACGCGGCGCCGCGCCCGCATGGGGATGCGGTGCGGGGCTCGCTCAGCTCGTGCCCTGACCCGAAGCGCGCCGGGGCAGCAGCGCGATGAACGTCGTGCCCTGACCGTCCTGGGACGTCACGTCGACGGTGCCCCCATGGGACTCGACGATGTGCTTCACGATGAAGAGCCCCAGGCCGATGCTGCGCCCGGTGTTGCTGTCCCCCGTGCGGGCGCGCTGGAGCGGACGGAAGAGTCGCTCGCGGGCCTCGTCGGGGATGGGCGGCCCCTCGTTGTGGACGCACAGGACGACGCGAGGCGCCTCGCCGCGCACGCGCACCGTCACGCGCGAGCTCGCGGGGCTGTATTGAAGCGCGTTGCTCACCAGGTTGCCCAGCATCTGGGCGATGCGGTCCGGATCCCATTCTCCGAAGGCATCCCCGTCCGACTCCACGCGCAGCTCCCGCTCCGGGTGGCTCATCTGCAGCTCTTCAATCACCTGCTGTGACAGCTCATGCAGGTCCACGGGCCGCCGGTGGATGGGCAGACCTCCGCCCAGGCGCACCTGGGTGAAGTCCAGCA